>JAFGNZ010000086.1 GCA_016926755.1 Myxococcaceae bacterium | reverse complement strand
GCGGTTGCCGCCGATCTTCAGCGCCTCCGCCTCCTCGTAGGAGACGTTGAGCTGCTTCTGGATCTCCTCGGTGAACTGGTTGCCGCCGATCGTCACGTCACGGGTGAAGACCGTGATGCCGTTGGAGATGATGTTGATGTTCACCACCGAGGCGCCCGCGTTGATGAGCACCACGGTCTCCCTGTCCGGCACGTCGTAGTTGGCGGCGAACATGTTCTGGACCGCGAAGGCGTCCACGTCCACCACCACCGGCGCCAGCCCCGCCTCGGAGACCACGGTGGTGTAGTCGTTGATCATGTCCTTCTTGGCGGCCACCAGCAGCACGTCCATCTGCCCGGTGGCGTCATTGGCGCCCGCGTCGAGGATCTGCGTGTCGATGTTCACGTCCTTGACGTCGAAGGGGATGTACTGCTCCGCCTCCCACTGGATGCTCTCCTCGAGCTCCTCCTGGCTCATCCGGGGCATCTGGATCTTCTTGATGATGACCGAGTGGCCGGAGACGCCGATGGCGACCTCCTTGCCCTTGATCCTCAGCTCGTTCATCAGCTCCTGCACCGCCTGGACGATCGCGGTGGAGTTCATCAACGCGCCGTCGACGATGGCCTCCGGCGGCAGCGGCTTCATACCGAAGCTCTGCAGCGCGTAGCCGACCTCGCCACGCTTGCGCTGCTCCTTGAGGAGGATCATCTTCACAGAGGTGGATCCGATATCGAGACCCAGTGCCAGTTTGCCCTTCGCCATGCAGTTCTCCCGTGGAGAGGCGCCAGCGTAGCACCAGCACGCAACCCCACCTAAAAGTCGACCGGCGCCCGCTCGCTGCGCGACCAGTCGGGCACCTGCTCCATGCCCTTCGGCCGCTCCCTCGTGACACCGCGGCCGCCGATTTTCCGGCCTCCGGTGCGCTCCGTCAAATCCCCACACTGTGCTCAGCTGGGCGCCTGGCTGCCCTTCTCAGCCTCGGCGTCCGGATCGATTCCGTACTCCTTGATCTTGTACAA
This sequence comes from Myxococcaceae bacterium, assembly GCA_016926755.1. Lineage (GTDB taxonomy): Bacteria > Myxococcota > Myxococcia > Myxococcales > Myxococcaceae > Hyalangium. Next base: position 8,525 of record JAFGNZ010000086.1, on the reverse strand, counting down.
GAGCGCGCGATGGCTGATGTCCAGGACTTCCGCGGCCCGGGTGCGATTGCCGTGGGTCCGGCGCAGGGCTGCGCGGATGTATGACTCCTCCAGCTCGCGCATGGCGCGCTTGAGGGACAGATCGCTGCTACTGGCCTGTTGCACCGGGGAAGGCTGGCTGGCAGGCGGGGAGGCCGTCCACAGGCGCTCGGGGAGGTTTGCGGGCAGCAGCAGGGGCCCGTCCGCCAGGAGCACGGCGCGCTCCATGGCGTTCTCCAGCTCGCGCACGTTGCCGGGCCAGGCGTAGGCCTCCAGCAGCGCCTGGGCCTCGGGGCTGAGGCCCTCCACCGGCGGCTCGCGGTTGAGCTGGCGGTTGAAGCGGTGGATGAAGGCGCGCGCCAGCGGGGGGATGTCCTCGCGGCGCTCGCGCAGGGGCGGCATCCGCAGGTTCACCACGTTGAGGCGGTAGTAGAGATCCTCCCGGAACTCGCCGCGCTCCACCAGCTTGCCCAGATCCCTGAGCGTCGCGGCGATCACGCGCACGTCCACGCGCTCCGAGCGGCTCTCGCCCACCGGGCGGATCTCCCCCTCCTGGAGCACGCGCAGCAGCTTCACCTGCGCCGGCAGCGGCAGCTCGCCCACCTCGTCCAGGAAGAGCGTGCCGCCGTCCGCCTCGCTGAAGAGGCCCCGCTTGGCGGTGCGCGCGTCGGTGAAGGCGCCCTTGGCGTGGCCGAACAGCTCGCTCTCGATGAGGCCCGCGGGGATGGCGCCACAGTTGACGGCGACGAAGGGGAGCGCGGCCCTGGGCGAGCGCTCGTGCAGCGCCCGGGCGATGAGCTCCTTGCCCGTGCCGCTCTCGCCGGTGATGAGGACGGTGGTGTGCACCGGGGCCAGCCGCTCCACCTGGCGCAGCACCGCCTTGAGGCCCTCGCTCTCCCCCAGGATGCGCTCGGGCGGCGGGGCCCCGGCCGTCTTCAGGCGCCGGTTCTCTCGCAGCAGCCGCTCGCGCTCCTCCGCCTTGCGGAGGACGAAGACGATCTCCTCGGGCTTGAAGGGCTTCTGGACGTAGTCATACGCGCCGGCGCCCACCGCCTCCAGCGCCTGCTCCTGCGAGCCGTACGCGCTCATCACCAGCACGGTGAGGCCGGGGTGGTCGGCGAGCGCCTGGCGCAGCACGGAGAGGCCATCGCGCTTGGGCATCCGCACGTCACACAGCAGCACGTCGTAGCTGCGCGCGGCCAGCTCGCGCAGGGCCTCCTCGCCGTCAGCCACGGCGCGGACCTCGTACCCGTGCCCGCTGAGCACCAGGGTGAGGACGTGACGGATGGAGGGCTCGTCATCGGCGACGAGGATGGAGCGGAAGGTGGACATGGTCGCTCAGGCCCCCATCATGTCCCAGCTGCCTGACGCAAGGTAGTTCTCACCTCACGCGGCTGGCAGGTGGACGATGAAGCGGGCGCCGCCGCCCCCGGGGACATTCTCCACGGTGAGCCGGCCCCCCATGCTCTGCGTCAGGTGCAGGGAGACCGCCAGCCCCAGCCCCGTGCCCTTCCCCTCCTTCGTGGTGAAGAAGGGCTCGAAGAGGCGCGGCATCACCTCCGGGGAGATCCCCGGCCCGGTGTCCTCCACCTCCAGCCGCACCTCGCCCCCCTCACGGCGGGTGGAGACGCGCACGCCGCCCTGCCCTCCCATCGCCTGCGCGGCGTTGAGCACCAGGTTGATGATGATCTGCGAGAGCGGCCCCGCCTCCGCGCGCGCCAGCAGCCCTGGCTCCAGCGCGAAGTCCACCTCCACCTGCGACAGCTCCGAGCCCGCGCGCACCAGCCGGACGCAGGTCTCCGCCACCTGCCCCACATCCACCGGCGCCAGCGTGGCGGGTCGCGGGCGCCCCAGGTCCAGCAGCCCGCGGACGATGCCGTCGATGCGATGCACCTCGTGATCGATCCGCTCCAGGTACTCCTTGAGCTCCGGGGTGGTGGCCTTCATGCGCGCCAGGGACAGGTAGCCGAGGATGCCGGCCAGCGGGTTGCCCACCTCATGCGCCACGCCCGCGGCCAGCTTGCCCACCGTGGCCAGGCGCTCGGCGGACACCAGCTCCGTCTGCGCCCGCGCCAGTCGCGCGTTGGCCTGCCGCAGCGCCTCGAGCTGCGAGCGCGTGAGGGCCTGCTCCTGACGCAGCGCCTCGGCCATCCGGTGCAGCGCGCTCTGGATGCGCGACAGCAGGGGGCCGCCCCGGGACACCGGCGGCAGGTCCAGCTCGAGCCGGCCGAGCTGCTCCACCGCCGACTCCGTGGCTCGCAGCGGGCGGCCCACGGTGAAGTCCAGGATGAAGAACACCAGCACCCCGAGCACCCCGAGATCCAACGCCAGCGCGAAGGGCAGGAAGCCCTTCACGCGCGCGAGCACCTCCGCCTCGAGGCTCTCGGGCGGCGCGAGCCGACGCGCCACATCCATCAGCTGGATGAGCGGCGGCTGGAGCGTGAGCCAGGTGAGCCCCGTGGAGAGCGAGCCCAGCAGGAAGGCCACGCTGGCGATGCGCCACTTCATCTCGCCTCGGCCCCCCTCATGGCAGGGTGCCCACCAGCATCGCGAACTGGGGCGGCAACACCCGCGCCAGCCACGGCCCCAGCAGCATGATCTCCAGCCCCGCCAGCGCCAGCCACGGCCCGAAGGGGATGTTCGTCTTGCCCGGCACCCAGTCGACCTCCTCCCCCTCCTCGTCCTTCGGCTCGTCCGGGATGGGCTGGAAGAGCAGGCACCAGGGCACCAGCGCCAGCCTGCGCCACAGGGGCCGCCCTGGCCGCGTGAACTCCCACGTCATCGTCAGCTCGGGCTCTGGCGTGTCCTTCTCCGGCGCGCCCTCCTTCCCTGGCGGCGCCTCACTCCTCGGTCCTGCCCTGCCCGTGAGCGCGATCAGCAGCACTCCCACCACGGCCCCCTGAAGCGAGGAGAGGAAGAGGATGCCCAGCAGGGCCTTCCACGAGAGGAAGGCGCCCAGCATCGCCACCAGGTACTTGTCCCCTCCGCCCAGCGCCTCCTTCCGGAACAGCTTCCAGCCCAGGTACTCCATCAGGCGGAAGGCCAGGAAGCCCACCCCGGCGCCCAGGGCCGCGTCGCGCACGGCCTCCCCGCCTCGGGGGACGGCCAGCGCCACCCCCGCGATGATCCCGGGGACGGTGAGCGAGAAGGGCAGGATCCAGTGCTCCAGATCAATGAAGGTGAGCGGCACCAGCAGCGTGACGAGCACCAGGCCGGAGACGAGCTCCCAGGAGAAGTCGAAGCGGCGCACGCACGCCAGGAAGAGCAGGCCGACGAGCAGCTCCACCAGCGGGTAGCGCACGGAGATGGGCGCCTTGCAGCCGCGGCACCGCGCGCGCAGCGCCAGCCACGAGACGAGCGGAATGTTCTCGTACCATGCGAGCGTATGCCCACATTTCGGGCACCGGGAGCGTGGCCGGACGATGCTTTCCCCGTGCGGCACGCGCGCAATGACGACATTCAAGAAACTGCCGATGCACAGGCCCAGGACGAAGAGCCAGACAGTCACTACCGAGGAGAGAAAGGGCGGCAACTCCGGATCCATAGCGTAGCTGGCGAGGCTAGCCTCTCCGCCCCGGGTGCCCAAATTCGTCGCCGGGTGCCAAAATTTGTCGATCCAGCCCTGTCCTGATCCGAACACCGTTACCCTCCCGCTAGAAGATCAGGCCACTTAGCGGATCTGGCGCAACTGGCGTGTCCCTTGCTATGACTACGGGCTGTCGTTCACCCCCAGTCCTCGCCGACTGCAAGGAGCAGCAGATCATGACCCAGACCCGTCGCAATCGTGGTTTCACCCTCATCGAGCTGATGATCGTGGTGGCGATCATCGGCATCCTCGCGGCGATCGCGATCCCGAACTTCATCCGGTTCCAGGCTCGCGCGCGTCAGTCCGAGGTGAACACCAACCTCAAGAGCCTCTTCACGGGTCTGCGCACCCAGCAGCGCATGCCTCCTGGCACCATCCGCTCCACCGGCTTCGCCCCGGAGCGCGGCAACCGCTACAGCTACCACCTGGATGACGCCTGCGTCGGTGGCCACGAGGACCGCAGCGGCATCGACGCGGCCGGCGGTGGCACCAACACCTGCATCGGCGCGGACGAGTTCAAGTACGGCGTCGGCGTCTACCCCGCCACCTTCCCGGTCGTCCCCCTGGCGGCCGCCACCTGGAACACCAAGGGCAGCGGCAACGGCATGACCACGGCCTCCGGCATCTTCGGCGTGCAGGGCAACTGGAGCTTCCTGGCCTACGGCGCGGGCGACGTGGACAACGACTTCACGGCCGCTGACCCGTCCGACATGTGGTCGATCTCCTCCGAGGATGGCCAGCTCCTGTCCGTCTGCCCGGCTCCTGCTGGCGCGGAGAACATCGCCGCGGGCGAGCCGTTCAACATCAACAACGACGTGAACTGCGGCCCGTAATACAGCCCTCGGCTGAACAGCAACGACAGGCCAGGATGCCCACTCATCCTGGCCTGTTTTCCGTTCGGGAGAACGTGCAATGCGCCGGCTGAACTCGCGTGGCTTCACCCTCATCGAGTTGATGATTGTCGTGGCAATCATCGGCATCCTGGCCGCGATTGCGATCCCCAACTTCCTGCGCTTCCAGGCCCGCGCCAGGCAGTCCGAGGCCAACGCCAACCTCAAGACCCTGTTCACGGGCATGAGGACCCTGGCGGAGCGACCGCGCTCGCAGATCCGCATTCCAGGCTTCAACCCCGAGCGAGGCAACCGCTACAGCTACCACATGAACAGCCCTTGCACCCAGTACGAGGATCGCTCGGGCGTCGACGTGGTGCAGAACCCCAATGATGACTGCGTGGGGGCGGACGAGTTCAAGTTCGGTGTTGGCGTCTACCCTTCCCTCTTCACCTTCGTGCCCCCTGGCTCCGCCACGTGGAACACCCGAGCCACGGCGAACGGCCTGGGCATGGCGCCTGGCATCTTCGGGGCTGGCGGGAGCTGGGACTTCCTGGCCTACGCCGCTGGGGACGTGGACAACAACCTGGCTGACACAACGGAGAGCTGGCTGGTCTCCTCCTCCGATGGAACGCTGCTCCCCATCTGCCCCAGCACGGGCGGCGTCACGTTGAATGTCGCCGCGGGTGAGCCCTTCCTCATCAACGATGACGTGAACTGCGACTAGGGAGGCGAGCCCTCTCTCCTGCCGTCTCTCTGGTCTACCGCGCGCCCTGCCGGTATGTTGCAGCGGTCCAAAGCGATGAAGTCCCTCATCACATTGCCAATCCTGCTGACTGGGCTCGTGACCGTCGCCGTCCTCGCTGAGCCCCCTCGGGAGCCCCCTCGCGGGCCCTACCAGGCTCCGCTGCTGCCCCGCCTCGAGATGTTGAAGGTGGTGGGCGCCGGGCAGCGCTCGCTCGTCGCGGACTACTACTGGCTCCAGGCCATCCAGGCCGCGGGCCGCGGCGGGCACAGCCTGGAGGCCACGCGGTACCTGGATCTCTTCTACTACTCGGACCTGGTCACGGACCTGGATCCCAAGTTCCACAAGGTCTACCTGTACTCGGGCAACACCATCCCCACCAACCTCGGCCGCGAGACGTGGGTGAACACCGCGGAGGCGCGGAAGCTGCTCGAGAAGGGCGTGAAGAACTTCCCCGAGGACTCCACCCTGCGCCTGTACCTCGCGTACAACCTGAGCTACTTCCATCAAGAGCACGCAGCCGCCGCGGAGCACCTGCGCATCGCGGCCACGCTGCCCAACGTGAACAAGTTCGTGCCGGAGATCGCCTCGCGGCTGCTGGCCTTCAACCGCCGCTTCGATGCCGCGCTCGCGCTGGCGGAGTCCTTCCGGGACAACGAGACGGATCCGGAGATGCGCCAGATCTTCGAGGAGCGCGTCCTGGAGATCCACCGCGAGAAGGTGCTCCTCCAGGTGGATGACGCCATCGCCGCCTTCCAGAAGCGCGAGGGCCGGCTGCCCTCGGCGCTGTCGGAGATGGTCGACAAGGGGGACCTGCCCCGCCTCCCCGTGGATCCCATGGGAGGAGTCATCATCATCGGTCCGGACGGGAAGAGCGGCTCCACCTCCAGCACGCTGCGGCTGGAGCCCATCGACCACAAGAAGAACTACTTCGAGAAGGAACGGCAGAAACAACAAGACGCACAGGTCGCCCCATGAGCGCTCCCGAGACGCTGGCTATCGAGACCCGGGACCTGTCGAAGACGTATCGACTGGGCTTCTGGATGAACAAGCGGGTGCTGGCCCTTCAAGGCCTCACCCTCGCCATCCAGCCCGGACAGGTCTACGGACTGCTCGGCCCCAACGGGGCCGGCAAGTCCACCACCATCAAGATCCTGATGAACCTCGTCCAGGCGACGAGCGGCCTGGCCCGCATCTTCGGGCACGAGCCGACCGCGAAGGAAGCCCGCCGCAACGTGGGCTTCCTGCCGGAGAACCCCGCGCCCTACGAGTACCTCACGGGCGAAGAGTTCGTCCGGCTGGCCGGGCAGCTCGTGGGCATGAGCGGGCACGAGTTGGATCAGCGCGTCAAGGAGGTGCTGGGCGCGGTGGGCATGTCCCGCACCGCGGGCCTGCAGATCCGCCGCTACTCCAAGGGCATGGTGCAGCGCATCGGCCTGGCGCAGGCCATCGTCGGCCGTCCCAAGCTGCTCATCCTGGACGAGCCGACGAGCGGCCTGGATCCGGTGGGCCGGCGGGAGATTCGAGATCTCATCCTCCAGGAGCGCGAGCGCGGCACCACGGTGCTGTTCTGCACGCACATCATCCCGGACGTGGAGGCGCTCTGTAACCGGGTGGCGGTGCTCGTCAACGGCAAGCTGGCGCGCGAGGGCAGCGTGCAGGAGCTGCTCACCACGCAGGTGCCGGTGGTGGAGCTCATCATCGAGGGGCTGGGGCCGGACGCGGTGCGCGGCCTGGGCCACCCGCTCGAGCAGGTACAGGACCTGACCAACCGCGTGCTGGTGCGCGCCAGTGATGTCCACGTGCAGCCGCTGCTCAAGAGCGTGCTGGGCGCGGGCGGCCGCGTCGCCCAGCTGCAGCCGGCGCGCTTCTCGCTGGAGGATCTGTTCCTCCAGGCGATGAGCGAGGCCAAGCACGGCACCGTCGGAGGAGAGATCACATCATGATGCGGCCGTTCCTTGCCCTGATGCTGAACGGCTTCCGGGAGGCCCGGCGCAACCGCGTCACCGTGGTGGTGGGCGCGTTCGCCTTCGGGCTCCTGGTGGCCTCCTCGCTGCTCACCAACCTGAGCGTCTCCACCTTCGATCGGGTGCTCACCGACGTGGGCATCGGCGTGATGAGCATCGTGCTGGTGCTGCTCGCCGTGTTCCTGTCCAGCGGCATGCTGAGCCGGGAGATCGAGCGCAAGACGCTCTTCCTGATTGTCTCCAAGCCCATCTCCCGCGCCCTGTTCCTCACCGCGCGCTTCGCGGGGAACATGTTGACGCTGGGGGCGCTGCTGCTGGCCATGGGGGTGCTCTTCTTCGGGCAGATCGCCCTCTACGGGACGCTCATCACCCAGGCGCAGTTCGTCGCCATCGGCATGCTCTTCTTCGAGCTGATGGTGCTCAGCAGCATCGGCTTCGCGATGTCCAGCTTCTCCAGCCAGATGGTGTCGGCGACGGTGACGATCGGCGCGTACTTCGCCGGGCACCTGGGCGGTGACATCTACGAGCTGTCGAGCAAGGCGGAGAGCCCCCTGCTGCAGTGGGTGGGCAAGGCCACCTACTACGCGCTCCCCAACCTCTCGCGGCTCAACTACCGCGTGCAGGCCACCTACGAGATCCCCACGCCCGTGGCGGAGCTCGCGCCGTCCATGCTCTACGCGGTGGCCTACTCCGCCGTGATGATCATCATCGCGGTCATCCTCTTCTCGCGCCGCGACTTCAAGTAGGAGCCCGGGCGTCCGCGGGCCCACGGGCCTGGCGGAGCGCTAGGCCTGGCCGGGCTCGCCCCCGTCCTCACGGTCCCCCAGGCCGTGCTTGGCAGCCCGGTAGCGGAAGGAGCGGAAGCTCAGCCCGAGCAGCTCCGCCGCGCGCGTCTTCACGCCTCCCGCCCGCTGGAGCGCGGCCAGCAGGTAGCGCCGCTCCGCGTCGTCCAGGTGGCGCTCGAGCGAGAAGCCCGTCGGCAGCTCCACCTCTCCGGCGGCATGCGGCTCCGGCTCGCGCTCACCCCGCAGGGCCAGGGGCAGCGAGTCCGTGCCCAGCACATCCCCGTCCGCGAGGGTGGCCGCGCGCTCCACGATGTTCTGGAGCTGGCGCACGTTGCCTGGGAAGGAGTAGCGCTCCAGCACCTCGATCGTCGCGGGGGCGAAGTCCAGGTTGGGCCGCCCCAGCTCCTCGCGCATCTGCGCGAGGAAGTGTCGCGCCAGCAGCGGAATGTCCCCCGTGCGCTCGCGCAGGGGCGGCAGATCCACGGTGATGACGTTGAGGCGGTAGAGCAGATCCTCGCGGAAGCGGCCGGCCTTCACCTCCGCCTCCAGCCGCTTGTTGGTGGCGGCCACCACGCGCGCGTGGAAGGGCACCTC
>JAFGNZ010000085.1 GCA_016926755.1 Myxococcaceae bacterium | reverse complement strand
GTGCCGAAGCCGGTGTTGATGCCGTAGGAGGGGGCATCCCCGGCGGCCACGCGGTCCACCAAGGCGCGGGAGGCGCGGACCCGAGCGGCGGCCTCGGGGGACAGCTCCACCGTGACGGCGTGGCGGGCGACCTGGAGGATCTCCTCCAGCTTCAGGGTGTCTCCATCGATGAGCAGGCGGGGGAGGGACATGGGAGCTCCAACGAATGAAAGGCGCGCACCGTAGCCCAACGCGCGGGCGGACAGTGACGAGGGGTGTAGCACGGCAGCTTTGACACGCGGGGGATGCGCCCAATAGGGTCCGTTCGTCAAGCAGAGAGGGAATCAGGCACCTTGGCACTCATCGTCCAGAAGTACGGTGGAACCTCTGTCGGCGACGTCGAGCGAATCAAGAACGTGGCGCGTCGCTGCATCGCGGCTCAGAAGGCAGGGCATGACGTGGTGATCGTCGTCTCCGCCATGTCCGGAGAGACGAACCGGCTGCTCAAGCTCGTCTCGCAGATCACTGATCGGCCCAATGAGCGTGAGCAGGACGTGGTGGCGGCCACCGGCGAGCAGGTCACCATCGGCCTGGTGGCGCTGGCCATCCAGGCGCAGAAGCGCAAGGCGGTCAGCTTCATGGGCCACCAGGTGCGCATCGTCACCGACGAGGCCTTCTCCAAGGCTCGCATCAGGAGCATCGACTCGGAGCGGATCCTCGCCGCGCTGAAGAAGAAGAACATCGTCGTCGTGGCGGGCTTCCAGGGCATCACCGAGAGCGGTGATGTCACCACGTTGGGCCGAGGCGGCTCGGACACCACGGCGGTGGCGCTGGCCGCGGCGCTCAAGGCCGATGCCTGCGAGATCTACACGGACGTCGACGGCGTCTACACCACGGATCCCAACGTGGCGCCCGCGGCGCGCAAGCTCGACCGCATCTCCTACGAGGAGATGCTGGAGCTGGCCAGCGTGGGCGCCAAGGTGCTGCAGATCCGCTCGGTCGAGTTCGCGATGAAGTACAAGGTGCCGCTCTGGGTGAAGTCCTCGTTCACGGAGGACCCGGGCACGCTGGTGTGTGAGGAGGACCCTTCGATGGAAAACGTGGTGGTGAGCGGGATTGCCTATGACAAGAACGAGGCGAAGATCGCCATTCGCGGCGTGCCGGACGTGCCCGGCGTGGCGGCGAAGATCTTCGGCGCGCTCGACGAGAAGAGCATCGTCGTGGACCTGATCGTCCAGAACGTCTCCAAGGATGGGCGCACGGATCTGACGTTCACCGTGGGCAAGGCGGATCTCACCAAGGCCAAGGACGTGGTGAAGAAGATGGCCAAGGCCATCAAGGCCGAGGGCGTGGAGACCGATGACCACGTCTCCAAGGTGTCCATCGTCGGCGTGGGCATGCGCAACCACTCGGGCGTGGCGGCCAAGATGTTCAAGGTGCTCGCGGGCGCGGGCATCAACGTGCAGATGATCTCCACCTCGGAGATCAAGGTCTCCTGCGTCATCCACTCCAACTACACGGAGCTGGCGGTGCGGGAGCTGCACACGGCGTTCGGCCTGGACAAGCCCGAGGCGGCCGGTGTCTCCGAGTCCGTCTCCCTGAAGGGCTGAGCGTGAACCGCACGGGCTCGCTCGCGGCCGCGGCGCTCGGGCTGATGGCGCTCGGCGGGGTGGCGCGCTGGGGGTGGCCCAGCTCCTCCCCCGCGCTGGACTGCGAGCCCTCGGCGGTGCGGATCCGGGAAGGGGTGGCTGTCTGCGGCGAGGGCGCCTCGCCCACCGGCGCGCAGGCCCTGGCGCTGGGGCTGAAGCTGGATCTCAACACCGCCACGGAGGAGGAGCTGGCCCGGCTTCCGGGCGTGGGGCGCTCCCTGGCGCGCAAGCTCGTGGAGGCCCGCGAGGCCCAGGGGCGCTTCTCGAGCTGGGCAGAAGTGGACGCCGTCTCCGGCGTTGGAGCTGCCAGGTTGGAGACCCTTCAGGCGGCCACCGAGCTTCGATAGGCGCCGTCCTCCGGGCCTGTGTGGTAAGCACGGAGTGTGCAGCTCTCCTGCCCTCAGTGCGCGATGCAGTACGACATCGATCCCCGGCTGTTGCCACCCGCGGGGGCGTCGGTGCAGTGCACGCGCTGCCGCCTCGTCTTCACGGCAACCCCTTCGGGGGAGGTCCTCATCCCGGGGCAGGCGCAGGGCACCCCCGGCAGCTCGGCGACGAAGGACGGGGAGATCTCTCGTAGCTCGTCTGTGAACACCACCCGCATCTTCGGGAGCCCCTACGCGGCGGCCTCGAAGCAGGGGGGCGCCGCGGCAGCTCCCGCCCCCGAGACGACGCAGATCTTCGGCGCACTGTCACCTCCGGGCCCGAGCTCCGACGCCGAGCAGGGCTCCTCCAACGGCGCGGACGGCTCCCGGACACCGACAGCCGGCGTGGCAGCTCTGGGCGGCTCGGCCTTGCCCGCCGCGGGCAAGACCCAGGTGTTTGGCGCACCGCCGCCGCGAGCTCCCTCGCCCGCCACGACGCAGGTCTTCGGCGCGGCCTCCTTGCCGACTCCAGCGCCCTCGGCGGCGACGACGCAGGTGTTTGGCGCAGCCTCCGCCTCCGCTCCGCTGCCCTCGGCGGCGACGACGCAGGTGTTTGGAGCCGCCACCGCTTCCGCTCCGCTGCCCTCGGCGGCGACGACGCAGGTGTTTGGAGCCGCCACCGCTTCCGCTCCGCTGCCCTCGGCGGCAACGACGCAGGTGTTTGGAGCCGCCACCGTTTCTGCGCCACCGCCCTCATCCGCGACCACCCAGGTGTTTGGCGCGGCCTCCTTGCCGCCCCCAACGCCCTCGACCTCTAAGACGCAGCTCTTTAGTGCGGCGGCCGTGCCTGGCCCTTTGCCCTCGGCGGCAACGACGCAGGTCTTCGGCGCGGCCTCTGTCCCCACGAAGGTGCCCCCGCCCGCGACGACGCAGGTCTTCGGTGCGGCATCCCTCTCGTCCCAGCCCCCCACTCCTTCCTCCACCCAGAGCTTTGGTGCCGGTGAGGTCCAGGCTCGGAAGGCGACCCCGGGGGCTCTGCCTGCTGTTGGAGACCGAGGGCCTTCCGGGCCCTGGATGGCCGAGCCGGGGCCCGAGCCGAGCCCGCCCCTGAGTGTGATGGGAGCGCTTCGGCCCGGCGTGCCTCCCGTCCCGGCGATCGCGCTGCCCGGGGAGCCCCTCTCGCAGCCGTCGCCCGCGCTTCCTTCCCACCCGCCGGAGCCTGCTCCGGAGCGAGCAGGGGGGCTGTCCTCCTCGCGCCGGACTCCCGCGCTCGAGCTGCCACCCGAGATGTTCGCCTCGGGGCCGCCCGCGAGCGCAAGGCGTGCCCCAGAGGCGGCTGAAGGTGGGAGGGAGCGCCTCCTGCTCATCCTGGGCGCCGTGGTGGCGCTGGGGCTGACGGCCTGGCTCTCGTATCCGGTCTGGCGCAACCAGGGCTCGGAGCTGCCGCCCGAGGCGATGTCCGCCAAGGATCAGGCGGTGAGCCTGCTGCGGCGGGATGATGTGGCCTCCCGCCAGGCGGCCATCGAGCAGCTGGGCGCGCTGGTGGGCAGGTACCCGAAGTTCACCGAGGCCCAGGCGGAGCTGGTGGTGGCGCTCTCGCTGCAGCTCGATGACGTGAAGGTCGAGCTCGAGTGGATCGACACGCAGGAGCGGCAGCTCCAGGAGGAGATCTCCGAGCTGCAGCTGACGAAGTCCCCCGCCGACTGGCAGGGCCGTGTCAACTTGAAGAGCGAGGAGCTGGCGGCCCTCGGCCTGCAGAAGCGTCCTCTCGCGGCGACCGTGGCGGAGCTGTCGAAGCAGCTCGAGAAGCGCCTCGGCGTCATCCGCGCGGCCCCGGAGACGGAGCCGTCCGCCGATGTGGTGGCGCGGGTGAAGGCTCAGGCCGTCTACGAGAGCGTCCAGGGCACCCCCCAGGCGCTCGCGCTGGCCGAGCGGCTCCGCAAGGTGGAGTCTCCCCCCCACTGGAGTGCCCTCTCGCGCGCCCAGTACGGCCTCAACGCCCGCTCGCCGCCCGGGTCGCTGCCGGAGCTGGCCGAGGCGCTGCAACAGGTGCGCGAGGAGGACACGACCTTCCTTCGCGCCTACATGCTGGGCGCGCGGCTGGCGCTGCGGCAGCGGGATCCGGCCACGGCGCAGACCTTGCTCGACACGGTGGTGGCGCTCAACCCGAACCACGCGCTTGCTCGGCAGCTCCAGAAGTGGGCTTCCTCGCCCGTGCTCAAACCCTGACAGGGTTTCAGCCCGCACTCCTCTCAGCGCTGGAGAAAGTTCAGCGTCGCACGCGTCGTCGAGGCCCAGCTCCTCCGCACTCCAAGGGAAGGCACCCCGGGGGCTCCGGCATGCCGCTTGCTGATCCCTCGGCAGGTACGAGGATCAGGGAACGCGGAGGCGAGGGTGATGGCGGAGGTCTTCTTCTGGTGTGCGGCGCTGCTGCTGCTGCACACGTACTTTTTCTACCCACTGTGGCTGTTCGCGATTGATGGCGTGGCCCAGGTCCTTCACACCTTCCGCTCCATGCGGGCGGAGAAGGGCCAGCGCCCGGAGCTCAAGGCGGGGCCGGCGCCCTCTGTGAGCCTGGTGGTGTCGGCCTACAACGAGGCGAGCTGCATCCGGCAGAAGCTGGCGAACAGCCTGGCGCTGGACTACCCAGTGGAGCGCTTCGAGGTGCTGATCGGCTCGGACGGCTCCACGGACGGCACGGATGAGCTCGTCCGCCAGTGCACGGACTCGCGGGTGCGGCTGTCGTCTGCGCCGCGCGCGGGGAAGACGACGGTGCTCAACCGCTGCATCCCCTTGGCGCAGGGGGACATCATCGTCCTCTCGGACGCGAACACGATGATCGAGCCCGAGGCCATCCAGGCGCTGGTGCGCCACTTCGAGGATCCGGAGGTGGGCGCCGTCTGCGGGCAGCTGCGGCTCTACAACCCGACGAAGCAGGACTACGAGGAGAGCACGTACTGGAGCTACGAGTCGCTCATCAAGTTCTACGAGGGCAAGCGGGGCGCGGTGGTGGGGGCCAACGGCGGGCTGTACGCCATCCGCCGGCGGCTGTTCACGCAGCTGCCGCCGTCCACCATCGTGGATGACTTCGTCATCCCGCTGCGCATCCTGGAGCAGGGCTACAAGGTCGTCTACGAGGTGGAGGCGGTGGCGCACGAGGAGACGACGGAGGACTACGACAAGGAGTTCGTGCGGCGAGCGCGCATCGCGGCGGGCAACTTCCAGAGCCTGCGCATGGTGCCGGGGCTGCTGCTGCCCACGGCGGGCTTCCCGGCGTTCGCCTTCTGGTCCCACAAGCTGCTGCGCTGGTGCGCGCCGGCGCTGATGGCGGTGGCGCTGCTGGCCAACCTGTTCCTGCTGGACAGCGTCTTCTACCGGCTGACGCTCTTCACCCAGGTGCTGTTCTACGCGCTGGCGTACCTGGGGAAGGCGGGGGTGCTGAAGGGCACGGGGCGCCGGATCGCCTCGGTGGCGTACTACTTCGTGACGATGAACCTGGCCATCGTGGTGGGCTTCTGGCGGTTCCTGCGCAACGCGCAGAAGGCGGCCTGGGATCGCACCGCTCGCGCCTCCTGAGGCGGTAGCGGGCTTCCGTGGGTTCGCGGGCTCGGACTAGAGTCCGCGGCCCATGAGCACGCACGCCGAGTCGGAACGGACGACCGAGAACCTCCTGCGCTGGATCGAGCAGGGCGGAGCCCAGCTCTCCAAGTTCCACGTCGTCTCCCTGGGCGGGGGCGAGCGTGGCATCCGGGCTCGGGAGGACATCGCCCCGCAGGAGAAGCTGATGCGCATCCCGCGCCGGTTCGCGCTGACGGTCGACGATGTCCGGAGCTCCGACATCGGCCGGCTCCTGGAGGCCCACGCCCGGTTCGACGATGAGCGGACGTACCTGTTCGCCTTCCTGCTCCAGGAGCGGGAGCGGGGGGAGGCCTCCTTCTGGAAGCCGTACGTGGACTCCCTGCCGACGTCCTTCCCCACGCTGCCGTACTCCTTCAACGAGCGGGAGTGCTCGCTGCTGAAGGGCTCGTTCCTGAAGGAGATGATCGACGCCCAGCGGGAGACGCTGAAGATCCGGTATGCGCACCTGTGCGAGGCCGTCCCGGGGTTCAGCCGGTTCTCCCAGGAGGACTTCGTGTGGGCACACCACGCGGTGCTCTCGCGCACCTTCGCCATCAAGCAGAACGGGGAGATGGCCGCCTGCCTGGTGCCGCTGGCGGACATGATCAACGACGGCAGGCCCTGGGACACGCACTGGGGCCTGTCTGAGGACGGGACGCACTTCGAGCTGCGGAGCCTGAGCCCGGTGCCCCAGGGCCGGGAGCTGCTCACCTCCTACGGGAACAAGAGCAACTTCCGGCTCCTGCTCCAGTACGGGTTCGTGCACGAGCAGAACGAGCACAACGACGTCTCGCTCCTCTTCAACCTGCCCGCGGAGGATCCGTTCGCCGCCGAGAAGCAGCAGCTGCTGGGGTTCGGCAATCCGCTGGAGATGCGGACGTTCAAGCTGATGCTCAAGTTCGACACCGAGATGCTGAAGGACATGTTCTCCTTCCTGCGGGTCGTCCACGCGGAGGGGGAGGAGATGGCCCTCCTCAAGGCCGCTCCGGATCCGCGCAGCCGCTCGAGGGCGATCCTGAGCACGAAGAACGAGCAGAAGCTCATCCCCGCGTTCGTGGCCGCCTGCGAGGAGCGGCTGAAGGCCTACGAGACGTCCGTGGAGGAGGACGAGAAGCTCCTGGAGGAGGGGAAGCTCTCCACCAACGAGCGCAACTGTGTCGTGATGCGGCTGGGAGAGAAGCGGATCTTCCAGACGTACGCCCGCTCGTACGCGGACATGGCCCGCTCGGGCTTCCTGCCAACGTGGCTGGGGTGAGTCCTCTCGCTCGTTGAAGAGGTTCGCTCAGCCCTACCGCCGCGCCACGGCCACCGGAGTGGACGGGGAGGGGAGCACGCTCGCGTAGGCCACGAAGAGCTGTCCGGTGAGCGCGAACATCTTCCCCGCGCCAGGCGCGCGCAGCGTGTCGTTGAGGATCTTGCCGGTCTTCGGATCCCGGGCGACGCCGGGCCGCGAGAGGTTCATCCGGTAGCGCATCACGCCGCGCTTCACGTGGTGGATGACGGTGACGGTGCCGTCCGCGTCCACCTGATCCACGAGGCCCACGTGCGTGAGCCCGTCGTTGCGCCGGCCGTCGCGGTTCTGATCGTACGTCTCCCGGAAGAAGACGAGATCCCCCGGCACGGGCCGGCCGTTGTACACGCGGCCGTGGTTCAAGGCGTGCCGGTAGAGCGCGGTGACGCCGTTGTCTCCCGGCTTCCAGGTGCTCCGCAGGGAGATGCCCGCCTGCGCGTAGGCCGCATCCACCAACCCCGTGCAGTCGGAGGGCCAGGCGCGGCCCGCCACCTTCACCTGGGTCTTGCCGACCAGCCCCCGCGCCGTGGCGAGCACCTGCTCGCGGGGATTCTGGGACACGGCGGGGTGGGACACCGGTTGCGGGCGCTTCTTGGGAACGGACTTGGGCTTGGACTTTGCGCGAGCCACCCGAGCTGGCGCCTTCGTGGCGGAAACCTGCCGCTTCACGGCGGCCGGACGCGGCGCGGGACGGGACGGAGCCTGGGCGACGGTGGACTCGCGCGCCTCGTGCTCCGCGGGGATGGCACGCGGCATGGCCGCAGGGGTGGAGGGCCGGTAGCGCAGGCTCTCGAAGGCCATCCGCCCGCCGAGCGGCGCTCCCGGGGCTCCCGCGGCTCCCGTGGCGCACCCCGTCATCCACACCATCCCCGCCAGCAGCGCGACGTGCCTCATGAGAGCTCCCTGTGAGTCCATGTGCTACATGCTCCCGCCGGCAGCCTGTGTCGTCAAAAAACCTACCCAGGCAACCGGCCGTGGAGCTTGGGTTTTCCGTTTCCGGGCAGGTGGGATAATGGTGGGGTGATGCCCAGGATCCTTGGTCTCGCGGTGTTGCTGTTCCTCACGGGGTGTGCGTCCCGGGCGTACCAGCGCGCGAAGGACACGGACACGGTGGAGGCCTACCGCGAGTTCCTCCGCGAGTACCCGAAGGACGAGCTCGCCGAGGCGGCCGAGGCCCGCGTCGAGGAGCTGGAGTTCGCGCAGGCGCAGCAGCTCCACACGGTGCTGGCCTACAAGCGCTTCCTGGAGGCCCACCCCGAGGCGGCGCAGGCCCGCGCGGCGCAGGCGCTGCTGGAGGGCTTGCGCTTCAACGCCGCGCAGGAGGCGGGCACCGCGGCGGCCTGGCGCCAGTTCCTGGCCGAGCACCCGGACGGGGCGCAGCGCGAGGAGGCCCGGCGGCTGCTGGCGGAGGCCGAGCAGAAGGAGCTGTCCACGAGCGAGGATCCGAAGCGGCTCTCGGCCTTCCTGCGCGAGGTGGGGGACGATCCTCGCCGGCAGGAGGTGGAGGCGCGGCTGGATGAGCAGGCCTTCGCCCAGGCTCGGGCCTCGGGGGCGACGAAGCTGCTGGCGTACCTGCGGGACTTCCCCGCGGGGCAGCACCGCGAGGAGGCCAAGGCGCGGCTGCTGGATCTGGAGGTGGAGGGCCTGCTGGTGTCGGGGCTGCTCGAGGAGGCCGAGGCGCGGGTGAAGGCGCACCCGCTGGGGCCTCGGCTGAAGGACTTCCCGGAGCGCCTGGCCCGGGCGCGGGCGGCGCGCGAGGCGCTCTCGTCCAGCGAGCCGCTGGCCCGGGCCGCGCACGTGGGCCACTACCTGCGCGGGCTCGGGGATCTGCAGCAGGCGCTCGGCGCGACGGATCCGCTGGATCGCTGGCAGGCGGCGGAGGAGCTGGGGCAGCACGTCTCCGTGCGCGCCCTGGAGCCGCTGCTCAACGCCTTCCGCACCGCGCGCAACCCGCTGATCCGCCTGTACGCGCTGGAGAGCCTCCAGAGCGTGCTGCGCGCCCTGCCGCGCGCGGTGGCCGAGTACGAGGTGGCGGTGCGGCTGGAGAGCCTGCGCGCGCGCGCGGGCAGCGCGGAGGTGTACCTGACCATCGCCGCGCTGCTGGATCTGACGGGGCAGCTCGAGCTGGCGGCCACCGAGTACCAGCGCTCCTTCGATGCCGGCAACCCGGATCCGGTGGTGCTGCGCCGCTGGGTGCGCATCCGACAGGAGCGGCGCCAGCCCTTCTCCGCGGCGGTGGCGGCCCGGCAGCTGGCGCTGTGGGCGCACGGCGTGGCGCGGGAGGAGGTGGTGTCCTCCGAGGGCGGGGTGCCGCTGGCCTCCGCCCGGCAGCTCTGCGCGGCGGCGGAGAACGCGCGCTTCGCGGCCGGCGCCATCGCCCGGGCGCGGCAGGAGGCCACGGAGTTCCCCGAGGATCTCGGCAGCTTCGAGCGGGTGGCGGCGGACGCGGTGAAGCTCTCGGAGGCGCGGCTGGCGGACGCGGAGCTGCTGCTGCGCGAGCAGAACCCGAACGCGCGCCTGTGCGGCAACCAGCAGGTGCGCGAGCGCCTGGGCAGCGCGGTCAAGGAGCGCATGGCGGCGCTGGAGGCGGTGGGGGCGAAGCTGCCGAAGCTGGCCCCGCGGCTGCTGGAGCTGGCGAGGGATCGGGATCCCTCCCCGGAGGTCCGCGCGGCGGCGGCGGCTCGGCTCGCGGCGAGCTCGGCGCGGGGGGACTGAACGGATTTTCCCTGCCCGGCATGAGGGCGGGGGATAGAGTTCGGGGCTCATGGCCACGCGCACCTACACGCTGAAGGTCGCTCAGGCGAAGCCCCCCGCCTTGCGGATCGACTACGCGGCGCTCCTCAACGAGGAGCAGCTGCGGGCCGTGGAGGCCGGGGAGGGGCCCACGCTGGTCATCGCCGGGGCGGGCACGGGCAAGACGCGCACGCTCACGTTCCGGGTGGCGCGGCTGCTGGAGCGCGGGGTGCCCCCGGAGGGGATCCTCCTGCTCACCTTCACCAACAAGGCCGCGCGGGAGATGACGCGCCGGGTGGAGGAGCTGGCCGGCGGCTTCGTGGACGTGCGCCGGATCCTCGGCGGCACCTTCCATCACGCGGGGCACACGCTGCTGCGCCAGTTCGGCCAGAACCTGGGCTTCTCTCAGGGCTTCACGGTGCTGGATCGCGAGGACGCGCGGGATCTGATGGCCTCGTGCGTCGCCGAGCGGAAGATCTCGAGGGAGCGGCGCTTCCCCAGGGCGGAGGTGGTGCTGGACGTGGTCTCCACGGCGATCAACCTCCAGCGCTCGCTGGTGGAGGTGCTGGTGGAGGAGCGGCCGCAGCTCGTCCCGCTGGCGGAGGAGGTGCTGGCGGTGGCGCTGCGCTTCCAGCAGCGCAAGCAGCAGATGAACCTGATGGACTTCGACGATCTGCTGCTGCACCTCAAGCGGCTGCTGGCCGAGCACCCCGCGGTGCGGGCCCAGCTCGTGGAGCGGTTCCAGTGCGTGCTCGTGGACGAGTTCCAGGACACCAACCGCCTGCAGGGCGATCTGGTGGATCTGCTGGCCGGGGAGCGCAAGAACCTGACGGTGGTGGGGGACGACTGCCAGTCCATCTACAGCTTCCGGGGCGCGGACTTCACCAACATCATCGACTTCCCCCAGCGCTACCCGGGCTGCGGCGTGTACCACCTCACGCGCAACTACCGCTCCACCCCGGAGATCCTCCAGCTGGCCAACACCTCCATCTCCCTCAACCAGCGCCAGTTCCCCAAGCAGCTCACCGCCGCGCGCGCCTCGGGGCCCAAGCCGGTGGTGGTGCCCACGCGGGACGTGGACGAGCAGGCGGCCTTCATCTCCCAGCGCGTGCTGGAGCTGCGCGAGGAGGGGGTGCCGCTGGAGGAGATGGCGGTGCTCTACCGGGCGCACAGCCACTCCATGGAGCTCCAGCTCGAGCTGACGCGGCGGGGCATCCCCTTCCGGGTCCGCTCCGGGGTGCGCTTCTTCGAGCAGGCCCACATCAAGGATGTGCTGGCCCACCTGCGCCTGGCCCACAACCCTGGGGACGAGCTGGCCTTCAAGCGGGTGGTGAAGCTGGTGTCCGGGGTGGGGCAGGTGACCGCGGAGGCCCTCTGGGCGGCCCTGCTCGCCCTGCCGCCGGAGCTGCCCCTCAAGGAGCGGCTGAGCCACCCGGAGGTCCGCCGGCACGTGCCCCGGAAGGCCGGCACGGGGTTCATCCGCCTCTCCACGCTCATGGCCCGGCTCACCCGGGAGGAGGCGGCCCGCACCCCTGGGCAGCTCATCGAGGACGTGCTGTCGGGCGGGTATGGGGAGTACCTCCGGGAGGAGTTCGGCACCGAGGAGCGCCGCGAGGACGATCTCCGCCAGCTGGCCGAGTACGCCGGCCGCTTCGAGGATCTGCCGCGCTTCCTGTCGGAGATCGCCCTGGTCTCCGAGTTCTCCGCCGAGGACGCCACCTCCGTGGAGGCGCCGGACGAGTTCCTCACGCTGTCCACCGTCCACCAGGCCAAGGGGCTGGAGTGGAGGGCCGTCTTCGTCATCTGGCTGGTGGAGGGGCGCTTCCCCCTGGTGACGGCCATCCGCAACCCCGAGGAGGAGGAGGAGGAGCGGCGCCTGTTCTACGTGGCCGTCACCCGGGCCAGGGACGAGCTGGCGCTCACCTATCCTTTGACCACCAACCCCCAGGACGGGGCCCGGGTCATTCTCCACCAGTCCCGCTTCGTGGAGGAGCTGCCGGTGGGGGAGGACGCTCCTTATGACCGGCTCATCCTGGAAGCGATGGAGACGCCGGTGCTCCCCCGCCTGGAGGGGGGGAGGGGATTACAGGGGGGGGGCGAGCCGAGCAAGGGGCCCCCTGCCGGGCCGGAGTCCGGGTCCGAGGAGTAGCGGGGTTGACCAGAAACGGGCGTGGAGGGCGGTGACGTGATACAGAGTCTCACCGGGCGGTGAGGCTCCACTCGGCCAGCGCCTTCGACCTCATGGCGGAAAAACCTCGCATCGTCGGGATTGACCTGGGCACGACCAACACGCTGGTCGCGTCGGTGCGCAATCGCATCCCGAAGATCGTCCCCACCGACCGCGGCAACCTGATCCTGCCGTCCGTCGTCGCGCTCTCGGGGCGTGGGGATCTCCTGGTCGGCGGCGTCGCCAAGGACCAGATGGTCACCAACCCGAAGAACACGCTCTACGGCACCAAGCGGCTCATCGGGCGCAAGTACCACTCCAAGGTGGTGGAGGAGCTCAAGGGCTACTTCAACTACGAGATCGTCGAGGGCCCGGACGGGGACGCGGCGGTGATGCTGGGCGGGAAGCTGTACACCCTGCCGCACGTGTCCAGCCTGATCCTCAGCCAGCTCAAGATCATCGCCGAGCAGTTCCTGGGTGGCCCCATCCAGGAGGCCGTCATCTCCGTCCCGGCGTACTACAACGACAACCAGCGCAACGCGGTGAAGGAGGCCGGGCGCCTGGCCGGCTTCGACGTCAAGCGCATCGTCAACGAGCCCACCGCCGCCGCGCTGGCCTACGGCTTCAACCGCGGGCTGGATCAGAAGATCCTCGTCTACGATCTGGGCGGCGGCACCTTCGACGTGTCCGTGCTCCAGCTCACCGGCAACGTCTTCGAGGTGCTCGCCACCGGCGGTGACACCTTCCTGGGCGGCGTGGACTTCGACAACCGGGTGATGGACTACGTGCTCGACAAGTTCCTCGAGGAGCACAAGATCGATCTGTCGCAGAGCCCCATCGCCCTGCAGCGCATCAAGAACGCCGCCGAGGCCGCGAAGATCGATCTCACCCTGCGCCTCAACGTCCTCATCGATCTGCCCTACATCGAGGAGCGCAAGGGCAAGCCGGTGGATCTGCGCATCCCCCTCACCCGGGACGTGCTCAACGCGCTCACGGGCGATCTGGTGAACCGCACCTTCGAGATCTGCGATCGGGTGCTGGAGGAGAAGGGGATCAAGCGCTCGGAGATCGACGAGATCATCCTGGTGGGCGGTCAGAGCCGCATGCCGCTGGTGCAGCAGAAGATCCAGGAGCACTTCGGCAAGCCGCCGCGCAAGGGCGTGCACCCGGACGAGTGCGTGGCCCTGGGCGCCGCGCTGCTGGGAGACTCGCTGGGCAGCATCGACTCGGTGACGCTGCTGGACGCGCTGTCCATGCCCATCGGCTACGGGCTGCCCAACAACCGCGTCCGGCACATCATCGAGAAGAACTCGCTGATCCCCCTGGTGCGCAGCTTCCGGCTGCCCGTCCCGAAGGATCCCAGCTCCCCCCACATCGAGCTGGACATCTACCAGGGCGACAGCGACCTGATCGTGGACAACGAGTACCTGGGCACGGTGCGCCTGCCGGCGACGTTCGCCGGGCGGAAGATCGACTTCAAGCTGACCGAGGAGTGCCTCCTGCAGGTGATGGTGGAGGAGGGCTCCTCCATGCGGAAGGTGGATCTGGCCACCCGGGACACGCCCGAGGCGCTCAAGCGGGCGATCGAGGAGGCCCTGCCGAAGGAGCCGCCCCCCGTGGAGCGCGATTCGCGGCAGGCCGAGGAGGGCGGGCTCTTCTCCAGCATCACCAAGGTGTTCCGCAGGAGGTAGCGGGAGGCGCGATGGCGAAGTTTCCATCCAAGGAGTGGTGCGAGGAGGCGGTGCGGATCACCAACGCGGATCCCGAGTCCTTGGCGGCGGGCCAGGGGTGGACGGGAGACTTTGGCGCGGTGGTGGACGCCGAGCCGGGCAAGCTGGCCGAGGCCTTCGTCATCCACCTGGTCCCCAGGAACGGGCGGATCGAGAAGCTGCGCGTGCTGGCCGATCCGGACGATCTGGACGAGTTCGAGCCGGCGTACGTGGCCCGGGCCCCCTACACGGTGTGGAAGGAGCTGCTCAAGGGCACCCTGGACCCGGTGGAGGCCGTCCTCAAGCGCCGCATCTCCGTGAAGGGGGATCTCCAGCCGCTCATCGAGCGGATGCGCTACAAGGGGATCGCGGATCGCGTCTTCGCGCAGCTGAAGACGGAGTTCCTCGACGAGCGGTGAAGGCCGCGGAGGCAGGCTCGGATGGGCATCGGCAAGGAGCTGAAGAAGCGGGCGCTGGGCGTCTCGGCGAGGGCGATGGAGAAGCTCATGGCGGACGAGAAGCGCGCCATGCAGATCGCCAACGCCATCGGGACGGTGCAGCGGGGCAAGCAGGCGCTCGACAAGGGACAGGAGGAGCTGATGAGGGCCTTCAGCTTCGCCCCCAAGAGCGACTTCAAGGCGGTGGGCAAGAAGCTCTCCAACCTCAAGCGTCGGCTGCGCGAGCTGGATGAGAAGCTGGACACCCTCTCCCAGGGGTGAGTCCTCCCCGAAATGGAAACCCCGGGGGTCGCGTTGAATAGCGTTGACACGTGGGAGGGCGGATGGCATTTACCCCCGCGTTGCACCACCTGACGGGCGTATAGCTCAGCGGTAGAGCACTGCCTTCACACGGCAGGGGTCGCAGGTTCAAACCCTGCTGCGCCCACTCGAGAGAGGCCGGAGCTTGCTGGGGACTTCCAGCGGACTCCGGCCTCTTGCTTTTCCGCCCCGTCGTGCGCCGTGGCTCCGTTCACCCGTTGAGCCTTGCCGTGCACCCCTGGTTTTCCCGGGTTTCAATGCTCGGTACCCGCCGGTTCACGCAAGGGAGGTATCCGCTGGTGGGCAGACCGGCGCCGCGGTGCATCAGGCCCGCTGCGCACGAGGGATCTCCATGAGACACTGAGCAGCAGGGACAGAGGATGCACAAGCTGCGGTTCACATGGGATCAGGAGGGAGAGGTGACGGCCCTCGCGGAGCCGCCGGATGAGATCCTCGCCCACTACCTGTCCGAGGAGGTGGGCAACGACGTCCGCCTCTGCCGCCGCTTGCTCGACATCAGCCGCGCGCTGCGCGGGGGCAAGCACTCCTCCTGGGTGGCCGAGGGCGACTCCTGGAGCGTGAAGCTCAACCGCACGCGCGTGGTGATCGAGAGCGAGTGCGAGGTGCCCGGGCGCTCTCGGGAGCTGCTGCTGGAGGAGTTCGAGCAGCTCGTCGAGTCCTGGCTCCGGTTCCTCGAGATCGCCCGCTAGGCGGCCTCGGGCTGCTTGGGGGGCGAGGCGCCGCCCTCGCGCGGCTTCGCTGCTTCCAGCGCGCGCGCCTTGTGCAGCGAGAGCACCACCGAGCCGCCGATGAGCAGGGCGATGACGCCCAGGGACACGAACGCGGGCACCTTCACCACGTCCACCAGCGTCATCTTCGCGCCCACGAACACGAGCACGGCGGACAGGCCCACCTTCAGGTAGCTGAACTTCTCCACCATGCCCGCCAGCAGGAAGAAGAGCGAGCGCAGGCCGAGGATGGCGAAGATGTTGGAGGTGAAGACGATGAACGGATCCTGGGTGATGGCGAAGATGGCGGGGATGGAGTCGAGCGCGAAGATGACGTCCGTCACCTCCACCAGGATCAGCGCCATGAAGAGCGGGGTGGCCAGGCGCCGGCCGTTCTCCACGGTGAAGAAGTGGTGCCCGTCGAAGCTGCTCGTCGAGGGGATGACGCGCCGGGCCCAGCGCATGGCGGCGCTGTTCTCCGGGTGCTCCTCCTGGTTGCGGTTGAGGAACAGCTTGATGCCCGTGAGGATGAGGAAGGCGCCGAAGACGTAGATGAGCCAGTGGAAGCGCTGGAGCATGGCCACGCCGGCGAAGATCATCACCGCGCGCAGCACCAGCGCGGTGAGGATGCCCCAGAAGAGCACCCGGTGCTGGTAGATCGCGGGGATGCGCAGGGCCGAGAAGACGATGACGAAGACGAAGATGTTGTCCACCGACAGGGACTTCTCGATCAGGTAGCCGGTGAGGAACTGCACGCCGGGCTCGGTGCCGAACTTCCACCAGAGCCCCGCGTTGAAGAGCAGGGCGAGCCCCACCCAGACGGCGCTCCAGGTCAACGCCTCCTTGAACTTCACCACGTGGGAGTGGCGGTGGAACACGCCCAGGTCCAGCGCGAGCATCCCGAGGACGAAGGCGATGAAGCCGCCCCACAGGGCGGGACTGCCAATGCTTTGAAGTTCCATGTGGCTTGGGTAAGGGCCCTTGAAGACTTCGGCAAATAGGAAATAAGGCGCATATTCATCGAAAAAGACGATGGAACCGGTGATCGAGCCCCGCCTGGACGGAGGGGGGCCGGGAGGCGAAGGAGCGTGAGGCCCCGTGACAAAGGGGCTGGGAGCCTGCTTCTCTATGGAGTGAATGTGGTCGAGCCCCGCCGCACCGCGCTTGATGGCGCTGCCTCCGGACGAGGTCCACGTGTGGATCGCGGAGCCCGAGCAGCTCACGGAGCCGCGGGTGCTCGAGGCCTGCCGAGGGATCCTGAGCGCGCAGGAGCGGGAGAAGCAGCAGCGGTTCCATTTCGAGCGGCACCGGCTGCAGTACCTGGTCTCGCATGCGCTCGTGCGGCTCACCTTGTCGCGCTACGCGCCCGTGGCGCCGGAGGCGTGGTCCTTCACCAGCAACGCGTACGGGCGTCCGGAGGTGCAGGGGGAGGGGAGCCCGCGCCTGCGCTTCAACCTCTCGCACACGGACGGGATGGTGGCCGTCGCGGTGGTGCTCGGCGCGGACGTGGGCGTGGACGTGGAGGACGCCCAGCGGGCGGGAGAGACGGTGATGGTGGCGGACCGCTTCTTCGCGCCCTCCGAGGTCGCCGCGCTGCGAGCCCTGGAGGTGGCGCGTCAGCGGGAGCGCTTCTTCGAGTACTGGACCTTGAAGGAGGCGTACATCAAGGCGCGGGGAATGGGGCTCTCGCTGCCCCTGGAGCAGTTTGGCTTCGAGCTGCACCCCGGGCAGCCGCCGCGGATCTCGTTCGACCCACGCCTGGGAGACGAGCCTGAGGCGTGGCAGTTCGTCCAGCTTCGGCCGTCGGCCCGCCACATGGCGGCCCTGGCGGTACGTCGGCCGAGGAGCCTGTCTCTCAAGGTGCGCTGCCAGCGGACGGTGCCGCTGGGGCGCGATGAGCCTCCTGAGTTCCTGGCAGCGCAGGGGTGAGCGGAGCAAGCTCGGGACTCACTGCAGCAGCTGAGTGGTCACCTCCAGGCCTGTGCACTGCTTGATCTTCCGGGCCGCCGCCTGCAGCTCCTCCTGGAGCTCCTGCTGGGTGATCTTGCTCGCGACAAGCTCATCCCGGCGGCCAAAGCGGCCCGACCGGTTGTTCAGCATCCACTTCTTGCCGACCTTGTCGTATTGCAGCTCTCCGCCGATGTACGCGAAGCCGGCGTGGCCGGAGGCCTCGCCTGTCTCGCTGAACCAGGCGGCCAGGGTGGGGTGCCCGCCACTGCCATCACGGATGCTCTTGGCGTTCCAGTACTCCTGCTGGGCTTCGTAGTGCTTCCTCATGTCCTCGAGCGTGCCCTTCACGGAATCGGCGAAGGCTTGAGGGTACTTCCATGGCTCTTCGACGCCGATGATCACCTTGCCGTCGTCGCGCATCACCCAGAGGTAGGTGACATCCGGGAAGGCGACAAACTCCTTCGGGTTGGCCTCGATGTCGATCCACACCGGGTTGATCATCGTCAACTCACTGGGCTTCACCCGGTCAGGGAGCTTGGGAAACAGGGGCATGATTTCCTCCGTGGGCTACGGGTCCACCAGAAGGGTGGGCACGGCTCGCGGACCTGCCCAGGATCAGCGGCCAGCCAGCGCGCAGGCACCTGGAGGCCTGCTGCCTCATCCCGAGCTACCCCGGCTGCTCCCGTTCAATATCCACTCCATTCGCACGATGAGCAGGGGCACCGACTGTGCTACCTGACGCTGAGTCCGTAGGCTCTCAACACGGGAGGAGCTGCCACGTGAAGATCGGTTTCGTAGGGCTTGGGAACATGGGCCTGCCGATGGCAAGGCACCTGCTGGGAGCGGGGCATGAGCTGGCGGTCTACAACCGCACCCAGGCCAAGGCTGAAGCGCTTGGTGCAAAAGGAGCTCGGGTCGCCCGGACGCCAGGAGAGGCGGCGCGCGGGGCGGAGGTCGTCTTCACCATGCTCGCGGACGATCACGCCGTGGAGGAGGTGATCTTCGGCGAGCAGGGACTCCTCGCCGGCCTGGGTGCGGGGGGCATCCATGTCTCTTCGAGCACCATCTCGGTGGCACTGTCGGAGCGCCTGGCCGAGGCGCACGCCCGGGCGGGGCAGGGCTATGTGTCGGCGCCGGTCTTCGGCAGGCCGGAGGCGGCGGAGGCGAAGCAGCTCTGGGTGCTCGTGGCGGGGGCGAAGGCGGAGGTGGAGCGGTGCCGGCCGTTGCTGGAAGCCCTCGGGAGAGGGCTCTCCGTCCTGGGAGAGCAGGCGCCGGCAGCGAACGTGGTGAAGCTGTCTGGCAACTTCCTGATCGCCTCCATGATCGAGGCGCTCGGGGAGGCTTTCGCGTTGACGCGCAAGGCCGGCATCGAGCCCAAGGCGTTCCTCGAGCTGTTCCAGGCCGTCTTCGCGAGATCGCCCATCTTCGAGCGCTACGCGGCGCTGATCGCGGGTGGACAGTACCAACCGCCGGGGTTCGCGATGCGGCTGGGGCTCAAGGACATGGGGCTGGTGCTGGAGGCGGCGGGGGATGCGCAGGTGCCCATGCCGCTGGCCAGCCTCCTGAGGGACAACTACCTCGGTGGCGTCGCGCGGGGGTTGGGAGAGCTGGACTGGGCGGGGCTCGGCGCGCTGGCGGCGGAGCGGGCCGGCCTGGACAAGCCCACGCCATGAGAAGAGGCGCGGCACTTCGTCAATCCAAGAAGCGGCGGCCCCAGCGGCGTAGGTCCTCCTTGCTGACTTCCCCAGGTCTGTATTCGCCTGTCAACTCGAAGAGGCAGGGCTCCAGCACCCGAGCCAGCTCGCGGTAGGCCGGCAAGTCCTGCCCTGCCTCGAGGTCCCCCGCTTCGGGCCACTCGCCCAAGGTCACGAGCGCCCGGCTGTCGCCGAGCTCCTGGACTGTCGTCCCAGGGGAGGAGATCCGCGCTCGCAAGGCCTCCACGCCTCCCAGCGATTTCAAGACCACCGGCCCCAGGAAGTTCAGCCAATGGACGCCATCGATCCGGGTGCCCAGGAGAGAACCCAGGTTCCCAAGCATGGGAATGTCTATCCCCGGATAGCGAAAGCAGATTTTCTTGATGCTCTGATAGGTTTCCCCAAATAGGAAGTCAGAGTTGAACGACAGGCCGCAGTGCCCCGAGTCGAATGGCAACAGGGATGCGAGCGTGAGTGCCAATTCACGCACACGGGCTGGCCCATGTGTTTCCAGGTACTCCGTCGGCAACCACAAGGTGACAAAGTTGACGGGCCCAGTCCTGAGAATGTCGGGTTCGGGTCTCAGATCTTGGCCTTCATACTCAAAACGGTAACGTCCTTCGGTGGCATCATCGTACAGACGGGCAGAGCCTACCTGAGGCCCGCTCATCTTCCGCCTCACCCACTCCCAGCTAGCGGCATCGAGCGTTTGCGTCTCATCCTCATAACCAGCATACTGTGTGAGCGCCTGTGGGCCGCCCACGGCTTCCAGATAGATATCCAGCGCGCGCATGACGGAAGAGGCAATCTCCTCGTGGGGGCGGCACATGTAGAAGCATAAGCTCATGCCCACACGAAAACTCACCCACCCATGGCCATGGTCGGTGTATTCGCAAAGGCGTGGATAGCGGGCAGTCATGGCTTAAGCCCCCCCTTTCGGCGAGATGGGTTGAGGGTCAACTTTCAGAATATCCTTGTAAACTCTATCTTGGTATCTGCCTTGGTACGGGTGGCCGGGCGGATATTCTCGCCACCTGGGCTGCCTGCCACTCTTGCAAGGGAATTTGTAATCAAACACCTTCTGGACAAGGAGTGGGTGACCATCATGGAGCACGATGTCCGGAACGATGGTCCCCAGCTTCTCCGCGCTTCGCAGCAAGGACTCCCTGCGCGGGTCGATCCATTCCGTGCGCCAATCCTCCGGCTTCTTCGGATCTGGGTTCTTGTTCGCTGGGTCCTTGGGCACGCGCCGGTACCGGGGAGTCGTACTGAAGCCGCGCGGTTTGAGCTGGCTCAATCTCTCTCCCGCGCACCGTTGCGCTTCGTCGTGCATCCGTAGCCCAAGCCACATGGCCAGGGTCATCTGTTCCCCTCCTGCGCTGGTGACCAGGTGATCGCATTCCGCGTCCGTGGGCCGCCTGCCGCCCAGGTGCTTGAGCAGCGTGTCGCCATAGGCCTTGTCCGCGCACGCTTGCAACGCCGCCCGGATGCGCTCGGCCAACGCTTCATCCATGGGGGTTCCTTGCGCGTCTTGTGGCGCTGGGGGTGGTTCCTCCTGGCCGGGCCGCGGTTGGCTCTCCCGCGGAGCATCCCCCGCCCAGATGCCCGGCGCCCTGGAGGGAGGGAGAATGCGGCGGTGAGCACTGCGCGGCAACGCCTGGGGCTGCTGTCCGGGTTGCCCGACGACGGGGGCTCCATGGCCAGGGCGGAGAGGAGGAGGCCCCGGCGTAACAGCCGAGCCGCGCTGGAGCTCCTGCCCTGACGAAGCGCACCCGGCGACGAGGAGGAGAAGCAGGCGGAGGGGCACGCATGCCAGCTTAGCTTGC
>JAFGNZ010000084.1 GCA_016926755.1 Myxococcaceae bacterium | reverse complement strand
GTCATCACGTAGACGACGAGCGGCTTGCCCAGCGGCTTGCCCACGGTGCCTGTCTGAAAATCCGTGGCTCCCACCTTGATGATGCGCGCCACCTGCGAGAGGTCATCCGTGGCGTTGGGCGCATCGGGGCGGCTCAACCACTCGACGAGCTCCGCGTCCGTCCAGAACTGGGGCGCCACGATGGTCTGCCCACCGGAGACCAGGCCCGAGAGGAAATACCCGCCCTCCTCGGTGGCCGGATCCCGGGCGATGAAGCCCGTCCCCGTCCAGTTCTCCAGCGTGAGCGGCATGGCGGGGATGAGCACCTCCCGCCCTCGCGCGAGCTGATCGGCGACATCCCGGAGGATCTCGGGCGAGGCCGTCAGCCCCGTCACCGCGCTGCCAGGCAACAGGTGGAGGACGGGGATGCCTCGCGCCGCCGCCTCCTGGAGCACCGAGACACTGGCCACCGCGGGGACGTTGGCCCCCTTCGTGAGGACACGCGCCTCCTGAAACGAGCCCTCGTAGCCGGACAGGCGAAGCAGCATCGCCCCCCGTCCAGGCACCAGCTCCAGCGGCGTCATGCTCCGGAAGTCGGCGTCCACCTCCAGGCCTCGCCACTCGACGCGCCGCCGGATTCCGAGCGCCGAGTCCACTCGGAGCTGGTTCTGCACGAAGACGAAGTTGGCAGTCGGCCGCACCGGGATGACCTGCAGCAGCCGGGCGAGCTCCTCCTCTCCCTGCGTCCACGCGTTCACGTAGGCCACCGCGCGCTCGTAGAGGAACCGCGGCGCCGGGCCGTCCAGGTCGCTCGCGTTCCCTCCCGTGGCCTCCTGGTGGGCGTTGCCCGGGGCCCCCACGCCGATGGCTACCACGTTGCCCGCCACCACCCGGTTGTCGATGCGACGCGTCCCGCCCCCTGGCAGCAGCACCTCCAGGGACCAGTGGTACTCGGTCCCCAGGCCTACACTGCGGCTCCCCGTGGCCACCTCGCGCCCGTCGACGCGGAGCACCGGGCGCACCTCCACCAGGGAGGCCGGGGCCGCGTAGAGCCCGGCAGCGGCGTCGATCAGCCCCTTGTCCGTCTCGGTGGCCGGCACGTGGGTGAGCACCGTCCGGTGGCCCGTGAGCTGGTGCAGGGGGAGCACGGCCTCGAAGAGGGGGCCCGCCTCGCTCCGGGCGCTCAGCCGCACCCGCTGCTGGAGCGACTCCGGCAGGAAGGCAGACTCTCCGTGGACGCTGATGACTTCGTAGGGCAGCGAGCCCGGCAGCAGCGGCAGCTCCTCGCGCCGGGGCACCACCGTCCACTGCACCTGCGAATAGAAGATGTCCGGGTGCTGTGCCGCCAGGTGGCTCTCCACCCGTGCGCGCACGAACTCCACCATCGACTGCTGCGTGGGCCCGCCCAGCCAGGCCGAGGTGAGCGTGTCCGGCGTTTCCCCCAGAGACGTGAGCGCATCCAGCAGGGGAGGCGTGGCGGCCGCCTTCGCCCGTCCCGTCAGCGAGGGCTCGAGCGCCACCCACTGCCGCCCCACCTTGCCAGCACCCACGCCGCGGTACTCCGCGAAGTTGACGTAGGCCTCCACCCAGACGCGCACCAGGCGCACGGCCGCCACGGTGCCTCCTCGCATCACCGGCTCGTAGGGGACCGCCGCGGCGGTCAACCCTTGAAGCGCGCGGTCGCGCTTCTCCGCGGAGAGCGAGAACGCGGCGCCTCCCGCGGAGGCAGCGTCGAGCTGCGCCACCTCCTCACCGGTGAGCAGCCCCATGGAGGCGGCGAGCTGCGCCACGGGCAGCTCCACCGTGCCGTGGACGAAGCGGGCCGGGGTGCCCTGCGCTCTCAGCAGCGCCACCAGCAGGGCCGAGAGGTCCGCGTCATTGCCCCGGAGCTCTCTCAGCGTCTGGGTCGAGCCCTTCAGCGAGCCAAAGTACCAGTCCAGCCGCGTCTCGTTCTTCACGAAGTCGTAGGCGGCCTTCGCCGTGCCCAGCTCCTGGGCCTTCGCGACGAGCTCCGGTGAGAGCTCCACCTCGCGGCCCTCGGAGGAGTCATCGAGCACCGGGCCCGAGTCCAGGGAGAGGTACGCCGGAGTCAGCTGCTCGGTGGGCATCGGCCCGGCCTCCACGCCCCCCTGCACGTACGTCAGCTCCGCGCCGAGCACCGGTTGCTCCGGAGCGCTCCAGCTCCGCAGCCGCGCCTCGAAGGTAGAGAGCAGCCGGGCCGCGTCGTCCTCGTCGCTGGAGCCGAAGTGCCAGGACAGCCGCTCCGAGAAGGAGTCTCCGCCCCCTCGCAGCGCTGCCGCCGTCCGCGAGGCCAGGGCCTTCGCCTCGGCGCTCCGCTCCTTCAGCAGGGCGCGTTCCCGCTCCACCCGGGCGAGCACCTCCTCCCGGTGAGGCGAAGCCCCCACCTGCGCCGCCACCGCAGCAAGGTGGCGCTGCGCCGCGTTACGGCGCTGGGAGAGCGCCTCGGAGAGCTGCTGCGTCCGCTCGGCGGCGGCCTGGCAGGCGTTGAGCGTCTCGTCCGAGTCTGCTCCCCCTGGCAGCAGCCTGTCCCAGAAGCCCGGGGGCGCAGCGCACAGGGCGCGGGCCTCGTCCAGCAGCTTCAGGGTGCCGGTGGGCGCCAGCTCCTGCTCCGAGGCCCGGTGCCGGCTGTGCAACTCCTCGAAGCCGTGCGTCTGCTCTCGGAGCGCCTTCCAGTCCACCTCCACCCGGGGGGACGGCGGCGTGATGTCCACCCGCCGAGGGGTGGAAGGGGTGGCCGGCAGGGCGGCCAGGACAACCAGCAGGACAGGGAACATGGAGTGCCTCGCAAGCCCCGGGCGTAGGGGGCATGAGTGGCTGGGCCCCTGTGCAAGCCCCGGTCCTCCCTGAAACCCCAGGCGGCCTACACGGGCAGGCGGGTGGGGGAGTCCGAAACCGTGGACGGGGGGAGTCCGAAACCGTGGACGGTCGGGTCCGGGCCCCGGGCGCCGCCCTCCGCAGGCGGTGGGTGCGTCAGCTCGTCTCCGTCCCTGTGGCTTCCATCGACAACGGTGGGACGATAATCTCCGCTTCCTACATCACACCCGAGGTTCGAATGAACGATGGAACGAACGATGGAACCGAGCTGGAGCACCTTGACGCACCCCCGCCGATCTCTGCCGAGCTGCGCGCGAAGATCCTCGCGGACCCGAACGTGGCGAAGATCGCCGCGGAGCTCGAGATGGACGTCGAGGAGTTCGTCAACAACGTCGGGTATTACATGAACAACCCGGGCGTGGAGCCCGCGTTCCTCGTCGTCAGCGACGAGAACCTGAGGAAGATGGGGGTCGAGCCGCCGACCGCCGAGGCCATTGAGGCCAACGTGCGCGCCAGCGTCGAGGCCTTCAAGGCCGGCCAGGCCCCGAGCGGTTTTGATGATCCGCGCAAGAAGGTCGTGGATCTGTCCGGGCAGGGCAGCCAGGCCGTGCAGGCCAAGGCTGATCCCGGCCTCGAGGACGAGGTGAAGAAGGATCGGGCCGCGGTAAAGCCCTGATTTTACGAGCCTTCCGTCATCAGTGCTTTCTTGCAAGCACCTTTTGGCAGCGGCTCACGATAATCCTTTCAACGCAGCACTTTTTCCTTTTCACACAAGAGAGTCAGCCATGGGCAAGGTCGTCAAAGGCATCGGCAAGGCGTTCAAGAGCGTCGGCAACTTCGCCAAGAAGGCGGTTGGGTTCGCGAGCAATATCCTCAATGGCCCCATTGGGAAGATTGCCTCGTTCATCCCGGGCATTGGGCCCTTCGTCGCGGGTGCCGCGAAGATCGCCGGCATCGCGAACGGCGTCCTCAATGGCGGTGGCCTCAAGGGCATCATCGGCGGCCTCGTCGGCAACCTCGGCGGCGGCCTGCTTGGCAAGGCGGGTTCGCTCCTGAGCAAGACGGGTCTCGGCTCCATCATCGGCATGGGCTCGCAGGTCAAGAGCTCGGGCGGGATCCTGGACCTGGTCAAGGGCCTGATGAGCTCCCGCAAGGCCGACCAGTCGCCTGCCGCGCAGGGTGACCGCTACAACGTGGCCCAGTTCGCCGCGTTCCAGCTCGCCAACATCCTCAAGGCCGGCTGATCGGCCGGTTGACGCGGTCCAGATTGTAGGAACTCGGAGGCCTTGGCGAGTCCGCTCGCCAGGGCCTCGTTCCATTTTATTGGGTTCCCTGCATTGACCCCGCTCCGTCCTCGGCATCGACTGCGTGCTTCCACGACTCACTGCGATGCACCTGGGGGAGTGATGCACAGACTCAAGGTCCTGGGCCTTCTTGGCTCCACGCTGTTCTTCGCTGCCTGTGGCTCCGAGGGGAACGGTGACGAGTGCCCTGAGACAGGGGGCACGGGCACGCTCCAGGTGAATGTGACCGGCCTGCCGGGCTCCACTCCCGCCAGGCAGTCGCTCTCCGGACGAGGAGGAACTCGGACCATTGATGGCTCCGGGAGCCTGGAGCTGCCCGCGGGCAGCTACACGTTCACGCAAGAGCCCGTCGCGGTGAGCCACCCCCTCGTGAGGACCGCCTACCGTCCGGAGCCCGCCCCCAGCCCGGTCTGCGTCCGCGAGGCAAAGAGCGCCGAGCTCACCGTCGCCTTCGCCCCCATCCCCAGCAGCGGGAAGCTGTGGACCAGCAACGGCTCGGGCGGGAGCGCGCCCCTGCTCGGGTTCGCCGCGGACGTGCTGGACACCAGCGGGAGCCCGGCCGCCACGGTGGCCGCAACGACAGGAGGCTCGGAGGGCTCCGCGTTCGACCGCGAGGGCAACCTGTGGGTGGTGGGCGGGACGACCGCGGATTCGCCGGTGCTCCGGCTCCCGGCCTCCGCGCTGGGAAGCTCGGGCCGGAAGACGGCGGACATCACCCTCACCGGAGGCCCGCTCGAGGGCGGCTTCCCGCGCGCGCGCGCGCTGGCCTTCGATGCGAACGGGAACCTCTGGGTGTCGGTGGGCTTCAACGACAAGATCGTCCGCTACACCCGGGACCAGCTCGCCACCAGCGGCAGCCCCACGCCCGCTGTCGAGCTCCGCGGGCTGGATGGCCCCTTGGGCCTGGCGTTCGACTCGGCCGGCAACCTGTGGGTTGCCTTCAGCGGCGCGGACCGGGTGGCCCGCTACGACGCGAGCCGCCTCGGCGCCTCGTCCACCGCCTCGCCGGACCTCGTCATCGAGGCGAAGACGCCGCCGCCCGTCATTGGCACCCTGAGCAGCCCCTTGGGGCTGGCGTTCGACGCCTCGGGGAACCTGTGGGTGAACTTCAATGGGACGATCACCCGCCTCACGCCCGCGGACCAGGCCGGCTCCGGCTCGGTGACGCTGACTCCCGAGGTGCAGATCGGCCTCTCCGTCACCGCGCTCCCGGAGGGGCTCGTGTTCGACGAGTCGGGGGGCCTCTGGTTCGCTCACAGCGCCGGGAGGTTCGGGCGCCTCGGCTCGAGCCAGCTCACCAGCTCCGGCAGCAAGACTCCCGAGATCGTCATCAGCAGCCCTGACGCCGGCTACACCGGCTGGTTCGCGGCCTACCCCGCCCCCGCGAACCTCCCCCTGTACCACCGACTCCCGTAAGGAGGAGGGGGACACCGGCCTGGGTGACGCGAGCGGCCCCGAACTCCGCCCTACGCCGCGTCCAGCGCCTGGAAGAAGCGGGCGACCTTCTGCTCGTCGAGCGCCCCGTTCGTCCTCAGCCCCGAGCAGAGATCCAGCCCGAACGGGCCCACCTGCCGCACCGCCTCCACCACGTTCTCCGGGCGCAGGCCCCCGGCGAGGAACACGGGGATGGGCGAGCGCTCGCGGATGCGCCGGCTCAGCTCCCAGTCGTGGACCCGGCCCGTGCCCCCCAGCTCCTTCACCGCGAGGCTGGGGTTGCCGCTGTCCAGCAGCAGCGCGTCCACCTCCGAGCTCACCGACAGGGCCTCGTCCACCGAGGCCGGGCTGGTGACGTGGATCACCTGCACCAGCCGCGTGCCCGGCAGGGCCTGACGCAGCGCGCGGAGGTTCTCCCGCGGCACGCTGTCCACCAGCTGGATCGTGCTGGTCCGCGTCCGCCGGTGCTGCTCCACCAGCTCCTCCACCTCCGTGGCGCACGACAGCAGGAACGTGCCCACCGGCGGTGGCACCCGGGCGGCGATCTCCGCGATGCGCGCCTCGTCAATCACGCCCGGCCCGCTGGGCATCCGGGACACGAGCCCCAGCGCCGCGGCCCCGTGACGCACCGCGATGCGTGCCTCCTCCTCGGACATGATGCAGCACACCTTCACGCGCACTCGGGCTGTCGGCTCCACGTCACTCTCCGTGGGACATCAGTGAGCACTCAGGCAGCGGGCTCCAGCACTTCCTCCAGCGCCTCTCGCACGCCTGGAAGCTGGGCGAGCAGCTCGAACTCGGCATCCTGGAGCAGGGACACCCGGCGGCCCTGGATGCGCTCCATCAGCAGCTCGATGCGGGTCTCCCCGTCGGGGCCCACCTGGCGGAAGAAGCGCGCCGGGCTGCCCTCCTTGCGGCACGCCATGATGTCGCGCTGCAGGCTCTTGAGGCGGCGGGAGACCTTCAGCGCGAACCGCCCTTCCGGTGTATCGAAGGTGTGGAAGTGGCGGTTCCGCGACAGCGGCCGTGCTGGATCATGGAGCCTCTCCACGAGGCGCCGGACAAAGGGGTCCATCGACGGGGGAGGATAACATCCGGTACCCTGCCGCTCAGCGATGCATTTGAGAATTCTGCGGTTGACTGCCTGCCTTCCCCTGATCCTCTCGGGTGCCTGCAAGGACCCGGAGACGGCCGCCGTCCAGGCCCGGGCGGAGACCTACGAGTCTCGGCTGGCCGAGGGGCGCACCCTGATGGCCGCCCAGCAGCCCGAGCGGGCCGCCCGCGCGTTCCGCTCCGCCGCCAACATGGCCCGGGAGCAGGTGGAGCCCCTGCTCCTGCTGGCCGAGGCCTACCGCGCCGCCGGCAACGAGTCCTCCGCCATCCTCACGCTCAAGGAGGCCGAGGCGCTCTCGCCCGGGGATGATCCGGCCATCCAGCGGCAGATGGTCGAGCTCTACCGCCGCGAGGGCCACCTCGACGAGGCCATCACCACCCTCGTGGGGCTGCGGGAGGCCGGGCAGCTCACCGATCCCGAGATCCTCATGCTGGCCCGGCTCCAGGCGCGCAACGGCGATCCCGAAGGCGCCTTCAAGTCGCTGGAGCCCATCCAGGCCGAGCGCCCGGATGATCCGGACGCCAAGGTGGTGGAGGCGGAGATCCTCCTGATCAAAGGCGAGGAGCTGCTCGCCGCCAGGCTGATGGATCGGCTCATCGAGGAGAACCCGGGCCTGATCGAGGCGAGGCTGCTGCGCGTCCGCTACTTCCTCAACAGCGGCTACCCGGAGGTGGCCGAGCAGGACATCGCGGGGATCGTCGGCAAGGACGCGAAGCGGCCGGAGACCGTCCTGCTGCGCGCGCGCATCCTCACCCGGCTGGAGCGCCACGAGGAGGCCACCGATGTGCTCGCCCGGCTCGTGGATGAGAACCCCGATCACATCGAGGCCCTGGCGCAGCTCGCCGAGTCGAAGCTGAGCCTGGGCAAGAACCGCGAGGCGCAGGAGCTCGTGGACAAGGTGCTGAGCCGCCGGGCCCGCTCCCCCCGCGCCCTCTATGTCCGAGGCCGCCTCATGGAGGCCCAGGGGGATAAGCGTGGCGCCGAGGAGAACTACGGCTACGCCCTCACGTCCGATCCCCGGTTCGCGCCCGCGCTCTCTCGCGTGTGGCGCCTGCAGCAGGCGAACGGTCAGGAGCAGGAGGCGCTTCAGATGCTCGAGAAGCTCTACGGCCTGGGCGAGGCCTCGCTGGAGGAGAAGCTCGCGCTCGCCGAGATGTACGCCCAGAGGAAGATCCGCCTGGAGCGCGGCCTCAAGATCATCGACGAGCTGCTGAAGCGCGAGCCGGGCAACCCGAAGTACGTCGCCCTCAAGGCCCTGCTCACGCCTCAGGCGGCCCCGAAGAAGAAGTCGTACAAGGGCCCCATCATCCTGCGCGGCGGCCGCTGATCACCTCGGGCGCCTCCGAGGGCAGCCCCTCGGCGGCCTCCACCACGCGCTCGAGCGCCTTGAGGCCCTTGCGCTGGCCCACCGCCACCACGGTGAGGTTCTCCCGGGTGAAGTAGCGCCGCGCCACCTCGCGCACCCTCGCCGCCGTCTGCGCGTCCACCCACTGCGCGCGCAGGCTGAAGGGCTCGGGCACCCGGAACAGCTCCGTGCCGCCGAACCAGCCGGCCAGCTCCCCCGGCGAGTCCTGGGAGAACTCCAGCAGCATCCGGTGCCGGCGCTTCGCCCGCGCCAGCTCCTCCGCGGGGATCTCCTCCGTGCACAGGGTGGCCAGCACCCGCAGCACCTCCTCCACCACCCGCGAGGCCTTCTCCGGCGCGCACGCCGCCTCGATCTCGAAGAGGCCCGAGTCGTGGAACCCGTCCAGCGAGGCGTTGATGGAGTACGCCAGCCCCCGCTTCTCCACCACCTCGAAGGGCAGCCGCGAGGAGAGCCCGTCGTCCATCACCCGGCGGAGGAGCTGCAGCGCCGGGTAGTCCTCGTGCTGCTCCGGCACGGTGCGGAAGTTGAGGCGGAACTCCGTCTGGGACTCGTCATGGGCGACGAAGTGCAGCCGCGGGCCCGGCGCCGTGGGCCCCGGTGGCGCCTCCGTGCTGGCGGGGCCGGGAGACAGGCGGGCGAAGGCGCGCTCGGCCAGGGCCAGCACCTCCGCGTGCTTCACCCGCCCCGCGGCCGTCACCACCAGGTTGCCCGTCACGTAGTGCCGCGCGAAGTGCTCCAGCACCTGGGCGTGGGTGAGCGCGGACACGGACTCGCGCGTGCCGGCGATCTTCAGCGCCAGCGGGTGATCCTGGAACAGCAGCCGCTTGGAGAGGTTGTCCAGGTCGATGTCCCGGCCCTTCTCGTCCACCTCGTC
>JAFGNZ010000083.1 GCA_016926755.1 Myxococcaceae bacterium | reverse complement strand
GCCGCCGCTGGCAACAATGCCGCCGCTGGCAACAATGCCGCCGCTGGCAACAATGCCGCCGCTGGCAACAATGCCGCCGCTGGCAACTCGGCCGCCGCTGGCAACTCGGCCGCCGCTGGCAACTCGGCCGCCGCTGGCAACTCCCAGAAGGCTGCGGGTGGCGCCTACGGCGGTGGCGCTCCTGCTCCTGCCGGTGGTGGCTACGGCGCTCCTGCGGCTGGTGGCGCCTACGGTGGCGGCTACGGCGGCGCGGGTGGCAGCTCGATGCCTGCCCCGGCCGATGCGCAGGAGCTCGCGAGCTACCTCTCTGCCGCGACCCGCAAGGGCAAGGGGCAGAACGGCAACATCGCCCAGAAGGACGCGCTGGCTGGTACGAAGTTCGCCCAGGTGCAGGACGGCGCGCAGTTCGACGCCGCCGTGGCCCGCAGCTACGCCTACCAGTTCGCTGCCCAGGCCAATGGCATGAACTCCCAGACGGTGGATGGCCTCCAGGCCGGCGCCAACGCCTTCGCCAAGATGAGCCCGGATGCGCAGACGTTCATGCAGGTCGCCTCCGTGTACAAGGGTGATCTGGCCGGTGGCGCGAAGAACTACGACAACGGCAAGCTGAAGGCGATGCTCGAGAAGGCCGGGGTCAAGACCGGTCCGGGCGTCGGTAAGACGGACGTTGAGACCATCGGTGCGGTGGCCGATGCAATCAACAAGGGCCAGGTCAGCCTGAACGACGTGATGAACAGCGGCGCGATCAAGAACCCGAAGGAGTACCAGCAGGCCATCGACTTCGTGACCAAGGGCGAGTTCGCCAACCTGCTCAAGGCGTACGACTCGGGCGCTCCTGGCGCCGGTGGCGGGGCCAAGGGCGCTGCTGGTAACGCGAACGCGGGCAACAAGGGCGCCGCGGGCAACGACGCCAACGCCGGCAACAAGGGCGCCGCGGGCAACGACGCCAACGCCGGCAACAAGGGCGCCGCGGGCAACAATGCCGCCGCGGGCAACAATGCCGCCGCGGGCAACAATGCCGCCGCGGGTAACAATGCCGCCGCGGGCAACAATGCCGCCGCGGGCAACGACGCCGCCGCTGGGACCAATGGTGCGGCCGCCGCGGGTGGCAACCCCCTCGAGCAGCTGCTGAAGGTGCTCCAGGAGCTGGTCAAGCAGATCCAGCAGCTCATGGGCCAGATGGGCGCTGGTGGCGCCCCGGCTGGCGGCGCGGCTGGCGGCGCGGCGGGTGGCACGGCTGGCGGCGCGTATGGCGGCGCTACTGCCACCGGTGGCACTGGCGACGGCCACAACCACTAAGCCCCTCGGCGCTTGATGACACGCGGCCCGCTCTCCTCACGGAGGGCGGGCCGTTGTGTTCTCAGCGACCCTCGTTCGACGCAGCCTCATGACAGCTGAAGCAACACGGCCCGCCTTCCGCATGGAGGGCGGGCCGTCGTGTTCCCAGGCCCCCTCGTTCAACGAGGCCTGGTCTCTGGCGTCCAAGTGGCACGGCCCGCCTCCCTCACGGGAGGCGGGCCGTTGTCTTTGCGGGGACTACCACCGAGCTACAGGTCCGCCTCACAGCGCTGACATGACGCGGCCCGCCTTCCTTTCGGGAGACGGGCCATCGTTCGTGCAACGGAGCCTGGGGCTCAGGTCCGGACAGGGCCGCGCTTGCGCAGCTCCAGATCCTCGATGAGTTTCTCCGACTCCTCCTCCTCGACGATCGGCGGAGCCTTCAGGCCGGTCTGCTCCAGGACCATCCGGATCTGCGCCTGGAAGAGCTCCACCAGGTAGGCGGACTCCGGCGAGTCCCCTGAATTGAGCTGAGTGGTCAGGCCCGTGAGCTTCTCCTGGAGCTTCCCGGTGGCCTTCTTCACCTCGGTCTCGAGTTGCAGAGGCGTGAGCTGGCCCGCCTGCGACGCTTGCGTCAGCGTCTGGAGCTCCTGAAGCAGTGCCTTCAAGTCCTGTAGCATGTCGACGTTCCTCAGAGTGTGTGCCGCAGTGTCTGTAGCCTACCGCGTTCTCGCTCGTCCTGGTACCTCATCCGACACGCTCCCCCGCCTGGGGAGGCCCTCCAATCAGGCTCGGTGAATCACCTATGCTCGCGGGCCGTGCGGTTCATCCGCCGGGGAGACTTCTTGCGAGTGGGCAACCTGCTGTCCGTGGCTGCGAGCTTCCGTCTGTCGCCACCTCACGTGGCGCCGATCATCACCGTCCTTCGTGCCGCCACCGCGGCCTTCACCGGGAGAGCGCCATGAGCCGGTTCCTCGCCCGGGTGGCCTGGCGGGCCGGACTGCTCGCCCTGGGCCTCTGTCTGGCGGCGTGCGGCGAGGACGTGCCGGATGAGCCGCCCGGGCCACCTGCGCGCCTCGCGGTGGGCACCGGGCTCACGTTCACCGCGCTCGAGGAAGGCGCCACGCTGGAGCTGATCCAAGGCTGCCAGGGCAGCCAGCACGCCTTCGTGTCCCTGCAGGCCTGGGAGCTCACGAGCCTGACGGCCAGGGTGGAGCTGTCCCTGGAGCGCACCTCGAATGGGGACAAGGTGTCGAACGATTACAAGGTCCTCCTGGACTTCGAGGAGCCCCTCAGCGCGGGTGAACCGGCCCTGCTGGAGGGTCTGCTGCTGGTGGTGCCCGACCCGAACCGGGCCGTGGGGCAGGAGGTGCGCCTGAAAGCCTCCATCCTGTCCGAGTCCAACCAGCGCGCCACGGACCTGCGCACTGCCACGCTCCAGTGGGGCACCCCCACGTGTCCCTAACCCGGAGGGGCCTGCCGCCCCTCGCTCCCTTGAAGCTGACGCTCACCTGAAGCAGGGAGGAGTCCACCGTGGCCGAGCTCAAGACGAAGCAGACCGAAGCCCGCGTCGAGGACTTTCTCGCCGGGATCACCCCCGAGAAGAAGCGCGAGGAGGCGATCGCCATCTGCGAGCTCATGAAGAAGGCGACGAAGCTCGAGCCGAAGATGTGGGGCGCGAGCATGGTGGGCTTCGGGAGCTACCATTACAAATACGCGAGCGGCCACGAGGGTGACACGTTCCTCGTCGGCTTCTCGCCGCGGAAACAGAACCTCACCCTCTACATCATGCCGGGCTTCGACAATTACGAAGCGCTCCTCTCCAAGCTCGGCAAGTACAAGACCGGCAAGTCGTGTCTCTACATCCACTCGCTCGACGACATTGACGTCTCCACGCTGCGAGCGCTCATCCAACGCGCGTTCACGGACATGAAGAAGCGGAAGTGACTCCGCCCCCGAAGGCTGCGTACCACGAGCGAACCGCACGACGAACGAAACAGATAGGGAAAACCGAACCTTCGCCGTCGGATTATCTCAACATCCTGGAAGGCCCACTTTCGATAATCCCGGAGCAGGAGATCCCTCCGGGAGGCAATCATGAAGGTGTTCCTGCCCGTGAACGGCGCGGGCAATCCGGCCCCCGCGGGGGCCGCCGGAACGCAGCAGCTCGGCGCGAGCACGTTCCAGGCCCGCCTGGCCGCCTCGGGCAACGCGCCCGTGTCCCCGCAGGCAGACGCCTCGCCAACCGGGGCGGACATCCTCCTGCATGCCCAGAATGAAATGCGCGGCCTGCTGCGCCTCCAGTATCAGCTCTCCATGGGCAGGGATTCGCTGACCTCCAACGTCCTGAAGCTGCGGCACGAGACCGCCAAGAACGCGATCTCGAACATCCGCTGAAGCCCCCGACAGGGAGGAGACGCTGGAGCATATGGCCGCCGCGCCTCAGGCGCGCCCGCGCAGCATGAAGCCCCAGTAGAGCCGCGGCAGGCCGTACTTCTTCATCAGCCACATGTCGCGCCGCTCCTGGATCGTGTTGATCAGCGGGAAGCTCGGCGAGGGCTTGCCGTCGTAGTCGAACTCGGCCAGCAGCAGCTTGCCGTAGCCGGTGGTGAGCGGGCAGGAGGCGTAGCCGTCGTACTTCGCCTCGGGCTTGCGGCCCTCCATCACCGCCAGCAGGTTCTCCACCAGCACCGGCGCCTGCTTGCGGACGGCGGCGCCCGTGCGAGAGGTCGGCAGGTCGGACGCATCCCCCAGCGCGAACACCTCCGGGTAGTCCGGGTGCTGGAGCGTGAACTTGTCCGCCTTCACCCAGCCCTTGTTCGGGCCCTCCTTGTGGGCCAGCGGGCTGCGCTGGATGAAGTCCGGCGCGCTCTGCGGCGGCGTCACGTGGAGGATGTCATAGGGGATGACGGCCTCCGCCTGGGTGCCATCCGCGTTCGTCACCTGGAAGACGGCCTCGCGCACGTCCCCGCGCACCTCGACCAGGTTGTGCTGGAAGCGCGTGTCGATGCCATAGCGCGACACCACGCCCTGCAGCACCTCGGCGAATGGCTTGACGCCGAAGATGGCCTTGCCGGCCGAGGCGAAGATGACCTTCGAGCGCGTGAGCTTCCCCGTGCGCCGCAGGTGGTCGGCCGTCAGGTACAT
This sequence comes from Myxococcaceae bacterium, assembly GCA_016926755.1. GTDB lineage: Bacteria > Myxococcota > Myxococcia > Myxococcales > Myxococcaceae > Hyalangium. The sequence continues at coordinate 107 of JAFGNZ010000083.1, read as the reverse complement.
GATCTTCTGCGGCGCCCCGGCGCACTTCACCGGCGTGGCGGGGTGCGTGAAGAGCGCGGTGCCTCCCTCGAACTTCTGGATCATCTCCCACGTCTTCGGCGCCAGGG
>JAFGNZ010000082.1 GCA_016926755.1 Myxococcaceae bacterium | reverse complement strand
TGGCTTCGTGCCTGGTGCTCTCGCCTTCCCTCCCCAGGGTCATCCGTGATCAGCTCGCTGCTTCAACCCGCCTGCGACTACCGGGGATTGCGGCATGCCCGTGGTCCATATATTCAGCAGGAGGTCCCGAAATGTCTCCACCACCAGAGGAAGTTGTCCGTATTGGCGATGCGTTGAATGACCTGGGGCACCTTGCAGCCGGGCATCCCTTGAAGGAGATGCGCCGTTCCAGCGGCGATGTGAAACTGAGGGAGTTGATTCAAGAATCCGCCACGATCCTTCTAGATATGGTTGTGCGAGAGGAAAAACACAACCCGAAGGTGGTTCCCCGCTCTGCGGATGCCAGAGCAGCGCTCTCTCAGTTGCGCGATCTGGTGCGCTCCATCGATTGGGATGATGCGGAGGGGATGCAGGGGCTCAAGGCGTGTGCACGCCAAGCCCTGGAAGCCCTTGGTTTTGGGGTGCCTGACTGAACAGTCCTCATATCGAAGGCCTCGGTGAAGGTGAGCTCCTGGAGCTGAGGGGCCAGATGGTGTTGGACTGCCTGGGCAGTGCCGAGGCTCACAGCTGGAGCTCTTCGAGCCGCGCTCGCACCGCCTGGAAGGCCTCGGCGGGGAAGCCTGCTCCCAGCCGCCCTCTCAGCTCACGCTCCGCCAGCTCCAGCAGCAGCAGGGCCGCCCGTGGCGTCTCCTGCCCCAGCGCCTCGTTCAGCTCCTGGCCCAGCTTGGGAAAGACGCGCTCGAAGCGCCGCACGGCGTCCAGATCATCCAGCAGCGCCGCGTGCTCGGAGCGCACGTGGCGCGCCAGCAGCCGGACCAGGTGCCGCAGCGCGTCCTCCTTGACGCGAGAGCTCCCGCTGAGCCGCTCTCCTCGCGCGTGCCGCCCGGCGCCGATAATGAGCTGCGTGAGGAACTGGCCCATCAACCAGCCATCCTCTGGCGCGCCCTGCTGTGCCGTGCGCCGGGCCACCTCCGCCAACGTCTCCTCCACGCCACCCCTGTCCAGCAGCACCCGGTAGCGGTTCACTCGCGCCAGGTGCAGCTCCTCGGGTGAGAAGACGGCGAACTCCAGCAGGTGGCCGCTCTCGAAGAGCGCCTTCACGCCGTGGGCCGTCTCGCGCATCCACAGCACGAGCCTGCCGGACTCCGGCACCCAGCCCCTCTCCGCGCGGAAGTGCTCCTGCGCTCCCGGCCGGGTGACGACGAAGAAGTCGTGATCAGAGAAGGCATCCGGCGCGTAGTCACGCCCGGCCATGGAGCCCAGCGCCACCAGCCCCACCACGCGCTCATCCGCCTCCAGCCCCCGGCGCAGCTCCTCGGTGAAACGTTGGTACTCGGCAGTCTTCATGGGGCACCCATTCTTTACCCGAGTGCCGCTGCACGGCTGCTGTTTCTTGAAGTTTGAGAGGTGGCTGCCCCTGAGGTGATGCGCCGTCCGGATCGCGCTTGCGTGGAGCGCTCGGTCCCGAAAACCCGGTCGAAACTCCGCGTAATTGATGCCGAAACTTCTCGCGCAGCGGGTGCGATAAATCCTTCAACAGTGGGTACTTACTCCCGTACCCCTACAGCCAAAAGGATCACCTCCATGTCCACCCTCACTGGCGCGAGCAACTCGCGCGTGGCCGTCTCATATCAGCGCACTACCCAGGAAGTCTCCTACTCCAGCAAGACCGTTCAGGGCACAGGTGGAGCAGCCACTGCGGCGCAGACCGATGCCCGCGCTTCCTTCCGGGCGGACAACTTCACCAGTGGAGGGTGTGTACCGACGCCGCATTGTGAGCCCCAGGGGCTCGAGCTGGAGGCCGCCATCTCCCAGCTCTTCCAGGACATGGCCAACTTCTTCCAGTCGGTCGTGGACTTCCTCAGCTCGCCGCAGTGCCAGCCGCAGCCGCAGCCGCAGCCGGCGCCCGAGCCGCCGCAGTGCCCCGCGCCCGCGCCGCAGCCGCCGCAGTACCCCGCGCCCGCGCCGCAGCCTGCGCCCTACCCCGCGCCCCAGCCGCAGCCTGCGCCGCAGCCTGCGCCCCAGCCGCCGCCGCAGTACCCCGCGCCCGCGCCTTATCCGCAGCCGCCGCCGCACTGCCCGCCTCCTCCGCCGCACTGCCCGCCGACCGCCAAGCAGGGGAAGATGTGGGACGTCTTCTTCGACGCCAAGACGGGCACCAAGACGCAGCAGAAGTCGCCGATCGTCCTGGACCTGAACGGTAACAACAAGGCGGACATCACCGGCAGCAACATCAAGGGCAACGGCAAGCTGGAAGGCAAGACGGTGAAGGGCTTCGACCTGGATCCGAGCGCCCGCCAGTGGGAGACCAAGAGCGTCCAGCGCCGCCCGGGCCACGGGGCCCCCGCGCTGCCCAAGGGGACGCGCGTGGAGGTGTTCGACGCCAGCGGCAAGAAGGTGAAGTCGCTGGACGCCAGCGCCCTGAACAAGGCCAAGGCCCGCTCGGGCGACATGGGCCTGGGCCTGGGCAAGGGCATGCGCGCCGAGTTCCGGGATCCCCAGGGCAAGCTGGTGGGCGAGCTGAAGACGGACGCGAAGAAGAACCAGCTCATGTACCACTTCGGCAACGCGAACCAGAACGAGTGGACGAAGGCCTGGGACGCGAAGACGGGCGGTGACGGCGTCCTGGCGTGGGACGTGGACGGCGACGGGAAGATCACCAGCGGCAAGGAGATCTTCGGCCACGTGGACCTGGACGGGAAGAACCGCTTCGCCAACGGCTACGAGAAGCTGCAGAAGTACTTCGACAAGGATGGCAACGGCCGCGTCGAGGGCAGCGAGCTCAAGGGCCTGAAGATCTGGGAGGATCGCAACGGTGACGGCACCACCCAGGCGGGTGAGCTGGTCGACCTGGGCTCCCGCGGCATCAGCCGGCTGAGCACCCGCTTCAACCCGAACGACATGAGCTCCTCGTTCGAGGAGGGGTGATCCTCAGAGCGAGAGCCCGCGCCCGCGGAGGTAGAACCAGAAGGCCGTCACGGCGAGCGCGATCACGGTGTTGAGGATCGCGGCTCGCCGGTGCCGTCCTTCTTCGTCCGGGCGGAGGAGGGCCAGCAGCCACTCGCTGCCCACGCGCAGCACGAGGAAGCCGAGGATGAGCGCGGGCCCGGCCCATGAGGGCACCGCGCTCGGCCTGGCGATCGCCGCCAGCGAGCCGATGAGCGCCACGGTGCCCAGCAGCCGCGTGAGGAGGAGCCAGGGAGGAACGGATCGGGTCGTCACGGTCATGTCCTCGGGGTGGAGTGCGGTGCTGCCGCTCAGGAGGGCAGCAGTCGCACGCGGAGGTTGTCATAGTTGATGGGCTGGGAGGAGGAGCCGACGCCCCCAGCGCCACCCGGCACGACTGAGCAAGCGGCTGCCGGAGAGCGGTCGCGCGAGCGCTAGACTTTTTCTGGGCTGACATAGCGCGCGCGCGGGCGCAGCAGGTGGCCCTGAGCGCGCTGCTCCAGGATGTGGGCCACCCAGCCCGCCGCGCGCCCCACCGCGAACACCGCCGCCGCCGCGCCCGGCGCAAGTCCCAGCGCCGTCGCCAGCGCCACCAGCCCGAAGTCCACCGTGGGCGGCGGGTGCCCCGCCTCGCGCATGGCCCACTCCACCTCGCGGACCACGCGCACCGCCGCCGGCTCCGGATGCACGGCCCACGCCACCTCCAGCAGCGGGGGCGTTCGCGGGTCTCCCCGCGGGTAGAGCGGGTGCCCGAAGCCCGGCACGGCCTCTCCCCGCCGCAGCCGCTCGCGCACCACCGAGGCCGCGCGCTCCGGGTGGCGCACCTCTCGCATCAGCGCCTCGATGCGATCACAGGCCCCGCCGTGCCTCGGGCCCGACAGCGCCGCCAGCGCCGCGCTCACGCACGCATACAGGTCCGCCCCGGACGAGGCCGCCACGCGGGCCGCGAAGGTGGAGACGTTCAGCTCGTGGTCCGCGCACAGCACCAGCGCCCGGTCGAGCGGCGCCGCCGCGCGCTTCACCTCCACGCCCCACGCCCGCGCCAGGGAGGCCGCGACCGTCTCCTCTCCCAGCGCCTGGGCCACGCGCCCCGGCTCGGCTGCGCCGCCCACCCAGGCGCCCAGGTGACGCAGCAGGCGCTGGGCCCGCAGCCGCTCCTGCTCGGGCGGCGAGGCGAAGCGCACCGCGTCCGAGGCCCCCAGCAGGGGCACCAGCGCCGTCAGCACCGTCAGCGGCGGAGCATCGCGCGGCAACAGGCCCACCAGAGAGGAGGGAGGGAACGGCAGCTCCGGCGCCTGCCACCGGACGGCGGAGCCTGGCAGCTCGCCCGCCCAGAGCAGCTCCGCCACCTCCTCGAAGGAGCGCCCTTGCACCGCCAGCTCCACCGCCAGGTGGCCCCGGTACGCCAGGCCCTCCGCGCCTACCCGCGTGATGGAGGAGTCGATGACCGGCTCGCCCCAGCGCAGCGCGCCCGAGGCCACCGCCGCGTGCCCCGCGCGAGCGTCGTGCCGCGCCTTCAGGCGCTCCAGGTCCACCCGCACGTACCGGTTCTCCTGGGTCCCCGGCTCGGGGACACACCGGACGAGCCCTCGGCTCACGTACGTGTAGAGCGTCGCCCGCTTCACCCCCAGCAGCGCCGCCGCCTCGGCCGCCGTCAGCAGGTCCTCATGTCGAGGGTCGAAGCGAGCTTGAGAACGGCCGCCCTTCGGCTTCACCATGGCCCTTGGAGCCTCCCTCGAGTCGATTGTCGACTCGACTCGACACCTTGTCGAGATGAGCCCCTGCCTCGGCCTCCCTCCTTCCAGGGGGCACCGCGGGATGGAGAGGGGTAGGGTGCGCGGCATGGCCTCCCTGCCCGACACGCTCGCCCGAGAGCACCTCCTGAAGGACCGTGCGGCCGCCGCCGAGGTGCTGCGCCCGGGCGACCCCCCCGAGGTGTCTCTCCTGCGCCTGTGCGAGGCCGGCCTCCTGCAAGGCGGCCTCTCCGTCGCGCTGGGCGTCCGGCCGGACGAGCTCGTCGGCCCGCTCACCCAGGCGATGGGAGGGGCCGCCCGGGGCTTCAAGCTCGTGGACGTGCGCGAGCGCCCCACGCTGGAGCTGCACGTGCTGGCAGGGGAGCTCACCGAGCGGTGGGAGGTCGAGGACCTGGGCGCGCTCGTCCACAACCTGAATGATCTCTACCGGGAGGCGCCGGAGGTGCGCGCCGTGGCCGTACTCGGCGAGTGGGAGGATGCCCTCCAGCTGCTGTGCGTGGGCAAGCGCGCCCTGCCTCGCCTGCTGCGCCAGCCCTTCTTCTCCCCTGTGAATGCAGGCGAGCTCAGGCGCCTCACAGAGAGTGAATGAGTGCTTCCCAGAAGGGTATGAGATGATCCGGCCGGGCGCGCGCGCGTGGGGCGCGCCCCAGAGCAGGGACATGCACGGCATCATCTTCAACCAACTTCGGGGCTACGCGCTGGAGCGCCTGGGCGAGAAGGGCTGGGAGACCCTGCTCCGGCAGGCGGGGCTGCCCCTCCGCGTGTACCTGGCCTTCCAGTCCTACCCGGACGAGGAGGCCGAGGCGCTCGTCCTCGCCGCCTCCAAGCTGACCGGGATGCCCGTGCGCGCCCTGCTCGAGGACTTCGGAGAGTCCATCGCGCCCAGCATGATGAAGATCTACCGGGCGTCCATCCACCCCGGCTGGACCATCCTGGACGTCGTCATCAACGTCGAGCGCATCCACGAGCGGGTGCGCCGCGATTCGAATGTGGCGCAACCGCGGCTCGAGTGCAGGCGGATCGACGCCTCCTCGGTCCACGTCACCTATTCCTCACCGCGCAAGCTCTGTGGGATGGGCATCGGGTTTGCCCGCGGGCTGGCCCGCGAGCTGGGACAGCGCGTCGAGGTGCACGAACACCAGTGCATGTACAAAGGTGCGCCACACTGTGAGTTCCTCGTGAAGCAGGTCGCCTGAGCCAGGGCTCGACCGGGCTCGGTCAGCTGGGGCACCATGGCTCCATGCGGATCCACTTCTTCTTGCTGGGACTTCTCGTGGCCAGGGGTGCGCTCGCGGAGCCGGACGCATTCGGGTTTGGCACAGGCAGGAGTGGCCTGCTGCGCGTGGAGGCCCCGGACACGGTCATCAACCGCTACGGGCTGCTCACCGCCCCCGCGGAGGCCGGGGCCAAGGTGCTGACGGTCTCCAACGCCAGCGCCTTCGTGGCCGGCGAGCTGGTGCTCCTCCACCAGTCCACGGGCCTGCTGCCCGGGCCGGCCTCGGGAGAGCAGAGCGCCATCAGCCTCGCTGGCAGGGCGGTGGGGCGCTTCGAGTATGCACGGGTGGGGACGGTGGCCGCGGGCACGCTGCAGCTGACCGGGCCGCTGCGGTATGGCTACGCGGCCAGCGTGACGCAGGTGGTGAGCGTGCCCGAGTACACGGATGTCGAGGTGCTGGCGGGCGCCTCGCTGAGGGCGGCGCCCTGGGATGGGAGCGTGGGCGGCATCCTGGCGCTGCTGGCCACCGGCAAGCTGCTCAACGAGGGCGTCATCGCCGTGGATGGGGCGGGCTTCCGCGGCGGCGCCTTCATCAACCACCCCGGGGGTGATGGCTGCACCGGGCTCGACGAGCTGCCGGGGGGCGGGGGCTCCTATAAAGGAGAGGGCCTGGTGGCCGAGCGCTTCGGCACGGCGGCCGGGCGGGGCAACCTGGCCACCGGCGCTGGAGGCGGCGTCTGCCACAACTCGGGCGGCGGTGGTGGAGGCCACGCCGGAGTGGGGGGCACGGGCGGGTTCACGAACGACGCGACAATGTCTCGGGACGTGGGCGGCCTGGGAGGAGCGCCCGTGGTGTACCTGCCCTACGAGCACTTCGTCTTCGGCGGCGGTGGCGGTGGCGGTGGGGGCCACGTGGACTCCGGCACGGCAGGGGCGGCCGGCGGCGGGGTGATGCTCATCCGCGCGGCCGAGGTGGCGGGGCAGGGCAAGTTCACCGCGACGGGCGCCCCGGCGGACTTCGTGCCCCCCTCCACCGATGATGGCGCGGGAGGCGGTGGCGCGGGTGGGCTCATCTCCCTCCGCGCCGCGCGTGGGCTGGCGTGTGGGCTCGCGCAGGCTTCGGGGGGAGCGGGCGGAGACACCCGGAATCCCACCTCCGAGTCCGGTCCTGGCGGTGGTGGGGGCGGGGGCGTCGTCTTCCTCCAGGGCGTGCCCATCACGTGTCCGATCTCGGTGGCGGCCGGGCTTCCGGGGCAGTCGACGGCGGGAGGCGGCACCTTTGGCGCGGGCCCGGCCCAGGTCGACTCGGGGAGCTCCTACGGCTTCGAGCAGACGCTCCCCGTGCCGTTCCGGGTTCCCCTGCCGCCCGCGCTGACGAAGCCGGCGCACGGCTCCACGGGCGTGGCCCGGCAGCCGCGCATCGAGGGCACCTCGGAGCCGGGAGTGGTCGTCCACCTGTTCCTGGATGGAGCGCCGTATGGGCAGGTCATCCCCTCCGGCACTGGTGCTTTCTCGTACACCGCGCCCTTCGAGCTGAAGGCGGGGCCGCACGAGGTGCGGGCCTCGGCGGAGCTGTTCGGCTCCTACAGCCCACCGTCCGAGGCCCACCGCTTCGACGTGGAGACGCCCGGGGGCCCGTCGGGGGATGAGCCGGCCCTGGTGGTGCCCGAGGAGGGGGAGGCGGTGGATCCGACGCCGCTGTTCGCGGGGACGAGCCCCCAAGGGGCCTCCGTGAGCATCGAGGTGGACGGGGCCGAGGTGGGCCGGGTGCCGCTGGATGCGCAGCGGCGCTTCCACCACGTGCTGCTCTCGGCGCAGGCGCTCGCGCCGGGCTCGCACAGCGTCATCGTTCGGGCCTGGGATGCGGCGGGGAAGGCGGGCCTCTCTTCACCGGCGACGCGCTTCGAGGTGAAGTCGCCCGAGGCGCTCGACGTGGGCTGCGGGTGCGGGGCCTCGCCTGGCGCGGGGCTCGGGGCCGTGGCGCTGCTGCTGGGCCTGGGGGCCTCGCGCCTGCGCCGAAGGGAGTAGCGAGCCGCCGAGGTGGGGCACCGGAGCTCCGGCGCCTCCACCCGTGGCTTCGCCGTGGGAGGCGGAGGGCTACTCGTTGTCGCCCAGGATGCTGCCAAGCCCCACGCCGCCGAGCACGCTGCCCTCACCCTGCGAGCCACCCGGCGCCGCGGAAGCGAGGATGCGGCCCGCGAGCCGACTGAGCGGCAGGGACTGCAGCCACACCTTGCCCGGCCCGCGCAGCGTGGCGAAGAAGAGGCCCTCGCCGCCGAAGAAGGCCGTCTTGATGCCGCCCACCATCTGGATGTCGTACTCCACGCTCGGCTGGAAGGCGACGATGCAGCCCGTGTCCACGCGCAGCAGCTCGCCCGCCGCCAGCGTGCGCTCGTGCAGCGTGCCGCCCGCGTGGACGAAGGCCAGCCCGTCCCCCTGCAGCCGCTGCATGATGAAGCCCTCGCCGCCGAAGAGGCCCACGCCCAGCTTCTTCTGGAAGGCGATGCCCAGCGACACGCCCTTGGCCGCGGCCAGGAAGCTGTCCTTCTGGGCGATGAGCTCGCCGCCCAGCTTGCCCAGGTGCACGGGGATGATGCGCCCCGGGTAGGGCGCGGCGAACGCCACCTTGCGCTTGCCGCTGGCCCGGTTGAAGAAGACGGTGGTGAAGAGGGACTCGCCCGTCAGCAGCCGCTTGCCCGCGCCCAGCAGCGAGCCGAGGAAGCCGCCCTTCTTCTCGGCGCCGTCGCCGAAGACGGTCTCCATCTCGATACCGTCCTCCATGTACATCATCGCGCCGGCCTCGCCGACGGCGGCCTCGTTCGGGTCCAGCTCCACCTCGACGAACTGCATGTCGTCACCGTGGATCTGGAAGTCCACCTCGTGCATCTGTGCCATGGGAGCCGCTCCGGGTTGAGAGGGTTGAGCGGCGCGAACCATAACCGCGCCCGGTCGCGGTTCAACCCGCATACGCCGGATTCGAGCGTGGCCACTACCTGACCATTCCCGCTCTGGGCGAGGCTGGCGGGCACCTCCAGGAACACCGGGTCCTCAATACGCCCGCCGCAGGAGCGCGGGCCCTCGTAGCGTGAGCCGGTGAACCGCAGCTCGTAGCCGCAGTCTCCTACCGTTCCGGAGAGCTGCTGCGGCGTCAGCGTGAAGCGCGTGAAGTCGCCGCCGAGCGTGCCAGTCACCTCCAGGCCGCCCCCCTTCCGAGGGCTCAGCTCCAGCCGCGGGGGCTGGCCGCCCACCCGGTCCTCCTCGATCGACAGGTTCACCACCTGCCCGTAGGCGCGGCCGCGGAGCGCGTCCTTCGAGGTGTAGAGCTGCAGAAGGGTGCAGCACTGGACATCTCCTCGCCGGAGGGTGCCCTCCAGGGCATGTATGCAGCGGTTGCCCGCGATTGATTCGCGTGCCGCCGGGCGTCTACCCTGTCGTGCGTGTCCACACCGACCCTCGCCGGTGCTGGCCTCCAGGCCCTGGCTACCGACAGCATGAGCACGGAGCGAAGCGGGCTCTGCGACCGGAGCTGCGCTCCGGAAGGCAGAGGTGTGCCCGGGCCTGGGAGCGTGGGAGCGATCGCCCTGCGCAGCGCTCCACGGCTGCCCGTCACCGCGGGGCAGCCCGTGGTCCTGGTGGTCGCGGAGGCGGCAGCCGTGCGCAACGCCGTGGCGCGCGAGCTGGCCCGGGACTTCCAGCTGCTCAACGCCATCACCTTCGCCTCCGCCGTCCGCAAGCTCTCGGCCCGCCCCTCGCTCTCGGCGATCATCGTCGACCTGGAGCTGAGCGGCGAGCACGGCGCCCCCTGGTTCCTCGCCCGGCTCGTGGACCATGCGTACGAGGGGCCGCGCATCCTGCTGTCCAGCGCGCTGGCCCGCGAGCATGCCTCCTCCATGCGCCGCGGCTCCGTGAGCCACTTCGCCCTCGCGCGGCCGTGGGGGCGGGGAGAGCTGCGCTCGAGCATCGACGCGGCCCTGGGGCATTACGGGTCGTCCTCGCGACTGCAGGACGTCTGAGCGCCGCGCGGGCCAGCCCGCTCGTCACCCTGCTCCCTCCATGGCCCGACCGGCATGCGGCGCCGCGTCCGAGCACTCCCTGGCCGCTTCCCCGAGCCCGAGGCGATGCAGACGCTTCACGGGGAGCGCGGCCTCGGGAGACTCACCCGGAGAGCGGCCTCCCGGCAGAGGAGGAGGCGACATGCAGAGCACCAGCGTCCTGGATCGGCACCGCAAGGTGCTCGGGGTCATCTATGTCGTATTCGGCGCCCTGTGGGCCATCGCGGCCATCGTGGTCTTCGGCCTGTTCGTGTTCGGCGGCGCGGTGCCCGCGGACAATCGGAACGAGCGGATGGTGGTGGTGCTGTTCGGGGCAGGCATCGCCGTCTTCCTGCTGCTGATGGCGGCCGTCGGGTTCATGGCCGGCTTCGGCATGCTGAGGCGCCGGGCGTGGTCGAAGGCGCCGGCGATCATCTCCGCCGTGCTCAGCCTGACCCACTTCCCGCTCGGCACGGCCGTGGGGATCTACACCCTGTGGTTCTGGCTCCAGCCCAACACCGGGCAGCTCTTCTTCCCGCAAGGCCGGGAGCCGCGAGGCCCCGAGCTCGGGGGGCCGGACCTGCGGCGCCCGTTGCCCACCTGAAGAAGTCACGGCGCCGGGAGCCTTCAGCGGGCTCCGGGCGCCGGTAGAAATGACACGGGGCGCCCGCTGGGATGAGACGGGAGCCCCGTGATGAACGGCTGAAGTGGGGGATGATGGCTTCAGCCGCGATACTGGTGGACCGCCATGATGGGGTAGTTCATCGACGAGAGGGTGATTTTCCGCGAGCCATCCGAGTTCACGTTGTTGGAGCCGATGAACTGGGGCTTGGCGTTCTTGATCTGCGGGTTGGCCTTCATCAGCGCGTTGACGGACGTGCCGTAGCGCTGAGCGATCTGCGACAGCGTGTCACCCGACTTGCTCTTGTAGTTCACGCAAGGCCTCTCCGAGACGGCTAGGAGGAGATTTGTGGGAATTCTCGTAAACCAAGACCCACAAGTTGCGTGCAGGGATCATTTTCCCCCACATTTTCGGCCCACTGTGAAAGTGCCTTGACGTAAGTGACTGAAATAATTGGGTGAGCGCTTGAGGGCTGCCAGCGCCGGTCCGCGTCTCCATTTTCAAGAAGAACCCCTGGGGGCGGGGAGGAGAGCCACGGATGAGCGGGCCACGCTGGGAGCTGAACCTCGACTGGGTGACGCCTTGGCTGGCGGTGGGGGGGCGCTTCCCCATCGAGGCCGCGGAGCACCTGGCCCGGGAGCTGGGCATCCGCCACGTGGTGGATCTGCGCGTGGAGGCGTGTGACGACGAGCACCTGCTGCGCGAGCACGGCATCACCTTGCTGCACCTGCCCACCGAGGACATGCGGGCGGTCAGCCACCAGATGCTGTGTGAGGGCGTGCAGTGGGTGACGACGCACCTGGAGCGCGGCCAGAAGATCTACATCCACTGCGAGCACGGGGTGGGCCGGAGCGCGACGCTGGCGCTCTGCGTGCTGGTGGCGCGGGGAGAGGAGCCCCTGGAGGCGCTGGCGAGGGCCAAGCAGGCGCGGTGGCAGGTGTCCCCCAGCCCCGAGCAGCTCAAGGCCTTCATGGCCTGGGCGGAGGAGTGGCGCACGCGCCACGGACTGGCCTGGCCCCTGCCGGCGTTCCACGCGCTGGCGGACATCGCCTACAGCCACCTGCGCCGACAGTGGGCCATGGAGGAGTGAGGCCCGCATGCTCGTGTACGGGGATCATCCCCACGATCAGGAGGGATTCTCGCCGGTGCGCTTGAACCGGATGGGGTGTCCGTCCATCTTCGCGGGGTGAGCACCATCCCCCACCCCGACTTCACGGCCGAGCGCTTCGCGCGCTCCCCGGACGCGCGCTTCGAGCCCGCGCCAGCCGACGGCGTCCTCCCCGAGGGCTTCTTCACCACCACCAACCTGCCCACCTACGTGCGAGTGGGCGGGCGCTGGCGCATGCCGCGCGAGCCGCGGATGGACTGCGCCCTGGTGCTGGAGGCGAGCGGGGAGCTGTGGGCGCGCGAAGGGCGGCGCGTGCGGCAGGGAGAGCGGGTGGCCATGGGCCACGCGGAGGACGGGAGCGAGGGCATCTACGTCCACTCGGCGTGGCTCGCCACCGGGGCGGAGGGCGAGTTCAAGTTCATGACGAGCGGGGTGTCGCGCGAGAAGCCCATCGACTACGCGCGCATGGCTCGGCTGCTGGTGGAGGAGCGCGAGCAGGGCGGGTATCCGGTGTGGGTGACGGGGCCCGCGCTGGTGCACTCGCGAGCGCGGGTGGACATGACGTGGTTCATCGCCAACGGCTTCGTGGGCGCGCTGCTGGCGGGCAACGCAGTGGCGGTGCACGACATCGAGGCCTCCATCTTCGGCACCACGCTGGGCATGAGCGGTGCGGGGAAGGCCACCTCTGGCGGCCACGGCCTGCACATGCGCGCCATCAACCAGGTGCGCGCCGCGGGCTCCATCGCCAAGGCGGTGGAGCGGGGCGTCATCAAGGACGGCATCATGCATGCGTGCGTGGTGCACGGCGTGCCCTTCGTGCTCACGGGCTCCATCCGGGACGACGGGCCGCTGCCGGACGTGGTGACGGACAACCTGGCCGCGCAGGACGCGATGCGCCGCCACACGGTGAAGGCCACGCTGGCGGTGATGATCGCCACGGCGCTGCACGCCATCGCCACCGGCAACATGCTGCCCTCGTTCATCACCCAGGCGGACGGCTCGCTGAGGGAGCTGGCCACCCTCTGCGTGGACTCGTCCGAGTTCGTGGTGAGCAAGCTGAAGGACCGCGGCACGCACCAGGCCTTCGGTGTCGTCACCAACGCGCAGGACTTCCTGCACATCCTCCGGCTCTTCGTGGAGCGGGAGCTGGCCGCGCGCTCCACCCCCCTCACTCGGTGAGCGGGGAAGGGAGCAGGCGCTCGCCCGCGGATCAACCGTCTCTGTAATTTTGGCGTGTCCTGGTGCGCCGAGGGGCAGGCTGTCCCGAGGTGGACTGGGAGGGGGTGTCTCAGTCGTGCTAGGAAAAGCCGATCTCCTTGGAACAGCCCCGAGTCCCCTCCCGCCACGTCGCGCACGTGGAATGCCTCTCCTGCTGACGCCATGGCCAGGCTCGATCCCATCATCGAAAAGCTCTTCAAGGACTCCGGTCAGGAGCTCCTCATCGAGACCGGTGGCGGTGTGAACATGCGCACCCCCACGGGCCTCCTACCCGTGCTCAAGCAGAACCTCACCACCCCGCAAATTCTTGGGGCGATCGCGGAGCTGCTCCCCGCGGAGCAGCGGGCCGACTTCCCATCCGAGGGCACCAGCGCCTTCCCCTACGCCGCGCCCGCGGGCCAGGTGAAGGTGACGCTGGAGAACGTCCAGGGGCGCGTGAAGGTGTCGGTGGTGCCCTTCCTGGAGCACCCGTTCGCGGAGCCGACGGAGGAGAAGCTCGAGCTGGTCTCGCCGTACGAGATGCTCGATCTGGCGGCACAGGCCGCTGGCGTCGACTCGGCGCCCGTCGCGCAGGAGCCGCCCGTCGCGCTCGCCTCCGAGCCGGTCCTGCTCACTCCGCCGCAGGGAATGTTCTCCTTGCCCGCGCTCGAGACTCCCCCGGCAACGCCGGCGCCGAGCCCGGCTCCCGTGGCGCCCATGGCACGGCCGGCCGCGGTGACTCCCGCGCCGATTCCCGCGGTCGTGCTGCCTGAGGCTCCTGGGTCGGCCCCAGTGCTCGCTCCCTCCGCTCCCGTGGTGCCCGCGGCCCCGCCGGCGCGTGCTGCTCCCGTGAGGCCGACCACGCTTCCTCCGGTGCCTGCTTCCACCGCGCCCTCTGCCGTGCCGGCGGCTCCGCCCGCGCCGGCCACCCCGGCAGGGCCGGCCACGCATCCGCCCGTGCAGCTCACTCCTGCCGCTCCCGCCACACACCCGCCGGTGGCCGCTGTCACCGCGTCACCCGCCCCGAGCGCCCCCGCTGCTCCCACGGCGCCCGTCACCCAGCCTCCCCTGCCCACGCCTGCCGCCGCTCCGGTCCTCGTGCCCTCACCCGCGCCCGTCTCCATTCCCGCGCCGACTGCCGTGACCGAGGCGCCAGAGCCCGCTGCGGCGAGCCCGGTCGTGGAGGAGGTGCAGGACCACAGGAAGGAGGCCCAGGCGCAGATGCTCGCCTTGATGGAGGCGATGCTGGCGCGGGATGCCTCGGATCTGCACCTGTCGAGCGAGACGCCCCTGCACATGCGCATCGACGGCGACATGGTGGCGCTCGAGGAGCACGGCATCGTCAGCCACGAGCGCCTCAAGGCGATGATCTTCAGCATCGCCCCGGAGAAGAACCGGAGGCAGTGGGAGGACTTCCACGACACGGACTTCGCCTACGAGACGCCGACGGCGCGCTTCCGCGTCAACGTCTTCGAGGACCGCAAGGGCATTGGCGCGGTGCTACGGCAGATCCCCAACAAGATCCGCACGGCGGAGGAGATCGGCCTGACGCGGCACGTGCTGGATCTGTGCTTCCTCACCAAGGGGCTGGTGCTCGTCACGGGGCCCACGGGCAGCGGCAAGTCCACGACGTTGGCGGCGCTGATCGACTACGTCAACCGCCACCGCGAGGACCACATCATCACCATCGAGGATCCGATCGAGTTCGTTCACCGGAATAAGAGCTGTCTGGTGAACCAGCGCGAGGTGGGCGTGCACACGTCCTCCTTCAAGAACGCGCTGCGAGCCGCGCTGCGCGAGGATCCGGACGTGGTGCTGGTGGGCGAGATGCGGGACTTGGAGACGATCGCCACGGCCATCGAGACGGCGGAGACGGGGCACCTGGTGTTCGGGACGCTGCACACGAACACGGCGGCGTCCACGGTGGACCGGATGATCGACCAGTTCCCGGCGGACCGTCAGCCGCAGATCCGGATGATGCTGTCCGAGTCCCTCAAGGGCGTGATCGCCCAGACGCTGTGCAAGCGCATCGGCGGGGGGCGGGTGGCGGCGCAGGAGGTGCTCCTGTGCACGGGCTCGGTGTCCAACCTGATCCGCGAGGGGAAGACGTTCCAGATCCCCTCGGTGATGCAGACCTCGCGCGGGCAGGGCATGGTGACGCTCAACGACTCGCTGCTCGAGCTGGTGAAGAAGAAGGTGATCGACCCGAACGAGGCGCTCAGCAAGTCGGTGGCGCGCGCGGAGATGCGGGCCATGTTGGAGCGCTCGGGCTTCAAGGCGGACACCCCGGCCCCCGCCGGGGCGGAGGCGACCCCTTCCACGAAGTGAGGCCCTGAGGCGGGAGCGCGCGAAGCGCCCCCGCGGAGGTCCGCGGGCCTACTGCGCGCGCTTGAGCTTGGGGGGCGCGGCGCCCGGCTTCGTCCACTGGTCCAGCCAGTCCAGCACCGTGTCGTGCCAGAGCACGCTGTTGGCGGGCTTGAGCACCCAGTGGTTCTCGTCCGGGAAGTAGAGGAAGCGGGAGGGGATGCCGCGGCGCTGGAGCGCGTTGAAGGTGCCGATGGCCTGCGTCTCCACCACCCGGTAGTCCTTCCCGCCCTGGACGACCAGCATGGGCGTCTTCCACTTGCCCACGTGGGCGATGGGGTTGTGCTTCTCGTAGGCGGCCGGGTTGTTCCACGGTGTGCCCTGGTGCTCCCACTCGGGGAACCACAGCTCCTCCGTGTCGAAGTACGCCATGCGGTTGTCCAGGATGCCGTCGTGGTTCACCAGGCACTTGAAGCGGTCCGACCAGTTGCCGGCGATCCAGTTGATCATGTAGCCGCCGTAGCTGGCGCCCAGCGCGCATACGCGCTCGGGGTGGAGGAACCCGTAGCGGGCCGTGGCCGCCGCCAGGCCCTTCTGCAGATCCTCCAGCGGCTTGCCGCCCCAATCATCCCGGATGGAGTCGGTGAAGGCCTGCCCGTAGCCCGTCGAGCCGTGGAAGTCGATGCTCACCACCGCGTAGCCCCGGCCGGCGTACACCTGCGGGTTCCACCGGTAGTGGAAGTGGTTGCTGAAGCTGCCCTGGGGCCCGCCGTGGATCAGCAGCGCCACCGGGTACTTCTTCTTCGGATCGAAGTCGACGGGCTTCACCACGTAGCCGAACACCTTCTCCCCGTTCCAGCCGGCGAAGGTGAAGGGCTCGAAGTCACCGACGCGGATGGAGGCCAGCGCCTGCTGGTTGACGCGGGTGAGCTGGCGCGCGTCCGAGCCGTCCGCGTTGCTCGAGAACAGGTCCGCGGGCGTCTTCAGCGTGTCGAAGGAGTAGATGAGGCGGCCCCCGGCGGCGGGCTGCACGTCCGCGGTGTGGCCCTGCTGGGTGAGCTGGCGCACCTGGCCGCTGGCCACGTCGATGGCGAAGGCCGGGTGCTGGAGCTCGCTGTAGGCGGTGGTGAAGAGCGTCTTGCCGTCCGCGCTCCAGACGAGCCCCCCGGCGGAGCGGTCCCACTCCTCGGTGAGCACGCGCTCCTTGCCCTCGGGCCAGGAGCGGAGGATGACGCGCAGGCGGTCCGACTCGTAGCCCGGGCGCTTCATGGCCAGGTACGCGAGCGTCTTCCCATCCGGGCTGAACACGGGTGAGGTGTCCGTGGCGCGGTTGCTGGCGGTGAGCTTGCGCGGCTTGCCCTGGCCGTCCGCGGAGGCGAGGAAGAGATCCAGGTCCGTGCTCCAGGGCTCCTGGGGGCCCACGTCCCGAGCGGCGAAGACGACGCCCTTGCCGTCCGGGGTGAAGGTGAACTCCTCGGGGCCGCCGAAGGGCTTGCTCGGGGTGTCGGCGTCCATGCCCTTCATCACGTCCACGGGCGTGCCGCCGGCCACGGGGACGACGAAGAGGTGCGAGCGGCGCCCCTCCTTCCACGTGTCCCAGTGGCGGACGAAGGACGTGTCGTAGATGCGGCCGGAGGCCTTGTCCTTGGCCTTCGCCTCCTCGCGCTGGGTGTTGCACTCCAGGGTGGGGCAGTCGGGGAAGACCTCCAGGGCGACGGCGAGCCTGGCGCCATCTCGCGAGAGGGCGAAGGCGTTCACGTCCAGGGGGAGCTTCGTCACCTGGAGGGGCTCGCCGCCGTCGATGGGCAGGCGCCACACCTGGGAGGAGCCCCCGCGCGAGGAGAGGAAGAAGAGGCTGCGGCCATCCGGGGCCCAGACGGGCTGGTTGTCGCTGTCCGGGTGGGAGGTGAGCTGGCGGAGGCCGGAGCCGTCGGTGTTGACGAGCCAGAGGTCCGTGCGGCCGCGGTTGGCCTCCATGTCCGTGGAGCGCAGCACGTAGGCGATGCGCTGGCCGTCCGGGGAGACGCGCGGCTCGCTGAGCCGGCGCAGCGTCACCTGATCCTGGATGGTGTAGGGGTGGGAAGAGGCGGGGGTGGCGGTGAGCGCCAGGGCCGCCAGGAGCGACAGGGGCAAGGCTTCCTCCGAGTCGGGGGGCAGGTGTGGGCGCGCCGGAGCTGCCGAGCGCGAGGTGGCGCACGGTGCCTGCTTCGCGCGTGGCTGTCTACTTCGCAGCACGGGCTCGTCGCGCCGGGCGCCAGGTGGATCCCGAGCGTGCCATTCACCTTCGTGGTAAGGGCGAAGCATGCTGAGGACGGTGACAGCGACCCGGTATGTGACGCCCCTGCGCGAGGGGGGCTCATTGCCGGCCATCGTCGAGGCGGATGACTCGGGCTTGTACGTGCTGAAGTTCCGAGGCGCGGGACAGGGGCTCAAGGCGCTCATCGCGGAGCTGCTGGCCGGCGAGCTGGCGCGCGCGGTGGGCTTCCGGGTTCCGGAGCTGGTGTTCGTGCAGCTCGATCCGGTGCTGGGGCGCGCCGAGCCGGATGGGGAGATCCGGGAGCTGATCAAGGCGAGCGCGGGCCTGAACCTGGCGCTGGACTACCTGCCGGGCTCCATCACGTTCGATCCCGTGGCGGGGCCCGCGCCGGGGGCGAGGGAGGCGTCGGAGCTCGTCTGCTTCGACGCGTACGTGACGAACGTGGACCGGACGCCGAAGAACCCGAACCTGCTGTGCTGGCACCGGGAGCTGTGGCTCATCGATCACGGCGCGGCGCTGTACTTCCATCACTCGTGGGAGGAGTACCTGGAGCGCAGCAGGACGCCGTTCGCTCCCATCAAGGATCACGTGCTGCTGCCGTGGGCCACGCAGCTGCGCGCGGCGGAGGCCACGCTGCGCGAGCGGCTGACGCCGGAGGTGCTGGAGCGCGCGGTGGCGCTGATCCCGGACGAGTGGCTGGCAGAGGAGCCGGCCTTCCCGAGCAAGGAGGCGCACCGGGCGGCATACCTGGCGTGGCTTCGCGAGCGGCTCGCGGCGGCCCCGCGGTTCATCGAGGAGGCGGAGCGTGCCCGCGCGCAGCTCGTTTGACTACGCGATTGTCCGCGTGGTGCCGCGCGTGGAGCGCGGGGAGTTCATCAACGCGGGCGTCATCCTCTACTGCCTCACGCAGCGCTTCCTGGCGGCGAAGGTGGAGCTGGACGAGCGGCGCCTGCTGGCCCTGGCGCCCGAGGTGGACCTGGCGCTGGTGCGCGGCCACCTCGAAGCGATCCCCCACCTCTGCGCGGGGGGCAAGCGGGCGGGGCCCATCGGCCAGCTGCCCCAGAAGGAGCGCTGGCACTGGCTGGTGGCCCCGCGCAGCACCATCCTCCAGACGTCGCCGGTGCACTCGGGGCTGTGCGAGGACCCGGTGCGGGCGCTCGAGCACCTGATGGACACCATGGTGCGCCAGCCCCCGTCGGAGGAGCAGGCGCCCAGGTAGGCCGCGCTCAGGCCGCCGAGTCAGCGGCGGACGGCGGCTTCTGCAGCGACTCCACCGAGTCCGGCACGCGGCCCACGCCGCCGGTGAGCACCTTGCGCTTCTCCGGGCCCGGCCGCGTGATGCGGCTGTACAGGCTCAGCGATGGATCCATGATGAACCTCACCAGGAGCCCCGTCCACGAGCGGTGCCAGAACAGCGTGTCGTAGAACTCGGGCGCCAGCGCCCTCACCTTCGGCAGCTTGTTCCACGGCACGGCGGAGAAGTCGTGGTGCTCGTTGTGGTAGCCCACGTTCAGCGCGGAGAGGTTCCACGGCCCGTAATAGGAGTACGTCTCCTGCGGGTGGGCCACCACGAAGTGCTCCTGGATCAGCCGCCCGCCCAGCGGGTGCAGGCCGATGGAGAAGAAGATGCTCAGCACGATGTAGAGGAACGCCCACGGCCCCAGCAGGAAGAACACCGCCGCGTCCACCGCGAACACCGCCAGCGCGTTCACCACCGTCCACGGCTCCCAGAAGCTGATCAGCTTGGAGAAGCGGGGCATCCGCAGCGCCTGCATGAGCGGGAAGAACGCCACCCACAGCGCCTTCATGATGCGGCTGTTGCCCACCAGCTTGCACTCGGCGTGGGAGGGCAGATCCGCGTCCAGATCGAACTCGCCCTGGTGCCGGTGGTGCACCAGGTGGAAGCGGGTGAACGTCACCGCCGAGGGGATGACGTGCACCAGGTCCGCCCCGATGGCCGCCAGCAGGTTGGCCGCGCGCCCCTTGAAGATGAGGCTGTGCGTGGCCTCGTGGATGATGACGTAGCAGGTGTTGTTCACCACCGCGCCCAGCGTGTACGCCGCCAGGACGATGAGCCACCACGGCTGATCCCGGATCAGGTACGCCGTCCCCAGCTGGACCACGAGGATCAGCGGGAGGAACAGCGCGGTGGCGGGGGTGCGCCCGAACAGCTTGCGCACCTCCGGGTGGGCCCTGAGGATGGCGCCGGTCCGAGCCGGATGCGGCTCGGGGCCCTGCACCACCTCGTACTCCGTCGGAGCTGTCCTCGACATCGAACCTCCCATTCTCACGTTGCGTGAAGGGGGCTCTACCGTCGTACCCGAGCGCAAGTCAATGTCGACCGTCCGCCGAGGAGCTTCCGGCCCTCCGGCTCAGAACGACTCGTCGGGCACCTCCATCAGGTCCAGGGCGCTCTGCTCCACCATGCGCGCGGCGTGGCCGATGCCCGGCAGCACCTCGCGGCAGAACCAGCGCGCCGAGGCCCGCTTGCCCGCGTAGAAGGCCTTGTCCGCCGGGTTCACCTGGGTGCGCTCCAGCGCCACCGCCGCGTGGCGCACCAGGAGCCAGCCGATGATCAGCTCCGCCAGGGCCATCAGCACCCGGTTGCCCTGCATCCCCACGTGGTAGAGCGACTCGCCCAGCTTGCTCATCAGCGTCCCGAGCATTGCCTCCAGGTCCGTCAGCGCCTTGCCCAGCGCCGCGCGCTCGCTCTCCAGCTCCTTGCCGCCCAGGTCCGACTCGGCCGTCTGCCGCACCTGGCCCAGCAGGCCCTGGAGCGTGGCCCCTCCGTCGCGCGCCACCTTGCGCAGCAGCAGATCCAGCGCCTGGATGTGCGTGGTGCCCTCGTAGAGCGTGTCGATCTTCTGGTCGCGGATGTACTGCTCGATGGGGTAGTCGGACAGGTACCCCGAGCCGCCGAAGCACTGGAGCGACACCGCCAGCAGCTCGAAGGCCTTCTCCGAGCAGTAGCCCTTCACCAGCGGCAGCAGCAGATCATTGAGGGCGTCCAGCTCCGCGGCCTCCAGGGCCCGGTGCCCGCCTTTGATCTCCACCTGGTCCTGGATGGAGGCGGTGAAGAGGGCCAGGGCGCGCATGCCCTCGGCGTGGGCCTTCTGCGCCATGAGCATGCGGCGCACGTCCGGGTGGCGGATGATCGCCACGCGCGGCGCCGACTTGTCGCGGGCGGCGAGCAGATCCGAGCCCTGCTTGCGCTCCTTGGTGAAGGCCAGCGCGTTCAGGTACGCGGTGGACAGCGTGGCCATGGACTTCACCCCCACGGCCATGCGCGCCTGCTCGATGATGTGGAACATCTGCCGGATGCCCTCGTGCACCTCGCCCAGCAGCAGGCCGCGGGCGGGCTTGCCGTCCCCGAAGGTCAGCTCGCAGGTGACGGAGCCCTTCAGCCCCATCTTCTTCTCGATGTTGGTGCACACCACGCCGTTGCGCTCGCCCATCTTGCCGCCCTCCTCGACCCAGAACTTGGGGACGATGAACAGCGACAGGCCCTTGGTGCCCGGCCCCGCGCCCTCCGGCCGCGCCAGCACCATGTTGACGATGTTCTCCGAGGCATCATGCTCGGCGCTGGTGATGAAGCGCTTGACGCCTTCGATCTCCCAGATGTCCCCCTCGACGTGGCGGGCCCTGGTGCGCGCGGCGCCCACGTCGCTGCCGGCGTCCGGCTCGGTGAGGACCATGGTGCCGATCCACCGCTTCTCGTTGATGGCGGGCAGGAAGCGGCGCTTCTGGGCCTCGCTGCCCAGCCGATCGATGACGCGCGAGATGAGCCCGCCGAGCGTGTAGAAGGCCACGGGCGAGTTGGCGCCGGCCAGCAGCTCGAAGGCGGCCCAGCCCAGGGAGGGTGGCGCGCCGAGGCCGCCCATGTGCGTGGGCAGCTCGAGCAGGTTCATCCCCGCATCGTAGAAGGCGGAGATGGCGCGCTTGATGCCCGGCGGGAGCTTCACCTCGCCGTTCTCGAGCACGGGCGGGTTGTGGTCGGCCTCGGCGAAGCTGGGGGCCACCTCGTTGATGACGACCTGGGCGAACGTCTCCAGCGTCTGCCTCGCGGCGGTCTCGTCAATGTCTCCGAAGGGGCCCTTGCCCAGCGAGGTGCGGCCGATGTCGAGGAACTCGAAGAGATTGAAGAAGGTGTCGCGCAGGTTGGGCTGGTAGTGGTTCGAGGACGACATCTCTGAGGCTCCTGCGCCAGTCCGTTGGCACGGCCGGCGGCTCCGGGAAGAAGGGGGCCACAGGCTACCGCGAGCGCGGGCCTGGAGCACGTCCGGCGGAGGTATGCTGGGGGGCGAGGGCAGGCCAGCCAGAAGAGCAGGCCCCTCACCGGGAGGAGGGGGCGATGAACTTGATGAGATTCCCATGGGGAGCCCTGGCCGTCGTGCTGCTGGGGGCCTGCGCGCCCTCCGGGGCCGTGGTGGGAGAGGGGGATGGCGCAAGGGGGACGGAGGCCTTCGAGCCAGGCGTCTTCGTGGAGTGGAACGGCGGTGGTGGGGAGTGGCCCGCAGGCGCGTTTCTGCCGGCGGAGTGGTGGGAAGACCTTCCCAGGGAGGAGGCGCCGGCTCCTCCCGAAGGGATCATTCTTGCCCATCGGCCGGTGAGGCGTGGGGCGGGTCCTGGCGTGAGGAGGCCACCGCCGCTGCTGAGCTCGAGGCCGCCCCAGCGCCTGGCGCCGTACGGGATACGCAGGACGGTGGACCCGAAGGTCGTGGAGCAGACGCGCCAGCTCTACTACCAGCGGCTGGCGGAGGCGCAGGCGATGTATCCCAACAGCTCAGGCTATGAGAATCACCACGTCATCCCGCGATACCTGGCAATAGTGCCTGAGGGGACGACCTTTCAGCTGCGCACCGCGTACCACAAGGCCATCACGCAGGAGTTCCGAAGGGAGTGGGGATATGGACGGAATGACAAGCCGAGCCATGAGCAACTCATGAGGATCTTGATCCGCGTATACGGGAAGTACCCCATCCCTCAACTTGTGGGCATAGAACCCTAGCCATGCGCGAGACAGTGGAATTCCGCATCGACGAGGGGCTTGCACAGAAGTTCCTGGAGCCCGGACTGGGAACTCCCCTGAGCGAAACCTTGCGTCGGGTAGTGCTGCCCATCAACGACAAGCGCGTCCAGTGGATCGGAGAGATTCAGCGCGAGCATCGGAAGAGGGGGGAGTTCTTCTTCATCTACTCGACGAGACACCGGTACTACTCGAAGGAGGAGCTCGAGACGGCGGAGCTGCTGAACCTAGTGATTCGAGCGTACTTCGAGCCCCCGGGTGAAGATTTCGGCACGGAGTACGACGAATCGGCTGCCTGCACGCGCTGCGGCGCGGCGGCCCCGCAGGTATCCAACCTCATCCTCAACACCCGTCGAATCCCCAAGGGCAAGGACATCGCCCAGACGATCGCCGGGGAAATTGTCGTCTCTCCCCGGCTGGTCAAGGCCTGTCGCGAGCACGGCCTTCGAGGCGCGGACTTCCGCCCGGTGATGCACCTGAGTCGTAAGGGCCCAGAGCCGTCTGAGTGGAGTCAGCTCGTCATCACCTCCAAGCCGCTCAAGCTCAGCGCCAGGACTGTTTCCGGTGTCAACCTGTTCGACCTGGACAAAGAGAACAGGTACCGGTGCCCCAAGGGGCACATGGCCGGGCTGAATCAGATCTCGGAGCTGTACGTGCACCGAGAGAGCTGGGACGGGAGCGACTGGGGCCGCACGGACAAGTATTTTGGGGTGAGAGGCGCTGACCTGCGCCCGGAGCCGCGCCTGCTCATCTCGCAGAAGCTGCGCCAGGTGCTGGTGGGCATGAAGGCCAAGGGCTTCGAGCTGGAGGTCGCCCACCTCGTGAAACGCGCCGCATTGCGTTCGGCGTAGGCCCGGCCCAGCATCGCCGCTCCCCGAGTGGGTTAGGGTTCTCTCGTACGGCCCTGGCCTCGGAGCAGATATGACCCGACGACTCCTCCCCGCGGCGGTGGTGCTCACCGCCTTCTCCGTCCTCGTGAGTTGCTCCAGGGATGACTCCGCTGGCACCCCCGCCCCCTTTGGCCTCGACGAGCGGCCCTCCAACACCACCTGCCTCGCCCGTGAGCGGCCCGTCGAGAATACCGGCGTCACCACCCAGCCGGTCTTCCCAGGCCTGCGCTTCTCCCAGCCGCTCTTCGTGCTCCAGGCGCCCGATGACGCCTCGCGCGTCTTCGTGCTGGAGCGCGAGGGGACCGTCCGCGTCTTCCCCAATGACGACGCCGTGGCGACCGCCTCCACCTTCATCGACATCACCGAGCGGGTGAACTCGGCCGTCAATGGCGAGGCGGGGCTGCTCGGCATGGCCTTCCACCCCCGGTTCGCCACCAACCGCGAGGTGTTCCTCTCGTACACGGGCTTCGGCGGCCCCACCAACCTGCGCTCCGTCATCTCCCGCTTCAGGAGCAGCGACAACGGCGCCACGTTGGACCCCTCCAGCGAGGAGATCCTCCTCACCGTCGAGCAGCCCTACGGCAACCACAACGGTGGCGGCATCGCCTTCGGGCCGGACGGCTACCTCTACATCGGCCTGGGCGACGGCGGCTCCGGCGGCGACCCGCGGAACAACGCGCAGAACCTCGACAGCCTGCTGGGCAAGTTCCTGCGCATCGACGTGGACGGCGCGAAGCCCTACGCCATCCCGGCCACCAACCCCTTCCGCGCCAGCGGCGGTAAGCCGGAGCTCTACGCGTGGGGCCTGCGCAACCCGTGGCGCTGGAGCTTCGACCGCGCCACCGGCGAGCTCTGGGCCGGTGATGTCGGCCAGGACGCCATCGAGGAGGTGGATCGCATCGTCCTCGGAGGCAACTACGGCTGGCGCATCCGAGAGGGCGACCAGTGCTACAGCCCCAGGCCGTGCAGCTCCGCGGGGCTGATCGATCCCGTCGTCCAGTACTCCCACGCGGAGGGCGTCTCCATCACCGGCGGCTACGTGTACCGGGGCAAGGCCATTCCCGCCCTGGTCGGCCGCTTCATCTACGGCGACTTCGCCTCCGGCAACATCTGGGCCGTCTCGAGCGATCCCATCACCGGAGCGGCCCGGCCCGAACTCCTGCTGAGCACCTCGCTCGGCATCTCCTCCTTCGGGGAGCTGGTGGACGGCGAGGTGCTGGTGGTGGACTACCACGGCGGCCGCCTCCACAAGCTGGTGCCCACCGGCACGCAGGCGCCCGTCACCTTCCCGCAGAGGCTGTCGGAGACCGGCTGCGTGGACCCCGCGAATCCGCGCAAGCCCGCGCCGGGCCTCATCCCCTACAACATCAACGCGCCGCTCTGGTCGGACGGCGCCGCGAAGCAGCGCTACCTGGGGCTCCCGGACGGCAAGCAGATCCGCGTGGGCCCGGAGGGGGACTGGGAGCTGCCCATCGGCACCGTGCTGATGAAGATCTTCTCCATCGGAGCCTACCGCGTGGAGACGCGGCTCTTCATGCGCCACGCCGACGGGAGCTGGGGCGGCTACAGCTACCAGTGGAACGCCACCCAGACGGACGCCACGCTGCTGCCCGCCAACAAGAGCCAGCCCGTCGGCGAACACACCTGGTACTTCCCCAGCCGCGCCGAGTGCATGCGGTGCCACACCGGCGCCGCCGGCTTCTCCCTGGGCCTGGAGACCGCCCAGCTCAACCGCGATCTGCTCTACCCCTCCACCCGGCGCATCTCCAACCAGCTCGCCACCTTCGAGCACCTCGGCCTGTTCGAGGCTCCCCTCACGGGCGCCCCGGACACCCAGGCGCGCTACCCGGCGCCCTCGGGGCGCGACAGCCTCGAGCAGCGCGCGCGCGCCTACCTGCACGCCAACTGCTCCTCGTGCCACCGCCCCGAGGGCACGGGCCGCGGCCCGGCCGACCTCCGCTTCTCCACGCCCCTGGCCCAGGCGAACCTCTGCGACACCCTCCCCCAGCAGGGCGAGCTCGGCATCGCCAACGCCCGGCTGCTGGCGCCGGGAGCGCCCTCGCGCTCCATCCTCTCCGTGCGCATGCACGCGCTGGACGCCTATCGGATGCCGCCCCTGGGCAGTCGTGTCGCGGACACCGCGGGGATGGGCGTGGTGGATGCCTGGATTTCCTCCCTGACCGCCTGCCCCTGAGGTAGAGCGCTGCGCCATGAAGAGCGCACAGGAGGCCCTGGAGCTGTTGAAGGAGGGAAACCGGCGGTTCGTCAACCACCTCCGGAGCGCGGAGGTGATGATGAGCCAGCTCAAGCGCGGCGAGCTGGTGAAGGGCCAGAGCCCCTTCGCCATCGTCCTCGGCTGCTCGGACTCGCGAGTGCCCGCGGAGCTCGTCTTCGATCAGGGCCTGGGGGATCTGTTCGTCATCCGCGTCGCGGGCAACATCGTCGCCCCCTCCCAGGTCGGCAGCGTCGAGTTCGCCGCCGAGCGCTTCAGCTCCCGCCTGGTGGTGGTGATGGGCCACACCTTCTGCGGCGCCATCGACGCGGCGCTCGAGGCCATCGAGGATCCGCACGCCCCGAGCTCGCCCAACCAGCGCTCCATCGTGGACCGTGTCCGGCCCGCCATCGAGGGGCTGGTGCACACCGAGCTGGCGCGGGACAGGGCGCGGCTGATCCACGCGGCGGTGCGCGCCAACGTCCGGGCCTCGGTGAACCACCTGCGGCACGGCTCGAGCATCCTCGAGCGGATGGTGCTCGAGCAGGGCCTGCGCGTCGTCGGCGCGGAGTACAGCCTGGAGAGCGGCGAGGTGGACTTCTTCGAGATCTGAAGACGTGTAAGTCCCGGTTAGATACGTATTAATCGGGTTGTATTGAATTCTCGCTTTACAGGAATAGCTTTGATTGTTAGAAGGAGGGTGTGTCGCCGTCTCGGGAGCGAACACCCGGGGCGGCGGTCTGGTCGGCAGTGGGTGTCAACTAGCTTCAGGAGCGGGACCCCCATCCCGGCAGTCTCCTGAGGCGCCAAGCGGGCCGGCTCTTACCCCCTGGGAGCCGGCCCGCGGTCTTTGCGGGCCTCAGGCTCCTTCTCCGGGCGAGGCCTCGCGGAGCGCGGCGAGCGAGCGGCCGGTGAGCTCGAGCGGGCCAGGCTGCAGCGGCTCCGGGCCCCGCGCGTCATCGGCCGTGTGGAACTCGAGCACCCAGTGGCGCCCGTGCGCCGCCCGGGGCAGGGTGAAGCGCACCGGCTCGTGGTGGGCGTTGAGCAGCACCAGCAGCGCGTCGCCGAAGATGCGCCGCCCGCGCTCGTCCAGGGTGGAGATGGCGTCGCCCCCCAGCAGGAACGCCAGCGAGCGCACGAAGGGCTTCTCCCAGTCGCGCGGGCTCATCTCCGTGCCGTCTGGCCGGTACCACGTCAGATCCTTGAAGTGCGAGTCCCAGATGTGCTCGCCCAGGAAGAAGCGGCGGCGCTGCAGCACCGGCTGGCGGTGCCGGAACTGGATGAGCCGCGAGGTGAACTCCAGCAGCGCCTTGCGGCGCGCGTCCAGGTTCCAGTCCACCCAGGACAGCGGGTTGTCCTGGCAGTAGGCGTTGTTGTTGCCGCCCTGCGTGCGCCCCATCTCGTCGCCGGCCACCAGCATCGGCACGCCCTGGGAGAGGAAGAGCGAGGCCAGCAGGTTGCGCTTCTGGCGCTCCCTCAGCGCGATGATGTGAGCGTCGTCCGTCTCGCCCTCCACCCCGCAGTTCCACGCCTGGTTGTCGTCCGCGCCGTCGCGGTTGGCCTCGCCGTTGGCCTCGTTGTGCTTGTGGCTGTAGGTGACCAGGTCGTGCAGCGTGAAGCCATCATGGGCGGTGACGAAGTTGATGCCCGCCTGGGGCCGGCGCCGCGCCTCCTGGTACAGGTCCGAGGAGCCCGCCAGCCGGTAGCCCACCTCGCCCGCGAGGTTCTCGTCCCCCTTCCAGTAGCGGCGCAGGGCGTCGCGGTACTTGCCGTTCCACTCGCGCCACGGCGCGGGGAAGTGCCCCACCTGGTAGCCGCTGTGGCCCACGTCCCACGGCTCGGCGATGAGCTTCACCCGGTTGAGCACCGGATCCTGGTTGATGATCTGGAAGAGGGGGGCGCTGGGGCTGAACTCGCCGGCGCCCATGCGGCCCAGGGTGGTGGCCAGGTCGAAGCGGAACCCGTCCACGTGCAGCTCCGTCACCCAGTAGCGCAGCGAGTCCGCGATGAGCTTCGCCGCCTGGGGCAGCGAGGCGTTCAGGCTGTTGCCGCACCCGGTGAAGTCCCGGTAGTAGCGCGCCTCCGGCATCAGCCAGGAGTACGCCGCGTTGTCGATGCCCTTGAGCGACAGCGTGGGCCCCAGGTGGTTGCCCTCGCAGGTGTGGTTGTAGACGACGTCCAGGAGCACCTCGATGCCGGCCGCGTGCAGGGCCTTCACCATGGACTTGAACTCAGCCACCTGCGCGCCCGGCGCGCGGCGGCTGGCGTAGCGCTGCTCGGGCGCGAAGTAGTTGAGCGTGTTGTAGCCCCAGTAGTTGGACAGCCCCCTGTCGTTGAGGAAGGCGTCGTCCGCCGCCTCGTGCACCGGGAGCAGCTCCACCGCGGTGACACCCAGCTTGAGCAGGTGCTCGATGACGGCCGGGTGGGCCAGCCCCGCGTAGGTGCCGCGCAGGTGCTCGGGGACGGCCGGGTGGCGCATGGTGAGGCCGCGCACGTGCGCCTCGTAGATGACCGTCTTGCGCCAGGGCACGTCCGGCCGGCGATCATTTCCCCAGTCGAAGAAGTCGCTCACCACCACGCCCTTGGGCGCGCCCGGGGCGCTGTCCTGCTCGTCTCGCGTCAGGTCCTGATCCGCGTGGCCGAGCGTGTAGCCGAAGACGGGCTTCTTCCAGTCCACCTTGCCGTGGAGCGCCTTGGCGTAGGGATCCACCACCAGCTTGTGCGGGTTGCAGCGGTGGCCGCGCAGGGGCTCATACGGGCCGTGGACGCGGAAGCCGTACAGCGTCCCGGGCTCCATGCCGGGCACGTAGCCGTGCCAGACGAACTCCGTCACCTCCGGGAGCTCGAAGCGAGCGAGCTCCCTCGAGGGGGGGGCGGGGTCGAAGAGGCAGACCTCCACCCGTGTCGCGACCTGGGAGTAGAGCGCGAAGTTGACTCCCGTTCCGTCGTACGTCGCCCCGCGCGGGTAGGGCTTACCCGGCCACACTTCCATTTCCATCGCCCGTCCGTCCCTCTCGGCTATCTCGTGTCCGCCGAAGCTGGGAGCTTGCTCCCTTGGGTACAAGGTGTGTGGCGGGCGGGTTGACACTGTGGCGCACTCGACACGGGAGGTGGCCGGGAGCAGGTGTCCCATGCTCGCAGGGGCGGCTCTCCAGCGGGCGGGCGTGCGGCGCGCACCTCCCGCGCCCCTTGGTCTCGTGATGCAGGCAACCCACCTTCTCTTTCGCGGAAAGGGAGAGGAGCCGAGCCGATGCGAAACGTCATCCTGGCAGCCGCGCTGGCGGTCACCTTCAGCGTGTCGTTGTCGAGCCACGCCCAGCAGGGCGGCGGAGCAGGGGGCTCCGGAGGGGCCGCCGGAGGGGCCGCGGCTCCTGCGGGGGCGGGCGGACAGGGAGCTCCGGGAGACACGCAGGGCGGTGGCGCGGCCACGACCGGCACGCAGCAGGGAGCGGGAGCGATTGGGGGAGCGGCGCAAGGGGGGCCGCCCACGTCGGGCTCGTTCTCGGTCCAGGGGCAGTCCCTGGGTACCGAGGGTGCTGGCGGACAGGCGGGCGGCGCGGGCGGCGCGGGTACCCTCCAGGGAGCTCAGGCCCCCGGCGCGGCCACGCGGCCGGGACAGACCTTCTCTGAGCCCGTGAATCAGGGCACCGGCACGACGGGAACTTCGCCGCCGGGTGGCGCCGCGGCGGTGCTCACTCCGGAGGCGGCCCGAGCGGAGATCGCGCGACTGCAAGCAGAGGTGGATCGGCTCCGGACAGAGCTGGAGAACGCGAGGGAGGTCCGTGGTGAGGGGACTGGTGGTGCTGGCGGGCAGGAGGCGCTGGAGAACACCCCCGTGGCGAGCGCCATCTTCGAGGGCCGCGTGCGCAGCGTCTCCAGGAAGGCCATCGAGGTCATCGACTACGAGACGGGCGAGCCCTATGTCCTGCGAGTCACCGAGGATACCCGCGCCAGGCGAGGCGAGCGGCGCATCCCCGTGACGGGCATCCCCGAGGGGAGCGAGGTCCGCGCCTCGTTCGATCTCATCTCAGGAGACACCTACGCCACGCAGATCGACGTGCTCCGGCGCGGTGGCCGGTAGCGCGCGGTGGCGGCAGCGCTTGCCTGCCGGACAGCGCCGCGGTGCGCACCCGTTTTTCATCGACCGTGAAGGGGGAGCTCATGGGGGCCTCACCCAGCGGTCATTCAACGAAGGGAGAGCAGCACATGAAGCGCATGATCCAGAGACTCGTCCTCGCTGGTTCGCTGGTGGTCGGCAGTGCCGCATTGGCGCAGGGCGCCCAGGAGACCACGCCGGGCCAGACGACGCAGGCCCGCAGGCCCGTGCCCAAGGAGGGCATGATCGAGCACATGGGGTTCAAGGTGCCTGCTGACGAGAGGGCCTTCCTCGAGCGGCTGCACGAGATCAACCAGACGGAGATCAAGCTCGGCCAGATAGCGCAGCGGAACGCCCAGAGCCAGGACGTGAAGTCCTACGGTGAGATGCTGGTGAGGGACCACACCGCGGCGGACCAGCGGCTGATGTCCTACGCGCAGAGCAAGAACCTCAGGGTGGGCACGCCCAGGCCGATGAACGACGTGGAGCGCAAGTCGATGGCGGCCCAGAAGGCGGCGGTCGAGAAGCTCCAGGTGCTCAAGGGCCAGCCGTTCGACGCGGACTTCCTGGCGCACATGGTGGGTGATCACGACCTGGCGCTCGGCAAGGTGCTGGCGGGCCAGCAGCACCTCACCAGCGCGGAGATCTCCCCGGTGCTCCAGCTGCACGCGCAGGCCATCACCCGGCACCGGCAGCAGGCCCACACGCTGCTCGGCCGGATCGGCCCTGGCGCGACCATGGGGGTCGGCGGCGCGGGTGACATGAACCAGCACATGGAGCACGACATGGGCACCGGCGGCGCGGGTGCCGAGGACAAGGGGCAGATGGACACCGGCGACAGGAACACGATGGATCCGGGCAGCAAGAAGAAGTACTAGCGGCGCCTCGTCTCTCCCCGCGCGCCGGTTCCCCTCGGGGGCTGGCGCGCGGGTTTTTCGTGCTCGTGCTCGGCGGCGCTCAGCCGCCGCGCGCCTTGCGGATGGGGAGGAACTCGGGGCGCCACATGCGTGACTCGAGGTGCGCCTCCAGGTCCTCCGGCAGCGTCTCCGTCACCACGCCCTCCTTCTGGGCCTGCCGGATGACCGCCACCGCCACCTGCTTGCTCGCCACCCGGATCTTGTCCATCCGCGGGAACAGGCCGCCCTGCGCCAGGCGCCCCTTGTCCACGAACTCGGAGAGCGCCAGCGCCGCCGCCGTCAGCATCCCATCCGTCACCCGCCGCGCCCGGCACGTCAGCACCCCCATCCCCAGCCCCGGGAAGATGAAGGCGTTGTTGCCCTGGCCCACCGGGTGCGCCACCCCGTTCCAGCTCACATCCTCGAAGGGGCTGCCCGTGGCCACCAGCGCCCGCCCCTCCGTCCAGCGGCAGATGTCCGCGGGCACCGCCTCGCTGTTGGCCGTGGGGTTGGACAGCGCGAACACCACCGGGTACGGCGAGTGGGCCGCCACCGCGCGCACCACCTCCTCGCTGAAGGCCCCGCGCTGGCCGGACAGCCCCAGCAGCACCGACACCTTCGCCTCCTTCACCGTCTCCAGCAGGCTCGGGATGGCGCCCTGCAGCTTCCAGCCCGCCACGCGCGAGGGCTCGTGCGCGAACTCCAGCTTGTACGGCTCCAGCCCTCGCCGGTCCTTCAGGATGAGCCCCTTGGAGTCGATCAGGAAGATGCGCTGCCGCGCCTGCTCCGCCGAGAGCCCCTGCAGCTGCAGCCCCCGGGCGATCTGCCGCGCCACGCCCACGCCCCCCGCACCCGCGCCGTGGACCAGGAACGTCTGCTGCGAGAGATCCTGCTGGCTGTGGCGCGAGGCGGCCAGCAGCCCCGCCAGCACCACCGCGCCCGTGCCCTGGACGTCGTCATTCAGCGAGGGCAGCACGTCCCGGTACCGGTCCAGCACGTCGAACGCCTTCTGCTTGCTGAAGTCCTCCCACTGCAGCAGCACGTTCGGGAAGCGGCGCTGCAGCGCCGTGACGAAGCGGTGGATGAAGTCGTTGTACTCCTGGCCCTCCATGCGGGGCCGCTTCACGCCCAGGTAGAGCGGATCCTCCAGCAGATCCTTCCGGTTCGTGCCCACGTCCAGCTCCACCGGCAGCGTGACGGCCGGGTCGATGCCCGCCGCCGCCGTGTAGAGCGACAGCTTGCCGATGCAGATGGCCAGGCCGCCGAAGCCCTGATCGCCGATGCCGAGGACGCCCTCGTTGTCCGTGGCGACGATCAGCTGCACGTCCGGGAAGGGCGTGTTCTCCAGCAGCGCGTCGATCTGGTCGATGTTCTCCGGGTTCACCACCAGCCCGCGCGGGTAGCGGTAGATGCGGCTGAACTGCTCCACCGCCTGCGCCACCGTGGGCGTGTAGATGATGGGCATCATCTCCTCGATGTGCCGATCGATCAGCGCGTAGAAGAGCACCTCGCTGCGGTCCTGCAGCGCGCGCAGGAAGACGTGCTTCTCCAGATCCGAGCGGAAGCTCTTGAAGTTCGCGTACGAGCGCGAGACCTGCTCCTCCAGCGTGGACACGTGCGTGGGCAGCATGCCCAGCAGCCCGAACTCCCGGCGCTCCTCCAGGGTGAAGGAGGTGACCTTGTTGAGCAGCGGCAGGCGGGTGAGCACCAGCCCTGACAGGGCGGTCTCGAGGTAGGGACGGCCGTTCGCGTCGTACTTCTTCTCGTACTGTTTCATGGGGGCAGGTGGGGGTTGGAGGTCTTCGCTGCCTCTGTGTAACACATGCCCGGAAAGCGCAGCGCCCGCGCGGGTGCGCGGGCGCCGTGTGGCTGCCTGGGGAACTGGCCCTCGTTACTTCAGCTGCTCCTCGGGGATCGTGTCCGCGGGCGAGTCGGGGACGCGGAAGTCTTCGTCGGCGTTGCCGCCCTCGTTCAGGTCGCCCTCGTCCATGGTGTCATCCTCGGGGAAGCCAGAGCCGCCGGTGCCGCCGGTGGCGGGATCGTGCACGCCCGGCTCGCTCTCGGCTTCCCGGGCGCTCTCTTCGTCGCGCGTGCGCATCGGGTCCTCCTCGGGCATGCGCAGGTTGTCATCCGATGGCTTGGTCTCGCTGCCGCTGCCCCCCGTGCCGGGTTCCGTGCCCGTGCCCTCGGGGGGCGTGCTCGTGCCCTCGGTGGGCTGCTCACCCGTCGGGGTGCCGGTGTCCTGCGTGGCGTCGGTCCCTGGCGGGGTCTCGCCCGACTTGTCCGACTTACAGCCCACGAATGTCAGCGTGCCCGCGAGCAGACCGGCGACCAGGAACTGTGTCTTGGAGATCTTCATGATGGTTCTCTCTTTCGTGCGTTCTGCTGCTGGCCGGGAACGTGGACAGTCGGGTGCGTGCCTGCAGGGAACGCTCGAAAGGCAGCACGCTCCACGGGCGACCCCCGATCAGCGGACGGGCGTCACGTCACCGGGGGGCGGCGGGTGGGACGGGGCCGCGTCCTTGGCGTGGGCCTTTCGCAGGAGCTGCCTACGCCTGCGCCACTCCGAGAGCGCCAGCAGCAGCGCGGGGAAGGCCACGAGCATCACCAGCAGGTTCACCCCGAAGCCCAGGTTGGCCAGCGCTCCGATCGAGTAGAGGCCCGGATGGTTCGCCAGGAAGAGCGCGCCGAAGCCCACGGCGCTCGTCAGCAGGCCGCCGCAGATGGCCCGCCCCGTCTCCGAGTACACCGACACGAAGTCGCTGTCCGGCGACACCAGCCGCGTCAGCAGGTGCACCCCCGCATCCACCGTCGTCCCGATCAGCACCGGGATGACCAGGATGTTGAGGTAGTTGAACTCCATCTTCAGCAGCGGCATCAGCCCCACCAGCCCCAGCAGGGACACCACCGTCGGCATCAGGCACAGCAGCGCCAGCCGCAGGCTGCCCAGCGTCACCCACATGGCCAGCAGCACCGCCACCAGGGCGCCGGAGAGGATGAGCGGCACCTCCCGCGTCACCATCTCCAGGATGTCCGCGAGCACCATCGGCTCGCCCGCCACGGCGATGCGCTCCCCTCCGGGGGGGGAGACTCCGCGCACCTCGCGCGCCAGGGCGCGGATGGCCTCTCCATCACCCAGGCTCACCGCGGGGTAGACCAGCACGAACCCGCTCTGCCCCTGCGGGCCCTGGAACTGCCGGCGCACGGCGGCGGGCAGCTCCTCGCGCGTGAAGGGCCGCGCGCGCACCTGCTCCCGCAGCTCCGCCAGCTGCTCACGCTGCCGCGCGTCGAGCCGCTCCTCGGGCACGTCCTCCAGCAGCCCCTGGAGGCGACGCAGCACCTCCTGCTTGTGCGCCTGCTCCTGGGGCACCAGCGTCTCCAGCGACGCGACGAAGTCCACCGTGGAGCGCTCGCCCAGGCGCTCCTTGCGCGCGCGCAGCTCCTCCACCACCGCGTGCTCCTCCGCAGGGCTGTTGGTCAGCACCACCATGGGCGTCTGCGAGTAGCCGATCAGCTGGTTCACCCGCCGATCCAGCACGAACGAGGGGAGCTGCTGATCCTCCAGCGAGTCGAAGTCGTAGTCGAAGCGCACGCTCCCCATGTTCAGCGTGAGCCCCAGGAGCACCAGCCCCGACACCAGCGTGAAGGGCCGGCGCCAGCGCACCAGCAGGCGCCCCAGCGGCGAGCGCTCGTGCGCCGTGGCCGCCAGCCCCGGCCTCCACCCCATGCGCGACGCCACGCCCAGCACCGCCGGCAACACCAGCACATAAGCCAGGACGATCAGCAGCATGCCCACGCCGGCGATGACGCCGAACTCCCGGAACGCGCGGAAGCGCGAGGTGCCCAGCAGCAGGAAGGTGAGCGCCGCCACCAGCGCGGAGGTGAGCGCCGCGCTGCCCGTGTGGGTGAAGGACTCGCAAGTGGCCTTCTCCGCCTTCCAGCCCTCTCCACGCAGGTACAGGTAGCGCCCCAGCAGGTGGATGCCGTGCTCGATGCCCAGGCCGCCGAGGATCGCTCCCAGGAAGCCGGTGAGCAGGTTCACCCGCCCATAGGCCAGCCCCACCACCCCGTAGGTCCAGGCCAGCCCCAGCGCCACCGGCGCCAGCACCACCGCCACCGCCAGCGCGCTGCGGAAGTGGAGGAAGAGGTAGAGCAGCAGCAGCACGCCGGCCACCGCCGAGGCCACCGCCATGTCCCGGCCGATCTGCCGCTCCTGGTCCAGCTTCTTCTGGAAGGTGCCGGTGATGGCCACGCGGAAGTCCGGCCCGTACTTCGACAGATCCTGCGCCGCCAGCAGGCGCTCCACCTCGGAGATGATGCGGTGGGAGAAGTCCAGGTCCGCGGAGATGCCCTGAGGCCTGGCCAGCAGCACGACGCGGCGCGCGGCCGGATCCAGGTAGTACTCCTCACCCTGGCCGGACAGCCGGCGCGCGCTGCCCGCGCCGTACTTCGCCTCCAGATCCGAGAAGTCCAGCGAGGGGGCTGGCTCGTCCACCAGCGGGACGAAGAGCGGGTTGGCGCGCGCCTTCTCCCAGCGGAGGCGCGCCTCCAGCCGCCGCTCCACCTCCTGGAGATCCTCCAGGGACAGGTAGTAGAGCGCGTGCTCCTGGAAGAAGCGCCCGGGGCGCCGCGACTCCACGAAGCGGATGCCCGGCAGCGCCTCCAGCTGAGGCGCCAGGTCGTCGGCGAAGCGCCGCAGGGCCTCGGGCTCGGCGCCCTCGCCCACCACCACCACCCAGCCGAGCCCGCCAAAGCGCTGCTCCAGCTCGTGCAGATCCTCCACGCTCTGGAAGGAGCGAGGCAGCAGGCTCACCAGGTTGGCGTCGAGCGAGAGCCCGCGCGCGAAGAAGAGGCCGAGCAGGCTGAGCGCCAGCGCCACCGCGAGCGCCGCCGTGGGCCACCGGTAGTTGTAGACGGCCAGCGCGCCGAGCCGCTGCTCCAGGCGTCCCCTCCAGCCAGGCGAAGTCGTCGGATTCGAGGCCATGGTCGCGGTGCGGGGAACCGAGCGCCTTCCCCTCCCTGGGCCCGCCCCATGCGCGCCCGATCTCTCGGGCCGGAAACTGGCCACGCCCCGCCGGGGTGACAGGCGCGCGCGCCTGCCCGGCTGCCCAGGGGAAGATCGAGCACCCGGGGCGGTGATGGGCCTGGGGCTCCCATCCCCCCCTGAAGCAGGCAGCCGGCCATTAGCAGCGGTTTCGCCTCCCATCTTGGGTGGGCGATCGGGCCGCCGTCCGTCCGGACACTTTTCCGGGAGTCGTGGGAAGAATCCCTGTCCGCGGACGGTAGGTGCGGGGCGTCCGACGAGGTGGCCAGGGCTCTTCCGTCCTCTTGTTCCCGTTGGGCAATCCGTTGACTCAGGGGGTGGACCCTGGCGATGGTGGGCCGCTTCGAGCGTTGACCTTGGGACAGAAGAGCGGACACATGAGCGACAAGCGGCGGCTGGCGGAGCGGTTGGAGTCGGTGATGGGGGCGCTCGCCGCGCGCAGCCACCGCAAGCCCTGGCAGGCGCTGCTGGTGGCGGCCCTCCTGGTGGGGCTGGGGGTCTTCTCCGCGCGCACGCTGACGCTCAACGCCGATCTGGTGGGGCTGCTGCCCAAGTCCTTCCCGAGCGTGCAGGACCTGGACACGCTGCGGAAGCGCTTCGGCGGCCAGGGCTACGTGGTGGTGGTGGGCATGGGCGCGGAGCCGGAGGTGCTCAAGCGCTTCGCCGACGAGATGGCGCCCCGGTTCACCGAGCTCTCGGAGATCCGCTACGTCCACTACCAGCGGCCTCGCGACTTCTTCGAGGAGCACGCCCTCTACTACGTGGACGTGCCGGACCTGAAGGTCCTCCAGGAGCGCATCGACGCGCGCATCCGCTGGGAGAAGGAGCAGGCCAACCCGCTCTTCGTCCGGCTGGATGACGAGCCTCCACCCTCCGTTGACTTCTCCGACATCGAGAAGAAGTACTCCGGCGGCGCCAACCAGCGCCTGTCCGGCGGCGGGGACCTGTACTACCTGGATCCCGAAGAGCGGATGGTGCTGCTCATGCTCAAGCCCAAGGGCAGCAGCGCCGACCTGAACTACGCCAAGAAGCTCGTCGGGCAGGTGGACGACTTCCTGAAGAAGCAGGACCTGTCGAAGTACGGGCCGGGCTTCCGCACGGAGATCTCCGGCACCTTCAAGAAGAAGATCGATCACCAGGAGCTCATCACGGCGGACCTGGCGCAGGCCTCCTCGATCGCCCTGGTGCTGCTGCTGCTCTACCTGGCGTTCCACTTCCGCAGCGCGCTGAGCGTCTTCCTGACGATGGCCCCCGTGCTGGCGGGCCTGTCGTGGACGTATGGCTTCGTGGGCCTGTTCTACGGGAAGGTGAACCTGCTGACCGGGTTCCTGGGCGCGGTGCTGGGTGGCCTGGGCGTGGAGCACGGCATCCACCTGCTGGGGCGCTACACCACGCTGCGCTCGGAGGGGCACGGCTCGCTGGAGGCGGTGCGCGAGGCGTTCAGCCACACGGGCTTCTCGGCGTTCATCGCCGCGCTGGTGGCGGCGCTCACCTTCCTGAGCCTCTCCATCTCCGAGTTCGCCGCCTTCCGCGAGTTCGGCATCATCGCGGCGGTGGGCATGCTGGTGAGCATCGCCTCGTACCTGCTCATCCTGCCGGCGCTGCTGGGGCTGGCCTCTCGCTGGGGCTGGGCGCCGCGCGTGCACGCGGCCTCGGACGGTCCCCTGGCGGCGCTGGGGCGCTGGCTGCCGCGGCGCTACCGCGGGGTGGCCATCGTCGTGGGCGTGGGGCTGGTGGCGCTCATCACCCAGGCCTGGCAGGTCACCTTCAACTACGATCTGGCCAAGATGGAGGACATGTCCCTGCCGTCGGTGCGGCTGGATCAGCGCGTCAACAAGATCCTGGGGTACTCGCAGACGCCCGTGGTGGTGCTCACCGACTCGCAGGACATGGAGCGCGAGGTGGTGCGCCAGCTCGAGGAGCGCAAGAAGAGCAACGGCCCGCAGAGCACGATCGACTTCGTCGGGGCGCTGGCGGATCTGGTGCCCCGGCAGCAGGAGGAGAAGCGGACCCTCCTCCAGGCCATCCGCGAGCGGCTGCAGAAGCTGGATCCGGCGCGGCTGCCGGATGACGTCCGCGCCAACCTGGAGCGCGCGCTGCGGATGACGCGGGCCGAGCCCTTCCAGCGGGAGAGCCTGCCGGAGGCGGTGCGGCGGCAGTTCGAGGGGCTGGAGGGGGAGAAGGACAAGGGCGGCGTGGTGCTGGTGTACGCGGCGATCAGCCTGGCGGATGGGGCGCGGACGCGGCACTTCGCCAAGGAGGTGCGCGGGCTGACGCTGCCGGACGGCACGCAGGTGTCGGCGGCGGGCGAGGCGCTCATCATCGCGGACATCCTGGACATGGTGGCCAAGGAGGGGCCGCGCATCCTCGCTTTGGCCATCCTCTCGGTGCTGGTGGCCATGTGGATCACCCTGGGGCGGCTGCGGACGGCGCTCATCTGCATGCTGCCCACGCTGCTGTCCGTGGCCGGGCTGGTGGGGCTGATGGCGCTCTTGGACATCCAGTTCAACTACCTGAACGTGGTGGTGCTGCCGGTGCTGGTGGGCACCACGGTGGATGCGGGCGTGCACCTGATCCAGCGCCTGTCCGAGCCGGGCAGTGACTTCATCTCCGTGTATGGGGAGACGGGGCGCGCCATCGTCGGCGGCCTGCTGACGAGCGCCATCGGCTTCCTGGCGCTGGCCATCGCGCGGCACCCGGGGCTCAACTCGATTGGCAACGTGGCCAACCTGGGCTTCGGGGTGAACGTCATCATCGTCCTGCTGGGCTTCCCGGCGCTCCTGCTGCTGGTGGAGCGCTGGCGGCGCAAGCACGGGGCCTCCACGCCCGCACAGGACTCCTGAGCCCCAGCGCCGGGCATACGTTTCAGAAAAAGGCTGATCCGAGGAGTCCTGGACCCACAGTCCCGGGAGCACAGGTCGCGGGCCCCTCGTCTCGGCGCGGGTCCCCCCGTCAGGACGGGTCCGCCCGCGCCGGCCGTCCCGTTCTCCCACGGTTGACGGACCGCCTCCAGTGAACCGAGTCGAGGGACACTCCTTGGGAGCACTCTTGCCGACCCTGTCCTGCTGTATGACAGGTTTGCCGGGCACGCCCACGCGTTCCGGTACATGGGCCGGTCCATCGTCTACCGCTTCCGCTGGGGCTTTCGCTTCAGCGTGGACTGCACGGCCCACACCGCGTTGCCGTAGCCGGCGATCGACTGCGCCGGGCCCACCGCGGTGCCGCCGCTCACCGTCTTGAACTGCACGCTCAGCGGCTGGCTGTTCGGGTTGAAGGCCAGCAGCATGGTCGGCGTGGCGCTCCCCGGCGAGCCGAAGCCCACACACAGTGGCTGGAGCTGCCCCTTCGCCAGGCTCGTGGCCTCGCAGTACACGTTGAAGTTCGGCGTCCCGTAGCGCTGGTACGTGTAGAAGTCCACGAAGGCCGCCGCCGCCGCCGCGGGCCAGGTCCAGTAGTTGATCGCCTGCACCGCCGGCGAGCTCGACTGACACGACGAGGGCAGGCTCGACACCGGCACGCCCATCCAAGGCAGCAGGGCGCCTCCGCTGGAGCTGCCTCCACCGGACGTGAGCAGGTTCCAGTACCAGGTGAAGCCGGACTGACTCGCCGAGGGGCTCAGCGTGAGGAAGGCCTGACAGCCCGTGCCACTGGTATCGAACGGGGGCGGGTTCAGGCAGTTCTGGACGCCCGGCTGGCAGGGCGGAAACGCAGTGGTGAGCGGTTGGCTGTAGCTCACCCCCGCGGACTGACCCATGCCCAGCGCCGTGAAGAACAGGTTGTTCACGCCCATATAGGACGGACTCATGTAGGGCTGCCCACCCTGGAGCAGCGAGGCCTGGGAGGCCGCGGTCATGTAGGTCGAGTCGCGCAGCGGCGACAGCGTGAGCGGCTCGAAGGGCAGGAGCACGTTCACGAGCCCAGCGAGGAGCGGCTGTCCATCCTCTCCCTGCGACCACTGCCGGCCCTGGTACACGCCCGGCGAGATGACCGGCCGGGGGCCGCTCGACACCTGGGTGCTGGTGGCCGGCCGCGTCTGCCAGGCGCTCATGCCCCGGCACTGCGGGCCCGGACAGTTGCTGGTCAGCGACTGCGCCGGGTTGTAGTTCCACGTCCCCACGGCCGCCTGGGTGAGATCCTGCGTGGCGCGCGGGATGAACGAGCCGTCCGGCGAGAAGTCGGAGGCGTACTCTCCGTTGGTGGTATCTGGCACCAGCTGGCCCAGCGTGCCGTTGAAGTAGGCATCGTTCGCGTACGCGCCCAGCGTGTAGAGGAACGCGCCGAGGTCCGCCAGCGGCTGCCGGTTCGTCACTTTGCCCCACAGGTGGATGGCCGCCCAGGAGAGCTGGGCCTCCTGCGCGGAGTTGTGCTGCTTGCCCGAGCCCGCCGTGGGCGTGAAGGCATCCGTGAACGCTATCCCCGTCCACAGGTCCATGTACTCGAGCCGAGGGAACGGGAGCGCCTTCTGGTCCACCCACCAGGGGATGGACACGCCGCTCGCGGTGTCCGCGTAGGCGATGTCCTTGATGAGCAGATCGATCGCCGGGCCGAAGTGGTTCGGATCGAGGAAGTCCTGCTGATCGGACGTCAGCCCTGGGATGAGCTGCTGCTGGAGCGCGAGCTCGAGCAGCGCGGCCCCGGCGATGAAGTAGCCATAGGTATAGGCGTTGTCGCTGAGCGCGGGGCCGATGCCGAACGAGTCCACCACGCCGTTCGGGTAGTTGTTGCCGTAGGACTGCGGCCTCGGGGCGGGGCCGGAGCCGGTGGGCTCGAGCAGCAGGTGGTGGCTGGCGGCGTCGTAGTAGGCGTAGACGTACGAGTTGATGATGCCGAGCGCCGACGAGTTGGCCTGGACCGCGCACATCTGCGGCGAGAAGTAGTACGAGAGCAGCTGCACGAGCTGCGCGTACAGGTTGCTCAGCATCGTCCCCTTCGTCAGCCACGGCGTCGAGCCGTACCAGGCAGGCGGGGATGCCGGCTCGGTGAGCCCGGCGAGCGCGTACAGCAGCTTCGCCGTGTAGTACATGGCCTGGGCCGAGCCGTAGGGAGCGTTCATCTGCCCGTAGCCGTTCGTCAGGTTCGCGAGCGTCGAGTTGGCGGGCGGGCTGCTCAGCACCAGCGGGTAGATCGTCCCGGCGATGAGGCCGTAGGTGACGTCATTGAGGGCCACGGGGCTCGTGCCCATGTTGGAGCCCGCCGGCGTCAGCGTGGCCGAGCCGAAGACCGAGCCGGGGAACGCGGGGACGATCGGCGGCATCACGTACGTCAGCGAGAGCTGCGTGTCGACGTAGGCCTCCAGCTTGCCGCGGACGATCCAGTACTTGTTGGTGGCCGCCGCCGTCCACGACTGCTTCCCGGCGAAGCTCAGGAACGGCGTCTTCTGCGACGTGTTGAGCGGCATCTGGCCGTTGCGGCCATCCTTGAAGCCGGTGGAGTACTGGTGCGGCTGGAGCAGGAAGACGGTCCTGCCCGCGATGGACGGGCCCACGGCCTTGAGCCCGGGCGCGTAGTACACGTTCACCAGGTTGGAGGCGGTGGCCTTTCCCTGGTTCGTCTTGCCCACGTAGAACGAGACCGCCGAGGTGCCCTGGTAGAAGTTGAACGCGTACGGCGCGAGCGCCCGGGCCCACGCGGTCGCGGCCGCCGAGTCATACGGCGAGGCAGTCGTCGAGGGCTGCACGTTGTTCTGCAGCTGGTTCGGCAGCGCGGCGATGACGAACGAGGTGGCGCTGGCCGTGCTCGAGATCGGCAGCGTGTAGTACGTCATCTTGTCGTAGGCGCTGGTGTTCGCGGTGAGCGCCTTCACGGGCAGGGCCTTGGGATCCCACATGACGGCGAAGCTCACCCAGTTGCTCCGCGTGGCGCCCGGGCTCGGGAAGGACTCGGTGGCGGACGACATGCCGTTCACCTGCTGGTAGATGATCTGGAAGCGCACGGCGCCGCTCCCCACGGTCACGTCCGTGGGCGGCGTGATGGTGCCGCCAGGCATCGCGCCGCTGGGGCTGCTCACGTAGCCAGGGCCGTACACCGCGCCAATGCTGATCACCGAGTTGCCCTGGGAGGTGAACTGCGTGAACGGAGAGCCCTGGGCCACCGCCATCTGCAGGTACGTGGTGGCGCTCTGGGACATGCGGAAGACGATGTCCCAGTCACCCTGCGCCACCGTGGTGGGGTTGGCCGGGAGGTAGGCCGGCACGGTGGGGCTGCCCGAGCTGGAGGGGAACACCGCCAGCGTCTCCCGGAACGTGCCCATGGGGTCCACGCCCACCTGCATCGACTGGCTGCCGTGCACCGAGCGCCCGCCGTAGTTGTAGACCGTGCTCGTCGTCCCCCCGCTGTACAGGTCGCCGTTGATCGTCATCGGCGAGGCGGTGGCGAGGTGGAAGCCGGGGGCGAAGAGGTCGGCGTTGCTCGGCGTGCCCAGGGGCGCGGACTTGCCCGGCGTGGGCGAGCTCGTCAGGTAGTTCGAGGCGAAGTAGGTGCCGTCCTGGTTGCGCGGCTGGCTCGAATAGAAGGTGATCAGCGGATCGGCGTAGATGGGCGTCTGGATGGCGGTGAGCTGCGTGCTCCCCACCCAGTAGTTGGCGGAGTTGTTGGCCCACGTCATGGCGCTGGCCCACGAGTGGACGCGCGCGGGGGCCGTGGCGGTGGCGTTCTGCGCGACGTTGACGGCGGTGTTGGTGGAGAACAACACGGGCCGTGGGTTGAGCAGCTTCGCGTCCGCGTTCGCGGGCACCCCGCTGTTGGTGGGCACCTGCTGGGTGGTGTGGACCACCGCCGTGCCGTTGCCCAGCGGGGTGGGGGAGGCGTCCGTGGT
The DNA here is from genome assembly GCA_016926755.1 of Myxococcaceae bacterium. Taxonomy (GTDB): domain Bacteria; phylum Myxococcota; class Myxococcia; order Myxococcales; family Myxococcaceae; genus Hyalangium. The sequence goes on along the minus strand of JAFGNZ010000082.1, from coordinate 11,189 downwards.
GCAGGTCGCGCCGGTGGGTGGGTACTGGATGACGGGCGGCGGCAGGTACGCGTAGTTCCACGTCCCGAGGCTCGTCCAGCTGCCCCCGGGGATCAGCCCCCAGATCGTCACCATCGAGGGGAGGCTGCCCTGGGCCGGGATGTTGGAGATGGCGATGGCCTGGCTCGTGCTGCCGCCGCCGAACGGGAAGACGCCGAGCGCCTGGTCCTGGGGGCCGGGCCCGGTGAAGCCGGAGCTCGTGGCGGACAGGAACAGCGGGGGCATGGCGATCGCGCCGCCGTCCGGCAGGGCGAAGTTGCCATACATGAACAAGCCGGGAGCGCTCGGCGAGAAGGACTGGCTCGGTCCGCCTGGGACGACACAGCCGTTCGGGTCCCCCAGGCCATAGAAGAAGGAGCCCCCGCTCGCGCCCTGCTGCCCGTTGGCTGTGACGGAGGTCCCCGAGGTGCAGTTGATCGTCTGCGCGGCGGACGGATGGGCAGCGAGCACCACCAGCAGCAGCGCCGGAGCGTGGAGCCAGGCCCCGAGGGGAGGCTGCGAGCGGCGGCGGGGGGGCGGGTTCATTGCGTGCGACATCGAGACTCCTGGGGGCAGCGGGGCACGGTGAGGGAGCGATTCTGAGGTCGCGCTCGGGCAAGTCCACTCCGTGTCCGGGCCGCGCGCCCGCGTCAGCCCAGGAGGCTGGGCTCGCGCGCGTGGGGCCAGGGGATGGCCTCGCGCCCCGAGCTGCGGTTCAGGTCGAACAGCAGGATGCGGGGCTCGGGATGGCCCTCCAGGTAGAACTTCACCTTCAGGTGCCACTCGTCCGCCACCACGTTGCGCAGCGAGGCCACCACCACGTTGCGCTGCGAGAAGTGATGGCTCACCTGCGCGCTGTACACGCCGCGCTCCCCCAGCGCCACCACGCGCGAGAGGCGCCGGTACACGGCCTCTCCCAGCCAGCTGAACGGCTGGTAGGAGACGGGCGAGGCCACCACGTGCGGGATGGAGGGGCGCGCGGCGTGCTCCGGATCCGATGAGTACAGCGTGGAGTAGCCGGGCGTGTGGATGTCTCCGGTCAGCACCACCACGCTCAGCGGCCTCTGGCCCGGCGGCGGGTTCTGCAGGCCGAAGAGGAAGTCCAGCACGCGATCCGCCTCGCGCCGGTTCGGCTCGGAGCCCCAGCTGTCGTTCAGGTCGTCCCGAAGGTCACCGATGTTCCGGTAGAAGTCGCTCACCATCCTCCGCACGCCCGCATAGCGGAAGGAGCCCAGCCAGGAGATCACCTTGAGGACGTGGGGCCAGCCACCGCGCATCAGCGCCTCCAGCCCCGGGTGCCCGTGGGAGAAGACGACGGTGCTGCAGAAGAAGAGCACGTCCAGGTGCTCGCGCTCCGAGGCCACCCAGCGCTCCACGGCGGCGCGCTGCGCCTCGGTCCACACGCGGCCCTGGCGCACATTGCGGTGGCTGCGCAGGTCCGCGAGCACGAAGCCCGCCCGCCCCACGCGGAAGCAGGTGTCAAAGCCCTCCTGGAATCCGGCGGACAGCGGAGGCGGGTTGCGCGAGGCCTGCATGTGCTGGAAGGCGGTGCGCGCCGACATGAACAGCCCCTGCCAGGAGGGCTTGATGACCTCGGAGCGCGTATCCTCGAAGGAGTCCTCGCGCGAGCCCCAGCCGTCCGTGATGTCGTGGTCGTCCCACATCAGGTAGGCCGGCAGGCGGCAGAGGACGCGGCGGTAGCGCAGGTCGCTCCAATACTTGCGGTACATGCTCAGGTACAGCGCGAGGCGCTTGCGCGGCTCCCTCTCCTTCAGCGCCCGCCGCTCGATGTCGTCCGCGTAGAGCTGATCTCCGATGAGCAGGGCGAAGCGGACGTTCTTGTTGTACGTGATGATGTCGGGCATCTGCGCCCAGACGGCGAAGCCGTTCACTCCGTCGAGCGCCGCCGTCTCCGGGTTGTGGCAGCTCATCACCAGGAAATCGAGCTGGTGCTCGAAGCCGTCGCGGGGCAGGGTGCGGAAGCAGGTGTCCTCGGGCTCCAGCCCCTTGAGGTCCACCGCCGCGAGCCCCGACTCATCCCACCAGATCCGGTAGCCGTAGAGGGTGTCCGGCTCCAGGCCGGAGAGGGTGGCGACGCCGACGCCGCACTCCTCCTCCGAGATGACGAGGGGGACGCGCTGCACGGCCCGGGCGGAGCGCTCGGGGTGGAGGGTGACGTAGAGCGTGCGTCGCTCTCCGGGCTTCAGGTCCGCCATATGCAGCCAGAGGCGGCTCTCCGTGGCGGTGGTATGGCCGATGAAGGGCCCCAGCAGCTGGCAGTTCCGGTCGAAGTCGAAGGCCATGTGGGCGAGAGACTTTAGGGCCTCGGCCACCAACGCGTCATTGCTCGTGAGGGTTGCCGACGCCAAAACGAGTGTCATCGCCACGGGCGGAAGTGGGGCGTTGCTTCTCGTGCCAGCCGTGCTCCAGCTCTGGGGCAGCCGTTTGCTTGCAATGGGAGCGCCTCCGTTCTGGTAGCATCCACTTCAACGGAGGGGCGAATATGAGCCATTCATTGCTGAGGACGTTCTGTGCGGCGTGGTTGAGTCTTGCCTACGTCGCGTGTGGCACCACGGAGCAGCAGGTGGGGGCCGATGACGCGACGACGCAGGTCGCCGAGAGGGATGGCACGGACATCCAGCAGGCGCTGAGCGCGCTGCGCGGCGTCACCGTCCTCTCCAATCAGCGTGATGCGACTCCCGACTTCATCCGGGGCCCCCTGGGCCAGGCCTCGGGCTGGGCGATGGGGCTGGCGCCTGGGGATGCGAAGGCGACGGTGCAGGCCGCGCTGAGCAGCATCGCCCCCATCTACCGCCTCCGCGTGGAGGATCTGGTGTTCCAGCGTGTGTCGGTGGATGAACTCGGTCACCAGCACCTGCGCTTCAGCCAGCTGAAGAACGGGCTGCCTGTCATCGGCGGTGAGCTCATCCTCCATGTGGACCGGGCCGGCAACATCTACGCCGCCAACGGCTCCGCGCGTGACACCCGGAGCACGGGCCTCTTGCCCGCCCAGCCGAGGATCTCCGCGGAGGCCGCCGCCGTGGCTGCCCGCAACGCGACGGCCGCGCGGATCCAGGCCGCCCAGCCCGAGCGCCTGGTGTACGTGCGCGACGGCAACGACCAGCTCGTGCTGGCGCACGAGGTGCGCGTGACGGGCATGACGGCGGACGGCCTCCCGGTGAACGACCGGGTGTACGTGGACGCCAGCAGCGGCCAGATTGTGCGCAGGGTCCCGCAGATCTTCACCGCGAAGAACCGGAGGGTGTACAGCGCCAACAACGGCTCCGTCACCCCAGGCACGCTCAAGCGCAGCGAGGGCCAGGCGGCCATTGGGGACACCCATGTCGACACCAACTACAACGTGCTGGGCAGCGCCTACGACTGCTTCATGATGCTGTTCGGCGTGGACCTGTCCAGCTACACGGGAGGAGTGCTGATCAGCACGGTGCACTACGGCAACAACTACGTGAACGCCTACTGGGATGGCACCCAGATGGTGTTCGGCGATGGCGACGGTGTGAACTCCACCATGCTGGGGCTGGACATGGACGTGGCGGTGCACGAGCTGATGCACGCGGTGACGGCGGCCGAGTCCGGTCTCATCTATTCGGGCGAGTCGGGTGGCCTCAACGAGGCGATGAGCGATACCGCCGCCGCCTTCTGCGAGAGCTGGACGCGTGGCTTCGTGCTGCCGGACCCGGAGGTATGGATGATCGGCGAGGACATCTGGACGCCAGGCAGCCAGGGTGACGCGCTCCGCTACATGGACGACCCGGCCAAGGATGGCAGCTCGCTGGACTGGTACCCGAACTACAACGAGGGCGTGGACGTGCACTACAGCTCCGGGATCGCCAACCTGGCCTTCGCCCTGCTGGCAAAGGGCGGCGTGCACCCGCGCGGCCGGTCCAGCACCGTCGTGCCGGGCATCGGCGTCAAGGATGCCGGCCTGATCTGGTTCAGGGCCAACACGCACTTGATGACGTCCTCCACCACCTTCGCGCAGGCGAAGACGTGCACGGAGCAGGCGGCCGCGCAGCTCGGCTATGATCAGGCGACCATCGACGCGGTGACGGCCGCGTGGCAGGCCGTGGGCGTGGGCCTCGTCATCCCGCCGCCGCCCACCACCCCGCTGAGCAACGGCGTGCCGGTGACGGGCATCGGTGCCAGCACGGGCACGGCCGTGTACTACAAGCTGACCGTTCCCTCGGGCCAGGCCAGCCTCCAGTTCACCATCAGCGGTGGCGCGGGTGATGCGGACCTGTACGTGAAGTACGGCGCTGCGCCGACCCGCAGCAGCTACGACTGCCGTCCGTACGCCGGCGGCAACTCCGAGTCCTGCTCCTTCACCAACCCGGCGGCTGGCGACTGGTACGTGATGTTGAACGCGTACTCGACGTACTCGGGCGTGACGCTGACGGGCACCTACGGCAGCGGGGGTGGTGGCGGGGACACGCTGACCAACGGCGTGGCGACGGCCCCGTACAGCGGCGCCTCCGGCTCGTGGACCTGCTGGACGCTCACCGTGCCGGCTGGCAAGAGCTCGGTGGTGTTCAACCAGGCGGGCGCTACTGGCAACACAGGTGACGCGGACCTGTACGTCCGGTACAACGCGGCGCCGACGACCAGCACGTACAACTGCCGTCCGTACCTGTCTGGCAATACGGAGACGTGCACCATCAGCAGCCCATCCGCCGGTACCTGGTACGCCTGCTCGCGTGGCTACTCCGCGTACACCCAGGTGACGATGAAGGGCACCTACTGACTCAATCCCCGCTCATGCATGGCCGTCGCGTCCTCTCTCCCGTCCTCCTCCTCGGCGCCGGAACCGGCGAGGCAACCTGCGGGATCCTCTATCTCGCGGGTTACCTGCGACGGAGCGGGATCGAGGCCTTCGTCCGGCTCTACGACGGGGACGAATCCGAGGACGAGGTGGCCCGCTCGCTCGAAGCCCTGGTGGCCCGCGTGCGCCCCCGGCTCGTCGGGATCAGCCTCAAGTGGTTCCACCATATCCACCGCGCGCTGCTCCTGGCTCGGACGCTGCGAGAGATCGACCCCGGAATCCGGATCGTCGTGGGCGGCAACACCGCGTCGTACTGGTGGCGGGAGCTGCGATCGTTTGACTGCATCGATCACATCGTCCTGGGCGACGGCGAGCTGCCGCTGCTGGCGCTCTGCCAGGGTGAGCCCTCTCCGCCCAACTGCGTCACCCGGGATCCGGACGGCACCCCGCGGCGGTTGCCACTGGCGTACGTGCAAGGCGCCGCGAACAGCGAAGACGTCTACTACTCGCACTTCAACGACATCTTCCTGAGCCAGCAGGATCTCCACGCCTTCTCGGGGTGGGTCGCGCCCGGCAAGGGGTGCGGCGAGAACTGCCTCTATTGCGGTGGGGCCCGCGGCAACCAGAAGGCGGCCTTCGGACGCGCGAAGCCGTTCCTGCGGTCCGAGGAGAGCGTGCGCCGCGACCACCAGGAGATCGCCCACCGGACGTGGCAGCTGCGCTACGACTTCTCGGGGAGCTCGGCGGAGTTTCTGCGGAGCACCTGGGCGGGGGTCGATCTCTCACGCCACGCCTGTACGTATTTCCTGTGGGGGGTGGCCCCGAGAGAGCTCATCGACGCGCTGGCCCGAACCTTCGAGCAAGTCTACATGGTGCTCGACATCGGCTGCTTCTCGGAGCAGCAGCGGCACGAGCAGATGCGTCGCGGCCTGCTCAAGCCGTGTGCCTCGGACCGGGAGCTCCTCGAGCTCATCGACAGCTGCCGCCGCCATCCGAACCTGGACATCGAGATCTCTGGAATCGCGGGCCTCCCCTTCGCCAGCGCCGCCACGCTCGAAGAGGAAGTCCGCCTGGTGGAGCGCGCGATCAGCCTCGACTGCGTGGTGGGCTACCAGCGGCTCGAAGCGCAGCCCGGGGCGCTCGTCACCGAGCACCCCGCGCGGTTCGACATGGTGACCGAAGCGCGAACGTTCACGGAGTTCCTCGGTTACTTCGAGCGACGCGAGCCAGGAGAGGTGACGGTGCCGATGCTGCGCTTCCGCGACGCGGCGCTCGAGGAGGCGGTGCAGCGCACGTCGGATCACGTGGATGCCCTCGCGTGGGAGCACAGGGCCGCGAGGCGAAGGGTCGCGATCAACGGACGCACGCGCCTGCTGAACACCGCCCCCGCGACGCTTCAGTTCAAGCTCGGCGATTGGTTGGGACTTCACCGGGTCCCCGCGAAGGTGGCGCAGGAGCAGGTGACCGTCGTGCGCTCGGTTGACGGGACGGGCCTGGTCTGCGCACCTTCGGTCAGCCCGCGAAGGTTCAGCGATCCGACGCTGGATCAGGGCAAGGACGGTCAGATCCTCCTGAGCACCCTGGCCGCCTTCGAGCACCCGACGACGGTCGCCAGCGCGGTGGCGCAGCTGGGGGCGAAGGTGAAGCTCGGCCCGCGCTCGGCGCGTGAGGTCATCGAGCATCTCGTGGATGGACGCTTCCTGCAGCCGGCGTGACTCACACCGTGGCACGTGCGCACGACGGAGGCCCATTCCCTGGCACACGCGACGTGAATCGGGCCAGAATGCGCCGCTGTCGTCCTCGTTGGGGGAGTCGTGATGCGCGTCCACCCGTTATCCAGTGTCCCCGGAGTTCGAGTGCTGCGAGCCTCGCTCATGGCGGGGCTCCTCGGATTGGCTGCCTGCAAGGGCTCGGCGGGCTCCGAGGGGCCTCAAGGGGAGCCGGGGCCTCAAGGGGAGCCGGGGCCTCAAGGGGAGCCGGGGCCTCAGGGGCAGACGGGTGCGCAGGGGCCGCAGGGGCCGGGCGCGCTGATGGTCACCCTGGCCGAGCCCCCGGGCACGAACTGCCCGCAAGGGGGCGTCCTGCTCCAGGCCGCCGTCGACCGCAACGGCAACGGGACGGTGGATGAGGGGGAGGTGGACGCGACGTCCACGCGGTACCTGTGCAATGGCGCGGACGGGGCCCAGGGGATGCAGGGCCCCGTGGGGGACACCGGCCCGCAGGGCGAGCCCGGTGCGCTCGCGCTCTACGGCGACGGCTCCGCGGGCGACCTCAACGTCCCCGACTTCTCGCCCCCCAAGAACCTCGCCATCGGCTACGGCAGCCTACCGAATGGCGCAAACCTGATGTTCCACAACGTGCGCATCGACAACGTCCTCATCGTGGCGAGCGGGACCACGATTCGCGCCACCGGGGACATCACCATCGGCCCTCAGGGCATCCTCGCCGTCAACCCGGAGCAGCAGGTCCAGACCGTCAACTCGCCGAGCAGGGGTATCGCCGTGTCCGCCGCGGAGGACTTCCAGGGCGGCCGGGGCCTGGACCTGGGGCGCTCGGCGCTGCTCACCCGCTTCGACCTGAGCGGTGGTGGCGGGGGCTTCCGCCCGAAGAGCACGAATACCGCCGCCTACCTCGGTGGCGAGGCTGGAGGCCGGGTCATCCTGGCCGCCCGGGGTAACATCACCATCAATGGCCTCATTGACGCCGATGGCCGCAACGCGCAGGTCACGGCCGGGACGGCACTGCCTGGCGGTGGAGGTGGCGGGGGCGGCGTCGTCACCCTCGTCTCCCGCGGCACCATCACCCTGGGCTCGAACGGCTTCATCCGCGCCCGTGGAGGAGCGGGAGCCAACGCCATCGCGGGGGCCACGGGCCAGCTCTACGGCGGGGGTGGAGGGGGCGGCGGGGGCATCGTCCAGTTCCTCACGTCCAACCCGCCCTCCATCGCCAATGCCAACAACATCGTCGTCAGCGGCGGCGCAGCGGGGGCCTCCGCCGTCGCGGGCACGGCCACCATCCTCGCCGCGTCGGGTGGCGGTGGCGGCGCGTCGGGGGGCGAGGGTGGTGATGGAACCAGGGCGACGGCCGCCAGCGGTGCCGCCGAGCCGGGCAACACGGGGGACTTCTCCACCACCGTCACCCCTCAGCCCGAGCTCATCTTCTACTGAGCCGGGGCCCTGGCCGCGCGAGGTGCGAGGAGGGAGAGCCACGGGGATGGACAGACTCACTCTTGTGGCTGATTAGACCCTGATCCTTTACCGCTGGCATTAGAGCCTTCGGCAGGTCTGCGGGTGGCCATCGCGGGCATCGTCGATCACGAATGCGGTGCGTGCTCGGACGGCTCACCGTAGTGGATGCGATCCTCCTCCTCGCCGTCCACTTTCTCGATGATGAGCTCGGCGGGCTGATGCCTCCGAGCCAGCTCGCGGGCGTGGTGAACGGCGTCGGCCTTGGTCGAGTAACGCTTGTGGTGGCCATCCCCTTCGACGCCCACGTGCCAGCCGTCCTCCTCCTTGCTGACGAGGATGGTGTTCCAGCCCTCGGCACGTCCGTCGCCGCGCTCGCGCGACTCGCCACCGCTCGGTGCCTGCTCACGCGTCTCCGCGCCGCTCGCCGACACGAGCTTGAAGAACTTGCTCTCCTTCTCGGGCGAGTGGAGGAAGCTCAGCTCGCGCTCATCGAAGATTCGAAACCAATCTTCCCAGCTGGTCTCCTCGAGCGACGCCTCCCGGCCACCGCTCTTCGCGCCGCGAATGAAGTCGATGCGGAGGAGCCCCTCTGTCCCCTTCACGATGGTGGGAATGCCTCCCCGCTCTTTGGCCCACCGACGAATCTCCTCATGATCTCGCGTGCGCAGTGCCGATGCCATCACTCCTCCTCATTCCGACGATCAGGAAAAAGCCCTCCAGCAAGATGCGGCTCGTGGATGCAGTCGGGAACCCCGCCGGCTCGGATGCGGGCGGTGATCAGCTGAACCCTGGCACGCATGCGCGCCTGGCTGCCGGCCAGCCCTCGTGTCGTCAGCGCAGCGGCTCGGACGGGCTCGCGCGGGCGGCAAGCGGCCCCTCGCTTGCCCCGGCCTACTCATGCCCCCGTGCTCATGGTGCGGAGAGCCCCTGCTCCTCCGTGAGCGCCTTGTGCATCACCCACTGGGGTGCCCTTCTGATGGTTAGAGGGTGTTGGGCGTGCGCCAGGAGAAGCCTGGCTGGAGAGGAGGGGTAGCGCCCAAAACTTCAGAGAGTAGCCCACGGGTGAAAATCCCGTCCGGCCAGGTTGGGTCGCCTGGTCGAGAGCGAGTCTTGCGTGGCCGTAGGAAACATACGGGCGACCGTGGCTGCGAAGCGTAGACAGCGGGTGTGTGGGCCGTGTGATGGAGCCCCGAAATCCCTGTGTGGTGGAGGCCGACGCGGTGTTCAACGCGGAAGGCAGCACCTGCGTGCAAGGCGGACGAACCGTCGACCTCGGCACGCAGGCTCCACCGGGGTCTGAGAGCTCGGCACGCACACAAGGGGCTACCCAGGAACCTGGGAGATCTCGGAGCCACCCGGCCAACCAACCGGGAACGTCCGCGCGAGCGGGAGCGAGCGTGGTCGAGGCGCCGAGAAGTCGGAGCGCCGCAGTACGAGCGATGAAGTGGGGGAACCGACCCGACGGGACCCTGCGGAGCAAAGGGCGGCGCCGGGAACATCGGAACCGGACGAAGGAACGATGGGAGAGACATCGAGCTCACCAACCGTCTCAACGAAACTCGAACGGATAGCGACGATGGCCAGGCAGATGAAGGACGCTGCTCTCACCACCCTGGCCCAGCACATCGACGTGGAGTGGCTGCGCGAAGCATTCCGCCGAACGCGCAAAGACGGTGCCAAGGGCGTCGACGGGCAAAGTGCGGAGCAGTACGCGGAGAGACTGGAAGAGAACCTTCAGTCGCTGTGCGACCGCGCCAAGTCCGGAACGTACCGAGCACCGCCGGTGCGGCGGGTCCACATCCCGAAGGGAGATGGGTCGCAGACGCGGCCCATCGGAATTCCCACATTCGAGGATAAGGTCCTGCAGCGGGCGGTAGCGATGGTGCTGGAGGCCGTTTACGAGGAGGAGTTCTACGACTTCTCGTACGGATTCCGGCCCGGTCGCTCCGCGCATCAGGCGTGCGAAGCGCTCCAGAACGCGACGGTGAGGATGGCAGGTGGGTGGGTCCTGGAGGTCGACATCAAGAAGTTCTTCGACACCTTGGACCACGAGCATCTCCGACAGATTCTTGGCCAGCGGGTACGTGACGGCGTGTTGCTGCGCCTCATTGGCAAGTGGCTGAACGCCGGGGTGATGGAGGGCATGGCGCTCTCGCACCCCGAGTCGGGCACTCCGCAGGGCGGCGTCATCTCGCCGCTGCTGGCGAACATCTACCTGCACGAGGTACTGGACAAGTGGTTCGTGCAGGAAGTGCAACCGCGGTTGAAAGGCCGGGCGGTGCTGGTGCGGTATGCGGACGACTTCACGTTCGTGTTCACACAGAAGGATGACGCCGAACGGGTGTTCGAGGTGCTCCCGAAGCGATTCGGGAAGTACGGCCTGACGCTACACCCGGACAAGACGCGGCTGGTGCCATTTCACCGGCCGGACCGACCTGACGGGGATGGCGGCAAGCCCGGGACCTTCGACCTGCTGGGCTTCACGCACTACTGGGGCTTGTCGCGCAACGGCAAGTGGGTGGTGAAGAAGCGCACGGCGAAGGACCGCTTCAGTCGCACGCTACGCCGCATCAACGAGTGGTGCCGTACGCATCGCCACGATGATGTCGAGGTGCAGCACCGCGCGCTCGCGCGAAAGCTGAACGGGCACTACGCGTATTTCGGCGTGACGTCGAACTACTCAGCGCTCGCGAGGCTGTGGCACGAGACGAAGGCCATCTGGCGCAAGTGGCTCTCCCGCCGCTCCCAGAGGGCATTCGTGAACTGGGACGCGATGCATCGGCTCCTGGAGCGATTCGAGCTTCCGAGGCCACGCATCGTTCACCGGCACGGCACGTAGCGAATCCGAGCCTGAAGAGCCGGATGCGGGAATTCCGCACGTCCGGATCTGTGGGGGCCTCCTCGGGTGACCGGGGAGGCTACCCGACAGGAGCTGGCAGGCAAGCTGTGATCGTGGGCTCTGCCTCAACATCCTGCGCCTGCCCGGTCGCTGGGTAAGCGTTATATCTATAGTCGCTCGCCTTGGCTCAACACCCTCTTGGATTCCTCTTACAGGGTGTTGAACGGAGGCACTCGAGCAAGCCAGCGGAGCATCCAGCGGAGCATGGCCAGCAAGACGGGTGGCCTGGCGTCCTGCGGCGGCTCTTCATGAGCTGGCGTGGGCGGCCGGCCAGAGCCTGGCGCCACGTCGATGGCGCATGGCA
>JAFGNZ010000081.1 GCA_016926755.1 Myxococcaceae bacterium | reverse complement strand
TCCTCGGCCACCCTCCTCCTTCCCTCCTTCCCGAGCCTGTTTGACTTGGACCCGTTCATCTTTCACTTACACGTGAACGGGTACGCCATCGCGACAGTCGAGCGACTGGCCTCAGGCAGTGTCAAGTTCCTGGCTCGTGCGCCATCGCACGCCGCCAAACCAGCCCCAAGAGTCTATGGTGGTGACAGTGGTGGAGGGGGCTTCAGCAAAGCCGATGATCGCGTCCTTGTCGGGGTGATCAGTGCTTTTGGGAATGATGGCGCGTCTTCTATCTTCACGAGCGTCCTTGCCTACAAAGACTGGCTGAAGAAAGAGTTGTCCCACGAGGATGCGGCAACCGTAGCCCCATAGTCGCCGCACCTCCGCTGAGCCCTCAGATGCGCCCTACTCCTCTTCCTGGCGCAGCGCCGCCAGGACGCTGAGGTCCTCGAGCGTCGTGGTGTCCTGGCTCGTCTGCTTGCCCGCGGCCACGTCTCGCAGCAGCCGGCGCATGATCTTCCCGGAGCGCGTCTTCGGCAGCCCCTCCGCGAACCGGATCTCGTCCGGCCGCGCGATCGCGCCGATCTCCTTCGTCACGTGCGTGGCCAGCTCCTTCTTCAGCTCCGCCGACGGGGCCGTCCCCTTCTTCAGCGTGACGAAGGCCACCAGCGCCGTGCCCTTCAGCTCGTCCGGGCGCCCCACCACCGCGGCCTCGGCGATGCGCGGGTGCGCCACCAGCGCGCTCTCTACCTCCGCCGTGCCCAGGCGGTGGCCGGCCACGTTCACCACGTCATCCACCCGGCCCATCAGCCAGAAGTAGCCGTCCGTGTCCGTCCGCGCGCCGTCGCCTGTGAAGTACTTGCCCGGCAGCTCGCTGAAGTACGTCTTCACGTACCGCTCCGGATCCCCGTACACCGTGCGCAGCATGGACGGCCACGGCCGGGTGATGAAGAGCAGGCCGCCCTGCCCCTTGGGCACCGGGTTGCCCTGCCGATCCAGGATCTCCGCGTGGATGCCCGGCAGCGGGAACGTCGCCGAGCCCGGCTTCGTCGGCGTGGCCCCAGGCAGCGGCGAGATCATGATCCCCCCCGTCTCCGTCTGCCACCACGTGTCCACCACCGGGCAGCGCCCGCCGCCGATCACCTCGCGGTACCACATCCACGCCTCGGGGTTGATGGGCTCGCCCACCGAGCCCAGCAGCCGCAGCGAGCTCAGGTCCTGCTTGCGCGGGTGCTCCTCGCCCAGCCGCATGAAGGCGCGGATGGCCGTGGGCGCCGTGTAGAGGATCGTCGCCTTGTAGCGCGCGATGATCTCCCAGAAGCGATCCGGCCCCGGCTGCGTGGGCGCCCCCTCGTAGAGGAGGGTGGTGACGCCGTTCATCATCGGGCCGTAGACGACGTAGCTGTGCCCCGTCACCCAGCCCACGTCCGCCGTGCACCAGTAGACGTCGTCCTCGCGCAGATCGAACACCCAGCGCGTCGTCAACGACACGCTCACCGCGTAGCCGGCCGTGGTGTGCAGCACCCCCTTCGGCTTCCCCGTCGAGCCCGAGGTGTAGAGGATGAACAGCGGGTGCTCGCTCTCCACCCACTCCGGCTCACACTTCTCGCTCTGGCCGCGGACCAGCTCCTCCCAGGCCACATCCTTGGGCCCCAGCTGCAGCGGCTCGCCCATGCGCTTGAGCACCACCACCTTCTCCACCGTGCGCATGTGCGGCAGCGCCGCGTCCACGTTCTTCTTCAGCGGCACCACCGCGCCCTTGCGCCAGCCGCCGTCCGCCGTGAGGAGCACCTTGGCCCCCGCATCGTTCATGCGCTCGTGCAGCGCCTCCGCGGAGAAGCCGCCGAACACCACCGAGTGCACCGCGCCGATCCGCGCGCACGCCAGCATGGCCACCGCCGCCTCGGGCACCATTGGCAGGTAGATGCCCACCCGATCCCCCTTGCCCACCCCCAGCGATCTCAGGCCATTGGCCAGCCGGTTCACCTCCACGGCCAGCTCGCCGTAGGTGATGCTGCGGCGGTCCCCGGGCTCTCCCTCGAAGAGGATGGCCGGCTTGTCCTTCAGCCGAGGCAGGTGCCGATCCAGGCAGTTGTAGGCCAGGTTCGTGCGGCCCTCGATGAACCAGCGCGCGTGCGGAGGCTTCCACTCCAGCACCGTCTGGAAGGGCTCCTTCCAGTACAGCTCCTCGCGCGCGCGGGCGCCCCAGTAGGCCTCCGGATCCTTCGCCGCCTCGTCCCACAGCCGGCGGTAGTCCTCCATGCTGCGGATGTGCGCGCGCTGCGAGAACTCCGCGGGCGGCGGGAAGACTCGAGCTTCCGAGAGGACCGAGTGGATCTCCTGCGCGGGACGCTGCGGCTCAGCCATGGGCTTCCTCCAAGCGGGACAGCAAGACGAGGCCTACTGTCTAGGTCGCCCTCGGCCCGGGCTCAAGGCTGCTCTTCACACCGGGCCGAATCCTGGACGGCCTCGAACCGGGCCCACAGCTCGCACACGCAGTTGTCCGGGCGCCGCGCCTCATAGCGCACCCTCAGCGTGCCATCGAACTGGGTGGCACAGATCGTCTCGCCCTCCAGGTGCACGCTCACCTGATCCAGCAGGCACTCCTGCCCGTTGGCGCTGACCGTCGCGTTGGCCACGCTCCCATCCACCGAGAAGCTCTCGCCCCCCGCCAGGAAGCGGCCCACCAGCTGCATCTCCAGCAGCTCGAAGTCCATGCGGACCACCTGTCCGGTAATGAGCAGTGAGCCATCCCACAGCGCCTCGGGCGAGCGCATCAGGTTGCAGTCGTCCCGCATCACCTCCGTGGCCTGGAGCTCGTAGGCGCCCGGGTTCTGGACGAAGGAGTTGCAGCCGAGGGAGAGCCCCACGGCGATCAGCAGGGAGGGCAGGAGCAGGCGGCGGGTGGACACGTGAACACCATACCCAACAGTTCGCTTGAGTGCAGTCACCTCGCCCGGCCCGGAGTAGAGTGGCCCCCCTATGGCCGAGCAACAGTTCAAGAACCCGACGCCCACGGTGGACTGCATCATCGAGCTGTCCGGAGACCGCATCGTCCTCATCCGGCGCGCCAACCCTCCCATCGGCTGGGCGCTGCCGGGCGGCTTCGTGGACGAGGGAGAGCCCCTGCACGTGGCCGCCGTGCGCGAGGCGAAGGAGGAGACGGGCCTCACGGTGGAGCTCACCGAGCAGTTCTTCACCTACTCAGACCCGAGGCGGGATCCCCGCAAGCACACGCTCTCCACCGTCTACATCGGCCGGGCCCAGGGCGAGCCCCAGGGCGCTGACGACGCGGCGGAGGCGCGGGCCTTCCCGCTGAGCGCCCTGCCCCAGGATCTCTGCTTCGATCACGGCACCATCCTCGCCGACTACCTGTCCTACAAGCGGACCGGGCAGCGGCGGAAGATCTGAAGCGCCGCGGATGTACGCCCTCCTGGCCCTCCTCGCCCTCGGCCTGCTGCTGGCCGTCCACGAGCTGGGACACCTGCTGGCCGCGCGGCTGCTCGGCGTGAGCGTGCCCCGCTTCTCGCTGGGCTTCGGCCCGCCGCTGCTGTCCTTCCGGCTGTTCGGCACGGAGTACGTCATCGCGGCCATCCCCCTCGGCGCGTCGGCCACCCTCCACGGGATGAACCCCCACGCGCCGGGGCTGGAGCCGGGAGATCCCCGCAGCTACTCGGCGCAGCGCCGCTGGAAGCGGGTGCTCATCACGCTCGCCGGCTCGCTGGCCAACTACCTGTTCGCCCTCGCCCTCCTCTTCGCGCTGTACACCTCGGGCACCCACGTGGTGGTGCCGCTCACCGTGGGCACGGTGACGCCAGGCTCGGAGGCGGCGCGCGCGCAGCTGCTGCCGGGGGATCGCATCCTCAGCGTGGATGGGAAGACGGTGAAGAGCTGGTCGGAGTTCGTGGAGCTGATCGGCGAGGAGCCCGGCCGTGAGCGCTCGCTCGTCGTGGTGCGCCAGGGCGATCCCCGGGTGGTGCCGGTGCGCCCCCGCCCCGACGAGCGCGGCGTGGGCCGCATCGGGGTGAGCCAGCAGTACGTCTATCGCAAGCACAGCCCCGGCGAGGCCCTGGTGCAGTCCCTGGTGCACACCCAGCGCGTGGCCGCCGAGGCGCTCGAGCTCGTCTGGAGGTGGGTGGGGGGAGCCGATCCGCTCGCGGAGGCTCCCAGCTCCGTGGCGGTGGTGCGGCAGTCCTCGGGCGCGGCCTCCACCGGGCTGGACTCCTTCCTCCGGGTGCTGGTGGCCATCTCGGTGGCGCTCGCCCTGCTGCACCTCGTCCCCGTGCCCGGGTTGGATGGGGGGCGCCTGCTCTTCCTCGCCATCGAGTCGGCCCGCGGCCGGCCCGTGTCCCCTCGGGTGGAGACGCTGGCGAACACCGTGGGCTTCCTGGCCATCATCGCCACCATCCTGGCGCTCGCCGCCGCGGAGGTTCGCCGGGCCCTGCCCCCCTCGAAGGAGCCGGGCGCGCCCACGCCTGGAGGCCTGGCGGCGCCTGCTCTCCCGGATGCTGGGGGCTCGGGCGGCCAGGATGGAGGCTCCGACGCCGGGCTCCCCTCGGCGGATGCGGGGGGAACCCCCGGCCCCGAGGTGGTGTCAGACGCAGGGCGTCCATCCCCGGATGCCGGGAGGGCGGCCAGCGCTGGGGTGGCACCCGATGGGGGGAGTCCTCCTCCGGATGCTGGAGGACCGACCGGGCCGGGTCCAACCCCGGACGCGGGCGGCCTCCCGCGAGCGACAGGCGCTGCTGACGCGGGGTGAAGGCCTTATTCTCGGACGGTCCATGAAACGCCAGGCGAACGCTGGTCTCTTCTGCGAGCTGTACTGGGGTACCTCCCTGTCCGAGGCCTGGAGCTTCGGCCCCGAGGAGCCACGGGTCCTCGCGGGCCCGGATGAGAAGGCGCCGCTGCCGCTCTATGGCTTCGGCCTGCCCGATGAGCCCGTCCTCCTGGCCGAGCGGACCGAGCGCGGCTACCGCGTCTTCATCCCTCCAGGCGTCACGCTGCAGCGCAGCACGCACAGGGATGCCTTCCACGACGTTCCAGAGTCCCAGCTCGTGCAGCACGAGGGCCGCGCGAGCGTGGAGCTGCCCGAGGGCACCACGCTGCGGCTCACCGCGGGAGAGCTGCACCTGCTCCTCCAGCACTCGGTGGCGAAGGACCGGGTGGGCCAGTTCCGGCTGCAGGATCTCGGGTGGCTGGCGATGGTCATCGCCCTGTTCCTGAGCGCGCCGCTGGGCTTCCTCATCGCGGGGCCGACCCCGCAGAAGATGATGGAGAGCAACGCGCGGGCGCTCCAGGCCGCGAAGGAGAAGGAGGAGGCGCGGCGCAAGGCGATGGGGCTCGACACGCCCCTGCGGCCCATGAACGAGGACGAGAAGAAGCAGCAGCAGAAGACGGATGGGGGCACCCAGCTCACCGTGCCCGCCAGCTTCAGCGTCCACTAGGGGCCCAGGCCGACCCAGACCTCGCCGTCCTCGTAGAACTCCTTCTTCCAGATCGGCACGTCCTGCTTGAGCCGCTCGATGGCGTGCTCGCAGGCCAGGAACGCCTCCTTGCGGTGCGGCGCCGCCGCGGCGATCACCACCGCCAGCTCCCCCGGCATCAGCGTCCCCACCCGGTGCATGATCGCCAGCCGAGTGCCGCCGAAGCGCTCCGCCACCTCCGCGCCGATGGCCGCCAGCCGCTTCTCCGCCATGGGCGGATAGGCCTCGTACTCGAGCCTCAACACCCGCCGGCCCCGCGTCTGGTTTCGCACCGAGCCCGAGAAGGTGACCAGCCCTCCGTACGCCTCCCCCGACACCGCCGCCACCACCTCCTCCAGCCGCAGCGGCCGATCCACCACCGAGAACAGCCCCGAGCCCCCCGCCACCGGCGGGATGAGCGCCAGCTCCGCCCCCGCCGGCACCTCGGCCTCCGCGTCCACGAACTCGTGGTTCACCGCCACCCGCAGGTGCGGCAGCAGCGGCCCCAGCGCCGGGTGGCGCTCGGCCAGCAGCCCGAGCACGTCCCGCACCCGCGCGCTCCCAGCCACCTCCAGCGCCTCTCGCTGGGCTCCCACGCGCTCGCGCGCCGCGGCGAAGTAGAGGACGGTGATCGCGGCCATCTCAGCGCACCCTCAGGACGACCCGCCCGCGCAGCCGAGCCCCGCCCTGCTCGGGAGTGAAGTCCAGGAAGGCATGATCGAAGGGCGTGAGCTGATCCAGGAACGCCTCACCAAAGGCCTTCGCCGCGCCGAGCTGCCCCGGAGGAACCCCCGGCACCTGCTGGGGCGCCTCCAGCTCCGCGCGCAGCCGGCCCATGTCCACCATCAGCGACAGGTGGCTCGGTCCGAAGGCCTCGCCCCCGAAGCGCTCCCGCAGCCCCGCCCCCACATTCCCCCGAGGCCTCGCCTCCAGCGCCTCGCCCGCCTGGAGCGTCAGGCGATCCGCCGCCACGGTGAGCACCAGCGGCTGATCCATCACGCGCATCCGGAACCGGGTGACGTTGTTCTCCTTCACCGTCTCCACCTTCATCGAGCCCGACTCGAACGCCCGGGTGAGCGCCGCCACCACCGGCTCGGCGCGCGTGAGGCCCGCCTCCAGCAGCACGGAGCCGCGCGGCTCGGGCCGCTTGTTGACGAGGAAGTTCCGATAGAAGGTCGGCGCGTCGAAGTAGACCAGCAGCGTCACGTCCCCTCGCACCGCGCCAAACAGCGCCTCGGCGTCGATCCCCTCCTGGCGCCAGCTCTCCAGCGCCTCCGCGCGCCGCGTCGAGCCCGGCGCCCCGAAGATCCACGAGGCCAGCTCCTCCGGAGGAATGGACAGCATCCCCGCGGCGACCGGCCCCACGGGGGCCCGCTGCAGCAGCTCGGGCACCGGGCCCGGCTTGCCCTGGAGCACCGGCTTGTCCGCGGCCATGAAGCCATCCAGCTCCGCCCGGCCGTCCGTCACCCGGAGCGAGGAGAAGAAGCCGGGGAACCCACCCTCCTGCTCCTTCTCCGGGAAGCGGGTGAAGAGGTACACGTGGCCCTCCGCCACCTTGCCCCGCAGCTGCGTCAGCAGGGGCGACTCGGACACGCCGGGGCCGGTGAAGCCCGCGATGTGCCGGCGCAGCCCCTCCACGTCCGGCAGCGCGGCCTGCGTCTCCACCGGCGCGCCCTCCTGGGGCTCCTCCTCGTCCGGCATCGCCAGGTACAGGTAGCCGCGATCCAGGAAGGCGGTGACTGGCTCCTCCTGGCTGAGCCCGATGACGACGCTGCCGTCCTCCTTCCGCTGGATCGGGTGCCCTCCGGCCTCGAACTCCTGGACCACCGCATCCAGGGCCGCCTGCCCATCCGTCACCCCCAGCAGCGCCACCGAGCCCTCGAAGGCAGGCACCGAGAACAGCCCGAAGCCCTCCTCTGGATCCACCGCCGTGGAGGTGCCCCGCACGCTCTGGAGCACCATCGGCAGGAAGGGCGCCTCCTCGATCTGCCGCCGCGCGAGCTCCGGGCCGACCAGCCGCTCGTAGAACTCCACCAGCGGCTCCACCGAGCCGCGCAGCTGGGGCACATGGATGGCCACGGTGGCGTCCGCGGGGATGGCGCGCAGCACCGGCCGCGGCACCACGGTGAGCTGCACCCGCCCCACCTCCTTCGTGCCCTCCAGCGCCCGCACCGTGTACGTGCCGGAGCGCGCGAAGGCGTGGGAGGTGCGGGCGGCCGCCCGGGCCGGCGTGCCATCCCCGAAGTCCCAGGACACCTCGGCCGCGCCCTCCTGGGCGGAGCCGAGCTCCACTGGCACGCCCGCCTCCACCGTGCGGTCGGGCCCCAGATCGGGCTTCACCGCGTGGCGGCAGCCGGGGGCCACCAGGCCCACGGCCACCAGCGAGAGGACGGACAGCGGGACTTTCAGGGACAGGCGAGAGGGAGACCGCATGGAAGCGGTCTAGTAGTCCAAGGCCAGCCCAAACATCCAGTGTCGGCTGGAGAGAACCAGCCCCGAGCCGCCGAAGTTGTTCACTTCAGCGTACGTCCACTCCGCGAAGAAGTAGCTGTGGTTGACGCCGAGGTCCGAGTCGAAGTCCCGCGCGAGCCGGGGCTCCAGCACGTCCAGCAGGAACGAGGCGCCCAGCGTGAGGCCATAGCCCCACCGGCCGCCCTTGGCCTCGCGGCCGTCCACCAGCTGGGTGTCGCTGCCCTTGTTGATCCACCAGGGCATGTAGATGAGCCCCAGCTTGCCGTAGGGCACCAGCGGGACACCCCACCGGAACGCCGCGTAGTCGAACTTGTAGAGGCCGTTGAGCTTCAGCGGCACCACCTTGAGCGCCGTCTTCTCCAGGGCCGGCTCGCCCGTCCTCGTGACGGCGTCCGCGTACTTCTCCGCGTAGCCCGCGGAGAAGCCCAGCCCCGCGGAGCCCATGCCCTGGTAGAAGTAGCGCTGCAGCTCCACCTCGAAGAGCAGCATCGACTCGTTGCCGAAGGTGTCCGCGTAGGGGCGGCCGGAGAGGCCCTCCTCCGTGTCGATCCGCGGCTTGTACCCACCCAGCTTCAACTCCACGGCGCCCGTGCGCGGCGAGCGCAAGAGCCGTGTGGGCGCATCGGAAACCTCCAGCGCCTGGCTCGGCAGTGCGCCCAGGAGCGCGACGATGCCAAGGGCCACTGCTCGACTCATGACCGGTTTCTCCTTGAAGACAGCCAGAACCCCAGGACGGCCAGCACCCAGCCGCCCGCAAGACCGCCCGCCGCCGCGCCGCAGCCCCCCGTCTCCGCCCCTTGAGCCTCGACGTATCGGTCGAAGAAGCCGCGGGTGGGGATGGGCGTGCCCTCCTGCGGCGCCGAGGCCGCGCTCCTGTTCTCCGCCGAATCCTCCGACTGGGCGGTGACGCGATACGTCACGCCGTTCTCCAGGTTCTCTACCCGGAACAGCGTCTGATCCACGGACTGATTCATCTCCCAAGCGCTCCCCGTGCCATCCGCCCGCTCGATAGAGAGGTGGACCTTGCTGGCGTCATCCGGCGGATTCACCCGGATGGAGAGGGCCGAGTCCAGCGCCGCGACGCTCTCGATGGTGGGCACGGCCGGAGGCTTCGTGTCGTAGACGATCTCGATGTCATCTTTCTGGAAGGTGCCGGAGCCACAGTCGACGGCGCCGGACAGCTTGATCGAGGCGCACAGCCGGTAGTCATCCTCCCGGTCCGCCACGGGGCACGGCGCCTCGTCAGTGAAGCCCGGCAGATCCTGCACCTCGAACGTGACCTGGCCCGTGCGCTGCGCCGCCAACTCAGCCTGGGTCACCCGGTCCAGCTCCTTGGAGTCAGCGGGCGGCTCTTCCGCGCACGAGGTGCCGGAGGCGAGCCAGATCCGCAGATCCGAGCACGTCACGGTGGAACCGTTGTAGGTCCAGTTGACGGTCCGAGCCAGGTCACATTTCTTCCCGACCCGGAGGCTCGTCTCATTGTTCGGCGTCAACAGGACGATCGTGCCCGTGGTCTGAGCCAGGGCCGTGGAGGCGGTAAACGTCAGGGCAATCAGAAGGGAACGCATGGACGGAGGAGACCCTAGCAAGTGGGGGGCCAGCTGAAACGGGGGGGCGCCCCCTTCATTCCC
The DNA here is from genome assembly GCA_016926755.1 of Myxococcaceae bacterium. GTDB lineage: Bacteria > Myxococcota > Myxococcia > Myxococcales > Myxococcaceae > Hyalangium. The sequence continues at coordinate 77,137 of JAFGNZ010000081.1, read as the reverse complement.
CTGCGCACCGTCCCCCCAGGCCACGCCAAATGGGCAAGTCTGGCCTGGGCGGTGTGCCAAATTGTCAGGCGGGACGCGCGAGCAGCCCCAGGCCGGCCTCCACCAGGTTGAGCGCGGCGCCGCGGCCGGCGTTGTCCACGGCGGCGAAGAGGGTGAGCCACTCGGGCGCCTGGGGAAAGGTGCGCAGGCGGCCGACGTGGATCGTCGGGTCGGCGGTGAGGAGCATGGGCATGGGGTAGACCTTCTCCCCGGGCGCATCCAGCACCTTGAGGGCGGGGGACGTCTTGAGCGCGGCGCGCGCCTGCTCCACGGGAGCGGCCACCTTGAGCTGGACGTGGAGGCTCAGCCCGTGGCCATAGAAGGTGGGCACCTGCACGGCGGTGCCGGCGATGACGGGCGTCTCTCCTCGGGCGCCGAACAGCCGAGCCGCCTCCAGCGTCCAGCCCGCCTCCTCCTCCGTCCACGGGGAGTTGGCCATGAAGGCGCCCACCTGGGGCACCAGGTTGAAGCCGATGCGGTGGGGGAAGACGTGCGCCTCCGGCTCCCGCCCGGAGAGCAGGCCGGCGGTCTGCTTCTCCAGCTCGTTCACCCCGCCCACGCCCGCCGAGGAGGTGCCCATCATCGCCGTCACCTGGGCCCGGACGACGCCGAAGGCCTTGTGGAGGGGGGCGAGGAGGGAGACGAGGGCGCTCGTCACCGCGGAGGGGACGCTGATGATGCGGCCCTTGAAGGTGGCCCCCAGCACCTCCGGGTTGAAGGTGGGGAGCACCAGGGGCACGTTGCCGTCGGCGCGGAAGGCGGGGCTGGCATCCACCACCCACGCGCCCGCGGCCTGCGCGGCCGGAGCCAGCGTGCGGGAGACGCTCGGGGGAGTGGCCAGCAGGGCCAGCCCGATGCCCCGGAAGGACTCTGGGGTGGCCTTCTCCACCTCCACGGTGTCCTCGCCGTAGTCGAGCTCCACCGCCTGGGAGCGCTCGGAGGCGAGCACGGAGAGTTGCTCGGAGGGCACGCCCTGCTCGAGGAGCGCGGAGAGCACCTCGCGGCCCACCACCCCCGTGGCGCCCACCACGGCGATCCGTACGTTCTCGTTCATGGCGCGTCCCTTTATGCCAGCCCGGCCCCGCGCGCGAGCCTCTCGAAACGATCAGGGAACCCCGACTGGGGCGAGGAGCCAGTAGGGTGAGCCGTAGTATAATGAGCGCAGCGGAGATCAAGAGCGACAAATCCGAGGGGGGGAAATGAAGACCGGCTGGATCATTTCCAGTCTCATTCTACTGAACTGCTCCACTGCCCACCTTGACTATAGCGAGCGTCAATTCCCTGAAACTGATGATGAATCTCAGGAGACGCTCTCCCGGAGTTCCATGGTTCTTTCGGAGATACACAAATTGACCGCTGCTTATATCTTGAAGGGCGACTGCCCAAACTGGAATGCAGCACTGGCTATCGCCAAAAGCAAGATGGGCTGCAGCGGCGGCAGATCTCCATCTGAAGAGTGCCAAAAGGGCCTTCCCTGTAACGTCTGCCAGTTTCTCGCTGAGGGAACCTAGCCAGAGGCGTACATTCTCGATTTCCCTGCCAAGGCTCCTGTAGGCACCAAGAGCACTATTTATGGTGCCGTTCTCTGGGCCCCTCGCTGGGGGGAGACCTGCCCGATCGATGATAGGACGCGAGCCGAATTCAAATGGGCGCTCTGCTTCGGAGAGGGACTCTGGGGATTTGACAAGGTCGATACTCTGGCCAAAGCAATGGTCCATGAGGCGCTTCACCTCTGCAAGGCTGTCGGGGGCAAAGGGGCGGCCTCGACCGACAAAGGATTTTGGGATTATCTCTTTTGCACCAGCGCTGATGCATCGGGCGTCGTAGAGGTCTGCTGGGCCCCACGCGACTCCTGAATCGAGGGCTGAGATGATTTCGAACACCGGTCGAGGATGGGTGTGGCGCGCAGCGCTTTATGGACTCCTATTCGTGGGTATAGGCGTCGCAGGGTATTTGTTGTCAGGACTCGGTTCGGAGTGTCGAACGAATTCGGATTGCGCCCCGGGGCAACAATGCATGAAAGTGGTTGTAGCGCAGCCCTCCGGAATACACTGGATCTTCGCGCAGAGAGTTTGTGAGCTCCCCTGCCGCCAAAACAGCGATTGTCCCCGCGGGTATGAGTGCTGGAAGCCGGAGCATGGACCGGGCCCTGATCCAATCTGTATGGAGGCGCGACCGAGGTAGCGTGCCCTGAGCCTCCCCGGCTCCAGGCTCAGTCGTCCTTGAGGCGGGCGGTGGGCGCGGGGCCCGGGAGCGGTGGGAACTTCGGGTTGCGCTCCGGCTCCGAGGGCCGGACGTAGTGCGGCTCGAGCGAGAAGAGCACCTCCAGGGGCTGCTCCTCCGGGAAGCGCGCCAGCCGCGCCAGCTCCACCGCCGAGGGGAACGCCGGCCCTGACAGCAGCCGGTGCGAGGCCACTCCCGCGGACTCGAGGGCTGCGCGGTAGTCGGTGAGCGCGGGCCCCAGCGCGAGCGCCTCGGGCTCGGCGGCCATCTTCGCCGCCACCTCCTCCGGGGACATGGCCGTCTCCGGCTCCAGCGCCTCCACGCTCCGCCCGCGCCGCCGGTACGCCCCGAGGTACAGATCGTCCTTGCGAGCCACCGCGAGGCAGAACAGCGGAGGCCCCTCGGGCCCCTCAAGCGCCACCGCCGCAAGGGATGACACGCCCGCCACCTTCAACCGCGCCGCGTAGGCCAGCGCCTTCACCGCGGCCAGGCCGATGCGCAGCCCCGTGAAGGAGCCGGGCCCCAGCCCCACGGCCAGCCCCTCCAGCTCCGCCAGCTTCACCCCGTGCCGCGCCAGCAGCTCGCCGATGACACCGGGCAGCAGCTCGCTCTGCTTCTGCGGGGGGCCCGCCACCAGGTGCTCCAGCGTCCGCACGTCGTCGCCCACCCGCTCCACGAGGGCGAGCGAGAGCGTCAGCGTGGAGGTGTCGAGCGCGAGGAACACAGCCCTCCTCTACCCCGAGACGGCCCGGTGCGGGACGGAAAAGGCGGACACCGGAGCCTCGCAGCGGTACAGCCGCACCCGCGCCAGCCCCTTCTCCACCATGCCCAGCCTCCGGGCCGCCGCCAGGGACACGTCGATGATGCGCCCCTCCTTGAAGGGCCCCCGATCATTGACGCGCACCTCCACGGACCGGCCGTTCTCCATGTTCACCACCCGCAGGCAGCTGCCGAACTTCATCGTCCGGTGGGCCGCGGTCATCGCCTCCTGGTTGAAGCGCTCGCCGCTCGCCGTCGGCCGGCCGTGCAGGCCGGGGCCATAGTACGAGGCCAGCCCCTCGCCCAGGTACGTGCGCGGCGCCTTGTCCGGCGCACCGGGGCGAGGCCTCGCCGCGGCGGGCACCTCGGAGCGAGAGCCCGCATCGGGCCGGGCCGCGCGCGAGGCACACCCCGCCAGCAGCCCCGCCCCCAACGCCAGCGCGAGGAGCCGCTCCACCCTCCGGCTCAGAACCGGAGGATGTCGTTGAACATGGCCACCAGCATCAGCGCCACCAGCATCGCCAGGCCGATGACGTTGGCGACCTCGCGCACGCGGACCGGGATGGGGCGCCGGCGCACGCTCTCCCAGCCCGCGGCCACCAGGTGGAAGCCGTCCAGGATGGGGATGGGCAGCAGGTTCATCACGCCCAGGTTGATGGAGATGACCGCCATCAGCTGCAGGAACGCGTCCCAGCCCTGCTCGGAGTACCTGGCCGTCATCTGGTACATCATGATCGGCCCACCCACGGAGCTCAGCGGCACGTCCTGGGTGAACAGCCCGCCGATCGCCATCACCGTCTTGCCCGTGATGTCCGGGACGATGTGCGCGGAGCGCTTCAGCGCCTCGTCCCACCTCAGGTTCACCGTCACCCGCTCCTGCGGCGGCACCTCGCCCCGGGTGAGCAACCAGGAGCGCACCCCCAGCATGATCTCCTCGGTGGCGTTGTTGTGCTCATCCACCTGCTTGAGCGGAGCCTGCGCGAGCTTCTCCCTGCGCTCACCGCCCGCGCCGCGCCACGTCAGCTCGAAAGGCTTCCGCTCCAGCCCGCTGAGCTTCACGTCCAGCATGTGGAAGGTGGTGAGCGGCTCGCCGTTGAACGCCACGAGCCGATCCCCCGGGCGGATTCCCGCGGCCTCCGCCGCGCTCCCCGGGAGCACCACCGCCACATAGAGATCCTTCGGCTCCGCGCCGAGCGCCGCCAGCCCCTCCTTGTCCGGCTGCTCCTCCAGTTGGAGCTTCACCAGCTCGGGGATCTGCACCGTCGTGCCACCCACCTCCGTCGGCCGCGGGCGCTGGACCGTCACCTCCAGCGTGCCCTCGACCTTCGCCAGCACCTGGTAGAGCGTGGCCTCATCCGGCACCGGCATGCCGTTGATGGACAGGATGCGATCGAAGGTCTTCAGCCCGGCCTTCTCCGCCGGCGAGCCCGGCGGCACGCCCACGATGGGCACCGGCGAGGTGGCCTCCACCATCATCCGGCCCCGCTCGATCGTCTCGAACGGCGTGGACTCCACGTACTTGAGCGGCGTCACGTTCGTGATGAACTGCTTGCCGTCCCGCTCCACCGTCAGCGGGATGGGCCGCTCGAAGCGACCGATGAAGGCCTCCGCCATCTCCTCGAAGGTGCGGACCTTCTCGCCCTCCACCGCGAGGATCTTGTCTCCGGGCCGCAGGCCCGCCGCCGCCGCGGGTGTGCCCGCCGGGACGTTACCCAGCCGTGTGGAGATGGCCTCGTGGGGCCCCAGGAAGACAAAGAAGTAGATCAGGACGGGGAACGCCAGGTTGAACACCGGGCCGGCGAGCACGATCAGCATGCGCTTCCACGGCGCCTGCGCCAGGAAACCCCGGTGGGCCTCCTCGGGGGCCAGCTCCTCGCCAGGCACGTCACCCGCCATCTTCACGTAGCCGCCCAGCGGCAGCAGCGCGATCTGGTACTCCGTCTCCCCCTTGGTGAAGCCCAGCAGCTTGGGCCCGAACCCGAAGGAGAACTTGAGCACCTTCACCCCGCAGGCCTTCGCCACGAGGAAATGACCCAGCTCGTGCACCGTCACCAGCACGCCGAGGAGGAGCGCGAAGAACCCGATACTCGCCATGACGGCAACACTAACCGCGCCCGCGCGCTGGGACAACGCACATCCCGCCACATTGCACGGCCGAGCACACAGCCGCTACGGCAGCAGGCCGCGGACGAACTGCACGTAGATGAACACCAGGGGCGCGTTGAACAGCAGCGCGTCAATCCGGTCCAGCATGCCGCCATGCCCGGGGATGATCTTCCCGGAGTCCTTCACCCCATAGGCGCGCTTGAGCATGGACTCGCACAGATCCCCGATGGGACCGGCGATGCCGCCCGCCACCCCCAGCACCACACAGTCCGCCACCGTGAACTCGGGGAAGAAGCCGGCCCGGGCGATGAACATGCCGCCCACCGAGCCCACCATGCCTCCGAAGAAGCCCTCCCATGTCTTGTTGGGGCTCACCTCCACATACAGCTTGTGGCGGCCCAGGAAGCGGCCGGCGAAGTAGGCGGCGGTGTCGTTGGCCCAGGTGATGACGAGCGCACAGATGACCCAGGCCATGCCCCCCTCGCGCACGCGGAGCGCGGACAGGGCGGTGAGGCCCACCGACCCATAGAGGAAGCCGGTGACCAGGTGGGCCGCGCGGATGGGCGCCTCGGGCAGCGGCCCCCGGATGAGGTGATACGTCCACGCGAAGAAGAAGAGGCCCGCCGTCACCCAGAAAGCGACCTCCCCCACGTGCTCCGCGCCGCGCAGCGGCAGGAAGGGCACCAGGCCCGCCAGGAGGATCCCCACCCAGAGCGCCGGATCGAGCCGCTTGAGGGTGATGGTGTAGTACTCGCTGGCGCACGCGGCGGCCGCCACGCCGAACAGCACCGCGCTGTACACCCCGCCCTTCCACAACAGGAAGAGGACGATGGGGAGCAACACCACCGCCGAGATGATCCGGACGAGGAGGTTCTTGTTCTTCTCGTTCACGCCTTGGCCCGCTGGGTTTCCTCGCGTTGGAGCTGCGCGGACGTCAGCCCGAAGCGCCGCTCCCGCTGCTGGTAGTGCGCCAGGCAGCGCAGGAAGGCCTCCGCGCGGAAGTCCGGCCACAGCATGTCCGCGAAGTACAGCTCCGCGTACGCCATCTGCCAGAGCAGGAAGTTGGAGACGCGGAACTCACCGCTGGTGCGGACCACCAGATCCAGCGGCGGCAGCCCCTGCGTCCACAGGTGGGCCTCCAGCTCCTTCTCGCCGATGCGCTCGGGATCCAGCTCGCCGCGCGCCGCGGCCCGGGCCAGCTGCTGCGCGGCGTGGACGAGCTCCTCGCGGCCCCCGTACGAGAGCGCCAGCGTGAGGACCATGCCCTGGTTGTGCGCCGAGTCCGCGCGCAGCCGCTCCAGCGGATCGCGCACGTAGCGGGGCAGCTTGTCCACCTCGCCAATGGCGTTGAGCCGGATGCCGTTGTCCAGGATCTCCGAGTACTCGCTCTCCAGGTACTCGCGCAGCAGGTGCATCAGCCCGGCCACCTCCTCGGAGGGGCGGGCCCAGTTCTGGGACGAGAAGGCGTAGAGGGTGAGGGCGGACAGGCCTACCCGGCGGGCCGTCCGCGCCACCTCACGCACGCTGGCGGAGCCCTCGCGGTGCCCCTCCAGCCGCGGCTGGCCGCGCAGCTCCGCCCACCGGCCGTTGCCATCCATGATGATGCCCACATGACGAGGCAAGGGACGGGTTTTGACCTGTTGTTCGAGCACGCTGACCGCAGAGGGGCGTTCCATGAATCGTCGCACATTAGAGGCCCGGCCGGGCGACGTCCACGGGCGTGTGGGCCAGCGGTCGCTCCAACACCCTGGTCGGTCGCTCGGTGGGGGTGGGCGGCGTACATCCCCCGGTGCCCTTCCGGGCAGGGTGTGCACGCCGTGGCGAATCGCCCATGAGCTTGTTTGACCGTGGAGCGACCTGCTCCGTAGGATCGGGCCTGCTCATGCCCCCCAAGTTGATTGGCCCCTACCGCGTCATGGAGACGCTTGGTAGCGGAGGTGTGGGGACCGTGTATCGGGCCCTGGACCGCCGCACCAACGACAACGTGGCGCTCAAGCTGCTGTCGGCGGGCCCTGCCCTGGACACTCGGGCGGCGCGCAGGCTGGCGCGTGAGTACGAGACGCTCGCCGACCTGGCCCACCCCAACGTGGTGAGGGTGTTCGACGTCGGCGTCTTCCAGGGCTACCCCTACCTCGTGATGGAGCTCATCGAAGGGCTCACGCTGCGCAACTATCTGAATCTGCGAGGAAGTGATCTGCAATCCCCCTCGGGCTCCATCTCCTCGCCGCGCGCGCGCGCCCTGCCGGAGGAGTCATGGGAGGATGAGTCGGGCGACTCGGACGATGACGACGGCCCCTCCCCCTTCAATCTGTCCGCCTTCTCCGAGGAGGAGCCGAGCGAGGATGTGGGCTTCCGGGCGGGCCCGGACTCGCTCCGCGCGCTGGCGGACGCGGCGGATGAGCCGGACACAGGTGCCCCCTTTGAGCTCGACGCGCCCCTCCCGGTGGCCGATCCGAAGGTCCAGCTGGTCGAGCGCCGCATCCACGAGGCGCGCACGGAGGACCTCAACCGGCCCGAGCGCATGGGGCGCCTGAAGGACGCGATGCTCCAGGTCTGTGAGGCGCTGGCCTACATCCATGGCCACGGGCTGATGCACCGGGATCTCAAGCCCTCCAACATCATGGTGGATGAGGATCGGCAGGTGCGGCTGATGGACTTCGGGCTGGCCAAGTTCCTGGCGGACGACTCGGCCCTCACGGCGGACGGGCGCGTGGTGGGCACGTTCCGGTACATGTCCCCGGAGCAGATCCTCGGCGAGCCGCTGGACGCGCGGGCGGACCTGTACAGCCTGGGGGTCATCCTCTACGAGCTGATGACCGGGCGGCCGCCGTTCGACGCGAAGACGCCGAGCGCGCTGTGGCAGCAGGTGGTGGAGCTGGAGCCGGCGCCCATCCTGGCCATCAACCTCAAGGGAGATCCTCAGCTGGCGCGGGTGGCCCACAAGCTGCTGCGCAAGGAGCCGGATGATCGGTTCCAGACGGCCGAGGAAGTCTACGAGGCCCTGGCCGAGTGAGCTCCGAGAAGGTGCATACCCTCACGGTGGACGCGGCCAAGGCGGGCCAGCGGGTGGATCTCTTCGTGGGCGAGGCGCTGGGCCTGTCGCGGGCGAAGCTCAAGCGGCTGTTCGAGGAGGGCGCCGTGAAGGTGGACGGCCGCCCGGCGAAGAAGGGCCTGCTGGTGACGGCCGGCCAGCGCATCACGGTGGCGTGGGAGGAGGAGACGCGCGAGGCGGTGCCGGACGCGGGCTTCCCGCTGGTGGTGCTGTACGAGGACGCCGCGGTGGTGGCGGTGGACAAGCCCGCGGGGCGGCCCTCGCATCCGCTGCGCCCGGGAGAGACGGGCACGGTGGCCAACGCGCTGGTGGCCCGCTACCCCGAGTGCGCGCAGGCCTCCGAGGACACTCGCGAGGGCGGGCTGGCCCACCGGCTGGACATCGAGACGTCCGGGGTGCTGCTCGCGGCGCGCACGCGCGAGGCGTGGCACGCGCTGCGCTCGGCCTTCGGCGGGCGGGGCGTGGACAAGCGCTACCTGGCGCTGGTGACGGGGCCGCTGGCGGAGGAGGGAGAGATCGAAGTGCCCCTGCGCCACCACCCTCGGCACCCGGATCGGGTGGAGCCGGCGCTGCCGGGCGCGGAGGGGGCTCGGGAGGCGCACTCGCTCTTCCGGGTGCTGGGGCGCGCGGGCGAGTACAGCCTGGTGGAGGTGCGGATCCTCACGGGCGTGCTGCACCAGGTGCGCGCGCACCTGGCGGGCGTGGGGGCGCCGCTGGTGGGAGACACGCTCTACGGCGGACGCGAGGAGCCGGGGCTCTCGCGCTTCTTCCTGCACGCGCGCTCGCTCGAGTTCACCCACCCGGTGACGGGCAAGGCGGTGCACGTGGAGAGCCCCGTGCCGCCGGAGCTCACCGCGGTGCTCCAGCGGCTGGGCCTGCCGCTCCCCTCGCCTACTCGCCCATCACCTTGAGGATGACGCGCTTGCGGCGCTGGCCGTCGAACTCGGCATAGAAGACCTGCTGCCAGGGCCCGAGATCCAGCTTCCCAGCGGTGACGGGGATGATGACCTGGTGGTGGACGAGCAGGGACTTGAGGTGAGCGTCCCCGTTGTCCTCTCCGGTCCGGTGGTGGCGGTAGTCCGGGCCCTGCGGCGCGAGCTTCTGGAGCCACTCCCAGATGTCCTCGTGGAGGCCGGACTCGTCGTCGTTGACGAAGACGCCCGCCGTGATGTGCATGGCGGACACGAGCACCATGCCCTCCTGGATGCCACTCTTGCGCACCAGGCCCGCCACGGTGTCCGTGAGGCGGACGAGCTCGCGCCGCGACTTCGTCTCGAACCAGAGGTATTCGGTCAGGGTCTTCATTCCCGGCTCCCGGTAGGAAGGTCCGCTACAGTGACGGACGCCATGCGCGCCATCATCCACGTCGACATGGATGCCTTCTACGCGTCCGTGGAGCAGCGGGACAACCCGTCCCTGCGGGGCAAGCCGCTGATCGTCGGCGGGCATGCACAGCGCGGGGTGGTGCTCGCCGCCTCCTACGAGGTGCGCCCCTTCGGCGTGCGCAGCGCGATGCCCATGGCGCGCGCGGTGAAGCTGGCGCCCCAGGCCCTCGTCGTCCCGCCCCGGTTCTCCGCCTACGCGGACGCCAGCGAGCAGGTGTTCTCCATCTTCGAGCGCTACACGCCGCTGATCGAGCCGCTCTCGCTGGACGAGGCCTTCCTGGACGTCACCGCCTCCCTCGCCCTGTTCGGCGCGCCCGCGGAGATCGCCCGCCGCATCCGCAAGGAGATCGCCGCCGAGCTGAGCCTGCCGGCCTCCGCGGGGATCGCCTCGGTGAAGTTCGTGGCCAAGATCGCCTCGGATCTGGCCAAGCCCAACGGCCAGCGCGAGGTGCGCGCCGAGGAGACGGTGGCCTTCCTGGCGAAGCTGCCCTTGTCGCGCCTGTGGGGCGTGGGCCCGAAGACGGAGGAGGAGCTGACGCGCGCCGGGCTGAAGACGATCGGCGACGTGGCGGCGCGGGACGTGGCGTGGCTGGAGAAGCGGCTCGGCTCGCAGGGGCGGCACCTCTGGGAGCTGTCCCAGGGCATCGATCCACGCGAGGTGGTGCCCGATCGCGCCGCCAAGAGCGTGGGCGCGGAGGACACCTTCGAGGAGGACCTGACCGGCGTGGATCTGCTGCGCCCCCACGTGCACGCCCAGGCGCTGCGGGTGGGGCGGCGGCTGCGCAAGGCGGGCGTCCGGGGCCGCGTGGTGCAGCTCAAGCTGAAGTTCTCGGACTTCAACGTCATCACCCGCCGCACCACCCTCTCCTCCCCAACGGACGACGGACAGGCCCTCTACCGGGCCGCGCTGGAGCTGCTGGAGCGCGCTCATGAGGACAAGCCCCTCCGACTCACCGGGGTGTCGGTGCAATCACTCGACGAGCAGGAGCCGCAGCAGCTCGGGCTCTTCTCCGCGCCGCCCCCGCCGCGCAGCGCGAAGCTCAACGCCGCGCTGGACCGCATCACCGAGCGCTTCGGCTCCAAGGCCATCACCACCGCGGATCTCGCGAAGCGCGGGGGTGACGGTGACGATGAGGAGGACCGGTGGGGGCGCCACTGAGTCCCGAGTCTCCCGGAGACAATTAGCGCGGGTACGGGCGTACCTCGTCGAAGTCCCGCGCCACGGGGTGAGGCCCCGGATCCACCTGGGGGCCCTCTCCCCGCGCGAGGCACCAGGTCCGCAGGCCCGCGGCGCTGGCGGCGTCCAGCTCCTCGCGCACGTCGGAGAGGAAGAGGACATCACCCGCGGGCAGCCCCAGCTCCCGGACGATGGCGGCATAGGAGGCCGCTTCCTTCTTCCCGCCCACGCGGGTGTCGAAGTAGCCGCTGAACAGCGGCGTGAGATCGCCGAAGGGCGTGTGCCCGAAGATCAGCCGCTGGGCATGCTCCGAGCCGGAGGAGTAGACGTAGAGGCTCAGGCCCCGCGCGCGCCACTCGCGCAGCCGGCGCGCGGCGTCCTCGTAGACGTGGCTCTGGAAGGCCCCCTCGCGGTAGCCCTCCTCCCAGATGAGCCCCTGCAGGCCCTTGAGCGGTGCCAGCTTCTGGTCCGCCTCGATCCACCGCAGCAGCACCCCCACCAGGCGCTCATCGTCCATGTCCGCGCCGGCCAGCTGGCGGGCCTCGTCGAGCAGCTCGCGCACCTCCGGCCGGTGGCCCTGGGCGCGCACGAAGCCATGCAGGTGGCGCGCGGCGTAGGGGAACAGCACGTCCTTGACGAACGAAAGGCTCGAGGTGGTGCCCTCGATGTCGGTGACAATGGCGCGGACCATGCGGAGTGCAGGGGAACACGCGCAGCATGTTCCCCTCCTCTCGGGGCTCCCAGGCCCCGGCTGTGCTCAGGCGTCGTCCGGGCCGTCCGGCTCGTCCGCGTCGGAGCCGGAGTCGGAGCCGGTATCCTCCGCGGCCCCGGCGCTTTCGTTGGCCTCACCCGAGGGCGCGGCGGCCTCGGCCCCACCGCCCTGACGCCCACCCTTGCGGCGGCGGCGACGGCGGCGCTTGCGGCCCGGCTCCCCTTCTCCCGCCGCGGCCTCGGTCCGGACCGGCGGCAGCTCCCCGCTCTTCCACGCCTCCAGAGCCTCGCGGAACTCGCCCGTGGCCTCCACGGAGATCTCGAAGACGGTCAGCGCCTCGCCGAACAGCGGGTGCTTGCGGAAGGAGGCGCTGCGCCGGCGCCGCTCGCCCGTGAGCGTGCGCTGCGCCAGCAGCAGCAGCCGGCAGCGCTCGGCGATGCGCCGCGGCAGGCGCGCCGTCTGCACGAAGCCGGCGAGCAGCTCCTCGATGGCCTGGGCCACGGAGGGCTTCGCTCCGGCCTCCTGCGGCTCGGCCGGCGGCGGCGCCGCGCGGCTGATGGGCATCAGCAGGGTGGCCAGGAGGATCGCGTCATCGAGCGGCTCGCCCGACGCCACGCGCCGATCCAGCGCCTCGGCGAAGGCGTAGAAGACGCGCTCCTCCTCGCGCCCGCGCCGCAGGTAGGCGTCCACGGGCGGCAGGAGGATCTTCAGCGCATCCAGCGCCGAGAGCAGCTTCAGGCTGGGGGCCGCCACGCCGCCGCGGATGAGCCGGAACGTCTCCTCCAGCAGGCGCGCGGGGGCGCAGCGCGGCAGATCCTCCACCGCGCCCTCCATGGCCGCGTAGGTGCGCGACTCGATGTCGAACCCCAGCCTGCTGGCGAAGCGCACCGCGCGGAGGATGCGCACCGGATCCTCGCGCATGCGGATCTCCGGGTCGCCGATGGTGCGGATGTACTGCTCGTCCAGATCGCGCCGGCCGCGGACATAGTCGATCACCCGGCCCTCGGTGACGTCATAGAAGAGGCCGTTGATGGTGAAGTCGCGGCGGCGGGCGTCCTGCTCGGCGGTGCCGAAGACGTTGTCGTGGGTGATGAGCAGATCGTCCCCGTTGCCGTTGCCGCCCTCGGCGGACTCCTCCTCGGGGCCGACCTCCATCTCCAGCGGGTTGGCGCGGAAGGTGGAGACCTCGATGATCTTCCCGCCCTTGAAGTAGACGTGAGCCAGCCGGAACCGGCGCCCGATGAGGCGGCAGTTGCGGAAGGTGGCGCGCACTTCGCCCGGGTGGGCGCTGGTGGCCACGTCGAAGTCCTTGGGCTTGCGCTTCAGGAGCAGATCCCTCACGCACCCGCCCACCAGGTAGGCCTGGTGGCCGTGCCCGTGGAGCCGCAGGACGACCTTGAGCGCGTCCGGATCCAGCTCCCGGGGATCGATCTCGGCCGGCTCTCCGGTGCGGGTGGTGGTGGGGGCAACGAGCTCGGGCTCGGAGGGGGTGGGCTCCGCGGCGATGAGCTCCGGCGGGGGCTCCACGGGGGGGGTCTGGGGCTCTGGGGGTTCTGTCGGCAGCGGCAGATCCAGGGGATCCGCCTGCAGTTCCATCTCTGATGCCATGGGGGGTTCCTCTTGCGCACCCTGGGGGACCGCCCGGGCCTCGGGCGAGGCAACCTCGCGCGCGTCATCGGGCGCAGGTTCTGGCGGTCCGCCGGCAGGTGGCGTTTCAGTCGAGTCTCGCGTCATCGCGTTGACGCCCCAACATTGGGACTTTTGGGGCAGGCGTCTATACCGCATCCTCCCTTACAGGGAGTAGCTCATGAAAACATTGTTGACGGGAGCGACGGGGCTGCTTGGTGCCAACCTGGCCCACCTGCTGTGCTCGCAGGGGGAGAGGCCTCGGCTGCTCGTCCGGGAGACAAGCGACCGGCGGGGGCTGAAGGGGCTGTCCTATGAGGAGGCGACAGGGGACATCTTCCACCCGGCGGCGCTCGAGGCCGCCCTCCGGGGCGTCACCCACCTCTACCATGTGGCGGGGACTGTCCGGTTCGACCCGTTCTCCCGGGAGGACGTGGCTCGCATCAATACCCAGGGGACGCTCAATGTCATGGAGGCGGCGCGGGCGGCGGGGGTGAGGCGGGTCGTCATCGTGTCAAGCGTGGCCGCGGTGGGGCATGGCACGCTGGACCGCCCGGCCACCGAGGAATCGGTCTACAACTATGAGGGAGACAACCCCTACCACAAGTCCAAGCTGGAGGCGGAGAGGCTGGCGCTGACCTACTCGTATGGTCGGATGGAGGTGCTGGCGGGCAACCCGAGCTTCATCATCGGCCCCTATGACGTGAAGCCGTCCACGAGCGAGCTCGTCCTCCAGGTGGCCCGGGGCCTGACGCCGGTATTCCCGTCAGGGGGCTGCAACGTGGTGAACGCGATGGACGTGGCGGTCGGGCTCCAGCTCATCATGCAGAAGGGGCGCCCCGGCGAGCGCTACATCCTGGGCGGAGAGAACCTCACCTACCGCCAGCTGCTCACGACGATCGCGGAGGAGGCGGGGGTGAGGCCTCCGAAGATCCTGCTGCCGGATGCGGTGGTGCGGGTCGTGGGGCGCATGGGAGACGTGGTGGGTCGACTGTCGCCGGACCTCTTCAAGTACGTCAACACGGCCTTCCTGCAGGCGCTGTCGATCCCGGCCTACGTGTCCTCGTCCAAGGCCGAGCGCGAGCTGGGCTACCGCCCGCGCCCGGTGCGGCTGGGGATCCGCGAGGCGCTGCGCTGGTTCCAGGAGGAGGGCATGATCTCGCTCGACAAGCCCCTCGCGCCTCCCGGCGCGGAGGTGTGAACGAGCCGGGCTTCCCCACGCGGCTCGCCTGACAACGATTGAGTCACCCACTGGACACACCGGCCTGGCTCTGGCTTGGTGGAGTGCGCCCGCGCTCCCCATGCACCGCCCCTCTCCCCCGCTAGCGCACCTCGCCCTGAGCACGCTCCTCGGAGCGCTGCTCGGGTCCAGCCCGGCCTGGGCTCAGGCGGACGGAGGCACCTCTTCCCCGGATGCCGGCACCGAGGCGCCTCTCCCTCCCGAGCCCTCCTCCCCTCCCCCCGACGGCGGCGCCCGCGCATGGGTGGTGCCCGAGACGCTGGTCACCGCTCCCGCCAGCGCCGTGGAAGCCCCCGCGGGCCGCGCGTCGAGCACCGTGAGTCGCGCGGAGCTCGAGCGCCGCCTCCCGCGCTCCGCGCCGGATGCGCTCCGCTGGGAGCCCGGCGTCTTCGTGCAGCAGAGCGCCCATGCGCAGGGCTCTGCCTTCGTGCGCGGCCTCACCGGCCAGCAGACCCTGGCCCTCTTCGACGGCGTCCGCCTCAACACCAGCACCTGGCGCCAGGGGCCCAACCAGTACTTCTTCACCCTCGACTCGCGCACGCTCGACTCGGTCGAGGTGCTGCGCGGCGGCGCCTCCACGCCCTACGGCTCGGATGCGCTGGGCGGCGTGCTCCTGGCCCACCCCATCGAGCCTCCCTCCACGCCCACGCCCCTGCGCCCCACCCTGCAGCTGCGCGGCGCCACCGCGGACGAGGAGCGCGGAGGCCGACTCCAGGTGCAGGGCGCCACCGAGCGGCTCGGCTTCATTGGCGGCGTGGGCGGCCGGCGCGTGGGCCTGCTGGAGAGCGGTGGCGTCGTCCTCAACCCCAGCGACGGCCAGCCCCCCGAAGTCCCCCGCTTCGCGCCGGACGAGCGCACGCAGCTCGGCACCGGCTTCGATGAGCTCACCGCCGATGCGCGCCTCGTGTGGCGGCTCTCGGACGAGGACTCCCTCACCGCCGCCACCTACCTCTATCGCCAGTACGACGCGCCTCGCACGGACCTGTGCGCCCCGCCCTTCGCGCGCTTCGACGAGTGCCTCCGGTACGACGAGCAGTTCCGCACCCTCGCGTATGTGGCCTGGGCCCGCGCCACCCCCGCGGGCCTCTCCTCCCGCGTCACCCTCTCGTGGCAGCGCCAGCACGAGCTGCGCGTGTATGACCGCCCCGCCTTCTCCGTGGTCGACCAGGGGGGAGATGACGTGGACACCTTCGGCGCCACCGCGCGCATCACCCTGCCCCCGCGCTCGCTGGCCGAGCGCCCCCTGCGCCTCACCGTCGGAGCAGATGGCGCGCTGGATCTGCTGAGCTCCTCGGCCGTCACCCGCTTCACGGCGCTGGACGTCGAGCTGCGCCGCAGCCGGGGCCAGTACCTGGAGGGCTCGCGCTACTTCACGGGCGGCCTCTTCGGGGACGGCGAGTGGGAGCTCCACCCGCGCCTCACCGCGCGCGCGGGCACCCGGCTCGGCCTGGCGCTGGCCCGCGCTCCCGCCGACCCCGAGTCCGGCACCCTGTCCGTGGACAACCTCTGGGTGCCCTGGGTCGGGCACGCGGGCCTCGAGTGGCGCCCCACCCCCACGCTCACGCTCCTGGCGCACCTGGATCACTCCTTCCGCGCGCCCAACCTGGATGATCTCTCCTCGCGCCAGCAGACCGGCCCCGGCTTCCAGTTCGAGAACGCGGCGCTGGGGCCCGAGCGCGCCACCACGGTGGATCTCGGCGCCCGCCTGCGCACCCGCCACCTCACCCTGGAGGGCTGGGGCTTCGTCACCCGCATGGACGGCGCCATCATCCGCCGCCCGCGCGACGTGGGAGACTGCCCTCCCTCCACCCCCCAGTGCGGCTCCTCGTGGTCACGCTTCCAGCTCGTCAACGCGCGCTCCGCGAGCGTCCTCGCCGGCCTGGAGGGCAACACGCGCGTGCGGCTCCCCGCGAGCCTCACCGCCCAGGCCGGCATCGCCTGGACCTGGGCAGAGGGCCCCAACCCCGCGGATCCCCCGAGCAACCCCGCCGCGCCCTATGCGCCGCGCGTGCCGCTGTCTCGCGTGCCGCCGCTCAACGGCACGGTGGAGCTGCTCTGGGCCCACCCCTCCGGCTTCTCCGCCAGCGCCGGCCTGCGCTGGGCGCTCCTCCAGGATCGGCTCGCGATCGCCGACCGCTCGGATGCACGCATCCCCATAGGGGGGACTCCCGGCTACGCGGTGGCCGATCTACGCGCGTCCTGGCGGCTTGGCACACGATTGTTGCTCGCCGCGATTCTGGAGAACGTGGGGGACGCAGCGTACCGTTCGCACGGCTCGAGCGTGAACGGCCCTGGACGGGGCCTCGTCGTCTCGCTCGAACTCCAACCCTTTTGAAGGAGAGTCGAACCATGAAGCGCGTCCTGCTCCTGGCCACGGCGGCCTTGCTGGCCTCCGCCTGCGATGATGATCCCACGCCACCCGGCAACCCCGACTCGGGCACGCCCGGGCTGTGCTCCAACGCGCCCAACACGCCGGAGGACCTGTCCAGCTGCCTGCCCGCCGCCACGGACTACCGCCCCCGCGAGCCGCAGGTGAACGACTCCACGTCCGACGCGTGGGCCGCCTGCATCTCGGACGACAACACCTACCACCCCATCGATCCGAACATCTCCACCGTGGCCCGCGTGGCGGCCTTCGAGGAGATCGACACCCTGCTGTGGCGCAATGGCAAGGTGCCCGCGACGAATGACTTCGTGGCCGCGCTGGACATGTACACGCAGCCCGAGGGGCTCGCCTCCCGCGTGCAGCGGCGCGAGGACTACCACTACCCGCCGGCCGCCGCCGGTTCGTGCCGCAACGCGGGCGTGCCGGAGACGGCGCCGGACCGCTGCGTGGGCCCGGCCAGGCTGCTGCCCATCCTCAATGACGCCTTCACCCGCGGTGGCCAGGGCGAGGCCCCGCGCCTGCACGCCGCGCGCATCGAGGCGGCGCTGCTCTGGTTCCTCTACATCTCCGCGATCTCGGAGGTGAACACCTGCACCACGACGCCCAAGGACTGCGACAGCGGGTGGGCCTACTACTCCGGCGGCACCGAGCGCTGCGCGCCCAAGGGCCTGGCCGCCTACGTCCAGGCCGTGGGGCCGCAGACTCACGAGCGCGCCTATGACGCCACGCTCGCGGTGCGCTGCTGGCGCAACCTGGACAACGAGGCGGGCGCCGCGACCCACACGGCGCTGCGCGATCAGGCGATCGCCCAGCTCGACCGCGCCACCCTGCGCGGCGTGGCGCTCATCCTCCGCCAGCGCTTCACCCAGCTCTCCCAGGGCGGCGACGAGGAGAAGCAGGCGCACCTGGCCTTCATCAACACGCTGGGGCCCTTCCTGGATCGCGAGGCTCGCGCCCGCAACGCCACGCAGGCCGACGCGCTCAAGGCCCAGGTCTCCAAGACGAGCGCCGCGGAGGTGGATGTCCCCGCGGCCACCGCCGCGCTCGACACCCTCTTCTCGTGCCCGTAGCGAGTGGAATCCGTCATTGATGGAACGACGGCTCTCTCATCACTCTCAGCCGCGGAAGATTTCCCGAGCTTCCCGGTCTAGCCATCTCAAGCCGTGATTCTTGAGAGTTGAGAAGACCACCATCCTATTGACAACCACTGCCAAAAGTCACTCAATTACATTGGATTATTGAACGAATAATCCGGTCGACCTGGAAGCCCTGCCGAGAGAGCTTCCGGGTCCAATCCCCCCTATTCCTCAGCAGAAAGCAGGAAGCGTTAATGAAGAGTTGGGTGAAGTCGCGTGCCCGCCAGGTATCGTCTGGCAAGAGGATTGCTGCGTTCGTCCTCTGGCCGATGCTGGCCATTCAGGGCTGCACCAATAAGGAAGAAGCAGGCAACACTCCCGCCACCGCCATGAAGCAGACGAGCGCGCTGGAGAGCGCGTCTGGTCTCACCCTGCTGCAGCCGTACGAGAAGCAGCAGGTCCCCATGGAGTGGCGCGCCATCACGGGCACCAGCCTGGCGCTGACGGACGAGTCCGTCACCAACATCACCTCGCCCTTCCCCATCAAGTTCGCGAACGGCGCCGGGTCGACGTCCCTCCGCGTGGGCATGAACGGCGGCATCCAGGTCGGCACCACGGGGACGCTGGCCTACGGGAACACCGCGCTGCCGAACGCCAGCAAGACGACGCTCATTGTCCCGTTCTGGGACGACCTCTTCCCCGGGAACCCCTCCGCCACGAACAACGTGTTCTGGGCCGTGACGGGGAACGCTCCCTCGCGCGAGCTCGTGGTGGAGTGGCGCAACGTGCTCCACTACGATCTGCGCCAGGAGTCGCCGCTCAACCCGGTGACGTTCCAGGTGGTCTTCTTCGAGGACAGCCCGGACATCCTGTTCAACTACCTGGACGTGACCCTGGGCGACAGCGCCTATGACAAGGGCGCCAGCGCGTCGGTCGGCGTCCAGAACAGCTCCACCGAGGCCATTCAGCACAGCTACAACACGGCCTCGCTGGAGGACAACACCGCCTACCTGTACACGTTCATCGTCCCCAGCGAGCCTCCTGTGCTGGGCGCGGTCACCGCCTCTCCGGCGAACCTGACCGAGGGTGAAACGCTGTCGGTGGACACCAGCTTCACCGACGCGGACGGCGACACGGGCGGCCCGTGGAAGATCCAGGTCGACACGGGCTACGCCGGTGCCGCCTTCACCACGGACTTCTTCGCGATCGCCACCGCGCAGGGCCCTGTGTCCGTCACCGGCGTCGTGCGCACCAGCGGCGACATCACCGTCGGCGTGCGCGCGCTGGACAATGGTGGCGTGGCCTCGGCAGTGGGCACGACCACGGTCAGCGTGGCGGACGTTCCGCCCGAGCTCTCTCCCGTGGCCATCGCCGGCGCGGCCACCGAGCGCGTCCCCGTCACCCTGACCTCCGCCTTCACGGATCCGGGCCTGGACGCGCCCTGGAAGGTGCAGTGGGACTTCGACTACGACGGCATCGATTTCACGGTGGACCTCGAGTCCGACGCCATGAACCCGGGCGACATCGCCCTGAACCACATGTTCGATCACGACGGCAACCTCACGGTGGCGCTGCGCATCACCGACAAGGACGGCGTGATGAGCGACATCCGGACCCTGCAGGTGGCCGTCGCGGACCTGACGCCTTCGCTGACCGGCATCGCCGGCGGCCAGGAGCTGTACGAGGGTGGCACGCTGGATCTGTCGGCCGTCTTCACGGATCCGGGTGACAACTCGAAGCCGTGGCGGATCCAGTGGGACCTCGACTACGACGGCGTCACCTTCGACGTGGACGAGGAGGAGCAGACCGACATCGCCGGCGAGATCCACCTCACCCGGTACGCCCGTGACTCCGGCCAGGTCCAGTACGCCCTGCGCGTGGTGGACGACGACGGCAGCATCACCGAGGTGCGCACGCTCGACATGAACATCATCGAGGCGGAGCCGATCCTGAGCCCGCTCGCCTTCCGCTACCTGTCCGGCGCCAGCGACGAGCCCTCCGCGGTGGCCTTCGATCTGTCGGCCTCCAGCGGCGCCGAGGATCCCAACGCCGACCCGATCCGCGGCTTCCTGTGGGACTTCGACGGGGACGGCAACTTCGACTACGCGAGCACCACACCCTACGCCCTGTTCAACTACCGGGACAACCCGGCCGGTGGCAGCGAGTACACGGCGCTCGTGCGCGTGATGGACGAGGACACCTTCGCCGAGGAGCAGATCATCGTCGCCATCAACAACGTGGCGCCGACCCTGAGCGCCCCCGGCGCGGCGGACGCCACCGCGGGCAGCCTGATGGCGCTGCGCGTGGCGGCCACGGATCCCGGCAACGACGCGATCACCTTCACCGCCTCCAACGCCCCGGCCGGCCTGACGATGACGGCGGACGGCCTGGTCCTGTGGAACCCCACGCGCCGGCAGGCCACCCGCGCCGGCAGGCCCTACACCTTCACCGTCACCGCGACGGATGACGATGGGGCCAGCGACAGCGCGGACATCACCGTGACTGCCCGGTGGCTGGACGCGGACGACGACGGCATGGACGACAACTGGGAGCGTGAGAACGGCCTGGATCCGACGTCGGCGGCTGACGCCAGCGGCGACACGGACGGCGACGGCGTCAGCAACCTCGCCGAGTTCCTCAACGAGAACGGCGGGCCGCGCACCCCCGAGGCCGCGGTGGCCAACGGGCCGCTGTCCGGCGACAAGGTGGATGCCGCGCAGCTCACCCTCACCACGCTCAACGTGTCTGACGCCGGTGACCTGACCAGCGTGAGGTACCAGTTCCAGCTCTTCGCCGACGCGGCGCTCACCACCAAGGTGCGCGACGAGACGGTGGTCCAGGACGGCGCGGGCGCCACGACCTCCATCACCTTCACCGACGGCACCGAGAGCGTGGACCTGGTGGACCTGGAGGACGATCACGTCTACGGCTGGCGCGTGCGCGCCACGGACGGCGACATGGTCGGCCCGTGGAGCAGCGTGCAGCGCATCACGTTCAACCCGGCCAACGACGCGCCGGACGCCCCGCGCGCCGCGCAGCCGCTGACTGGCAGCCAGGTCTCCACGGACAAGCCCGTGCTGACCGTGGACAACGCGGTGGACGTGGATGACGCGAGCCTCACCTACACGTTCGAGCTGGCCGAGAACGCCGCCCTGACGACGGGGCTGGTGACGTCGGCCGAGATCGCCGCCGGCGCCAAGGGCAGCACCTCGTGGACGGTGGGCTCCAGCCTGCAGCCCTTCACCACCTACTACTGGCGTGTCACCGCGACGGATCCGCACGGCGCCACGTCCCAGAGCGAGGTGTCCTCGTTCACGGTCTTCATCGGCCGTCCGTCCAACCGCGAGCCGGGCATCCCCGGGCTGGCGGAGCCGTCGATCAATGGCACGGTGGCCTCGCTCACGCCTGAGCTGGTGGCTGACGCGGCCACGGACTCCGACGGGGACGCGCTCACCTACGTCATCGAGCTGGACACCGCCGCCTCCTTCACCAGCCCGAGCCTCCAGGCGTCCTCCGCCCTGCAGGCCGGCGATGATGGCAAGGTCCGGTGGCAGCCGGCGGCGCTGACCGAGAACCAGCGCTACTACTGGCGCGCCCGCGCGCTGGATCCGTACAGCGCCAGCGACTGGCAGGTGGGCTCGTTCGTGGTGAACGCGCAGAACGACGCGCCGTCCGCGCCGGTCGCGCTCAACCCGTCCGACGCCGTCATCTACACCCTGAAGCCGACGCTCATCGTCCAGAACTCCGCGGATCCCGAGGGTGATGCGATCACCTACTCCTTCGACGTCCGCACGGCGGAGGGCGCGGTGGCCGTCACCGGTGACGCCGCGGCTGGCGCCAACGGCCACACCTCCTTCAAGCTCGGCAACGATCTGGAGGCGGGTGTGGAGTACATCTGGGTGGCTCGCGCGAAGGATGGCGCGGGCGCGGTGAGCGCGGCCTCCACCGAGGCTCGCTTCCAGGTGTACAAGGCCCCGGAGATCCCGGAGCCGCCCAAGGATGACGGTGGCTGCAGCGCCGGCGCTGGCTCGCTGGGCGGCCTGCTGCCGCTGCTGGCGATGGCGCTCGGTCTGTTCCGCCGCCGCCGGAGCTAGGCGGAGCCTCTCGTAGGGCGGCTCCCCCGAGGGAGCCTCCCCGCGGGAGGAGCTGAACAGCCTGCGTCCAGAAGGTTTCCAGGAGGCGTCGCACCCAAGAGAGGTGCGGCGCCTTCTTTTTTGCCTCGAGCGCCCCCCGCGCTCACGCCGCGGGCGCCGTGGG
The DNA here is from genome assembly GCA_016926755.1 of Myxococcaceae bacterium. Classification (GTDB taxonomy): domain Bacteria; phylum Myxococcota; class Myxococcia; order Myxococcales; family Myxococcaceae; genus Hyalangium. The sequence goes on along the minus strand of JAFGNZ010000081.1, from coordinate 55,099 downwards.
GGAGCCCGCGGAGGCCACCGGCAAGGTGATGTGGAAGGTGGTGCCCTTGCCGGGCGCGCTCTCCACGGTGATGCCGCCGCCCAGCGACTGGATGATGTTGCGGCACACCGCCAGGCCGAGCCCCGTCCCCTCCCCCTCCGGCTTGGTGGTGAAGAACGGATCGAAGATCCGCTCCAGGTTCTCCGGAGGGATGCCGCACCCGGTGTCACTCACGTCCACCGCGATGTGCCCGGGCTCCAGGCTCCGGGCCGTCACCCGGATCTCGTTCCGCTCCACGTCGCCCAGGGAGATCGCCTGCGCCGCGTTGACGATCAGGTTGAGGAACACCTGCCCCAGCCGCGTCGCGTTGGCCCGCACCAGGGGCACGCCGGCGCAGTCCTCCACCAGCCTCGCCCGCCCCTCGAGCTCGTGCGAGGCCATCCTCGCCACGTCGCGCACCACCGCCGCCACGTCCACCAGGCCGGTGCTCGCGTCGTCCTGCCGGGAGAGCGACCGGAGATCCTGGGCGATGAAGCGCACCCGCTCGGCGCCCTTGCGCGCGTCCTCCAGCGCCTCCAGCAGCCCCTGCCGCCCCTCCTCGGAGAGCCCCGAGTGGGGCTGGCTCAGCGCCTCCTGCACGTACGAGAGGTTGGTGACCACGTACGTCAGCGGGTTGTTGATCTCGTGCCCCACGCTGGCGACCGTGCGGCCCAGCGAGGCCATCCGGTCCGCGTGGATCAGCCGCGCCTGGGAGGCCGAGAGCTCCTGGGCCATCCGGTTGAAGGCCCGGGCCAGCGCGCTCAGCTCGTCGCGGCCCCTGTCCGGCAGCGAGCCCCGGAGCTCGCCGCCGCCAATGCGCTCGGCCCCCGCGACCAGCTCGCGGAGCCGGCGGTTCATCGGCACCAGGATCCTCAGCCCCAGCACGAGCAGCACGCCCAGCGAGGCCATGGGGATGGTGGCCGACAGGAGCGCTCCCAGGCTCAGGCCCTCGTCCACGAGCAGCTCCAGCGCCTTCAGCTCCTCGGCCTCGAGCTCCAGGGCCGCCGCCAGGAGCGGCTCCACGTCCCGCCCGAACTCAGTGATCGTCACCCAGGGGTGGGCCCCCTCCAAGCCGGGCTCCGAGGGCACCCGCCGGACGCGCTCCTCGGCGCGCTCGGCCCAGAGCATCAGCGCCCGATTCATCCGCAGGAGGTGCTCCTTCTCCTCCGCGCGCGACACGCCCGACCAGCGCTCCTGCGCCTCCTCGAGCTCCCGCAGCCGCGTGAGGTGCGAGCCCATCCGCCGCCGGGACTGGCCCAGCACCGCCTCCGTGTTCGCCCCCGAGCCATGTCCCCGCCGCAGCTCGTCCAGCAGCACCAGGGCCTCCCCGCGCAGCTGGCTGATGAGGCAGCGCTGCTCATAGGCGCTGAGCTCCCAGGCGCGCATGAGCCGCCCTCGGGAGGAGCCCTCGTGGAGCGCCGCCCCCATCACCCCGACGAGGCCGAGGGCTACCGCCAGCAGGAGGAGCACCTTGCCGCGGATCGTCATGGCTGCGAGTGCTCCTTCATCGCGGCTCCATGCTCACGAGACCCCGGCCCCGTTCCCCTCCCGGCGACAAGTCCCCCCGCCCATTCTGGCTAGATTTGATAGACTGGCAATAACAGATGTATCAGTGAAACATGAGTGTAAGGTTTAGCACGTTGGGTGAGTCCACGTGCGGGCGCTACTTCTTCCGGTCCTTGTGGGTCCGCGGCAGCGCGTGGGAGATGAGGGCCACGTAGTCCACGGCCTGCGGGCGCGGCGGCGCCGGTGGCGTGCCCAGCGCGGCCAGGCGCTTGGTAAAGGCGGCGATGATGTCCGGCACCGGGCGGATGGCCTGGATCAGCCCGTTGGGCCCCTCCAGCGCCTGGGAGAGCGCCACCGCCGCCTGCTGCAGCGGCAGCCCGCGGCGGAGCAGATCCTGGAACGAGTTGGACAGGGTGATGATGTTGTGCCCCGCCGTCTGCACCATCTCCACGGCGATCTTGATCACCTGGGGCGCGGTGAGGTGGCCGTCCGCCAGCAGCACCAGCGCCGCCTGGAAGTAGTTGAAGATGGGGACGACCCGCGGGCCATAGGGGGCGAAGTGCGCCGGCGGCGTCAGCTTGTCCAGGTGGATGAAGATGCGCCGCACCGGATCCGCGATGGAGATCCGCCTCCACGCGCTGCGCACGCGCTCCGCGTCATCCGGGTAGACGCCGCCGGCCTCCAGCACCTGGTTGAGCACGCGCTCGTCCACGCGCCCGGCGATCAGATCCGCGTAGAGCGAGTAGATGAACGCGTCCGCCTCCGCGTCGTCCCCGAAGAGCACCTCCTCGGCCTCGATGGGGGCGTTCACCCGGCTCTCGAGGATCGCCGGCAGCTTGTAGCCCACCTGGCCCCGCAGCGCGCGGAAGCGCCCGCGCAGCAGGTTGCCCACGTTGTCCTTGAGGACGAACTCGTCCCACTTCACCCCGTCCAGCTTGAGCTTCTCCTCCAGCACGGCCCGCATCTGCTTGGGGCTGCCGGAGACGATGCACAGCCGCGAGTCTCCGTTGGCCGCCAGCTCCTTGATGAGGGCGGAGGCGCCCGGCACCGCCACCTTCTCGTGGGCCTTCTGCAGCGCGGTGCGCAGCAGATCCCGGAACGAGTCGAAGTCCGTCCGCAGGTACGTCTTGTCCAGATCCCAGCGGTAGATGCGCCGCGGAGGCCGGGGATCGATCCGGTCCGGCAGGCTCACTTCGGCAGGCCTTCCTGGATGGCGGTGCCCAGCTGGTGCGCCACGGCCTTGGCGGCCACCTTCCCCGCGTTGGTGATGGCGCGGGCCTTCGAGCGCCCATGCGCCTTGATGAAGATCCGATCAAAGCCGAGCACGGGCGCGCCGCCGTACTGCTCCCAGTCCGTGATGTCCTTGATGCGCTGGATGCCGCTGGAGAGCATGGCCAGGCCGGCGCGCCAGCGCAGCTTCTCCTTGTAGGCGTAGCGGGCCAGCTCCACCACCGTCTCGTGGACGCCCTCCAGCATCTTCAGGCACACGTTGCCCACGAAGCCGTCCGTGACGATGACGTCCACGGTGCCCTTGGGGATGTCCACGCCCTCCACGTTGCCGATGAAGTTGATCCCCTTCATGGTGGACAGCCGGGCGTGCGCTTCCACCACGCGCGGCGGCCCCTTCTGCGGCTCCACGCCATTGGAGAGCAGCGCCACCTTGGGCAGCTCGTTGCGGGAGATGATGCGCGCGTAGGCCGAGCCCATCACCGCGAAGGTGACCAGATCCTCCGCGGTGGCCTCCACGGTGGCCCCCACGTCGAGGATGAGGGAGAACGGATCCTCCTTGGCCCCGCGCGTGCCGCGCGTGGGGTACACCGCCGCCAGCGCCGCCCGGCGCACGCCTGGGATGAGCTTGAAGTGGCGCGCGCACGCCAGCACGCCGGCCCCGGTGTTGCCCGCGGAGACGAGCGCCTGGGCCTCCCCATCCGCCACCAGCTGGGCCGCCACCGCCACGGAGGCGTGCTTCTTGCGCGCCAGCGCCTCGCCCGGCTTCTCGTCCATGCCCACGAACTCGGGGGTGTGCTGGACGGAGATGCGCTCGGCGCTGTGCCGGGTATCCGCCAGCACCGCGTCGATCAGCTCCCGGTCCCCCACCAACAATGCGTGGATGTGGGGCGACTCCAGGGAGAGCTGGGCGGCCCCCCGCACCACCTCTTCGGGCCCGTGATCGCTCCCCATCACATCGAAGGCGATCGTGATGTCCTGGATGTCCGGCTGCGTCCCCGCCATGCCTCTATCTTACGAGCTTTGGCCGACACTCGCGCCCGGCATTCGCACGCGGGCCACCAGGAACAACGCCAGGGCGGTGCCCACGGCCATCATCGCCGCCGCCGTCCCATAGGGCACCCCGGGCCCGAACCGGGCGAAGAGCCAGCCGCCCAGCGCCGGGCCGAGGATGCGCCCCAGCGAGCCGAAGGCCTGATAGCTACCCAACACTGCGCCCAGCCGATCCTTCGGGGCATGGAGGGACACCAGGGTGGACAGGGCCGGGTTGGCGCCGGCCGAGCCCACCGCCAGCAGCCCCATCACCGGGAAGAGCCAGCCGTACCCTGAAGCCAGCGGCAGCAGGGCCAGCCCCACCGCCGTCACCGCGAAGCCCGCCACCAGCAGCCACCCCTCCCGCACCGGCCGGTAGCCCTCCGTGGCCCGGCGTCCGGCCGGGAGCAGGCGGGGGATCAGGCCCCCCTGGAGGGCGGCGGACAGCACCCCCACCACCACGAAGAGCGCCCCGGTGCGCAGGCTGGCCTGGGCCAGCATCTCCGGCGTGGCGCGGGCGGAGAGGAAGAAGAGCCCCCCCTCCAGCGGCACCGGCCCCGAGGAGAGGAAGCGCGAGAGCAGGTACACCGAGAAGGTGCCCTCCATCTGCGCGAAGGCGGTGGTGAACACGAGGATGAGGAGCAGACACAGGCCCACCACCGGCAGCCGCAGCGCGGTGGCCGCCCCCCGCAGGGTGCGGTGCGAGGCCGTGACGGGGCCGCCCGGCGGACGGGACTCGGGCAGGAACAGGAAGGTGAACACCAGGTTGAGCCCCGCCAGCCCCGCGGCGAACAGGCCGATGGCGAGGTTGCCGCCCCAGGCACCCAGCACCCCGCCCAGGGCCGGGCCCAGCACGAAGCCCAGGCCGAACGCCGCGCCGATGAGGCCCATGCCCCGCGCGCGCTCCTCCGGCCGGGTGATGTCCGCCACGTACGCCTGCGCGGTGGCGATGTTGCCGCCGCTCACCCCGTCCAGGATGCGCGCCATGAAGAGCAGCGGCAGCGACCAGGCGAAGGCGAACAGCAGATAGCTCGCCATGGAGCCGGCCAGGCTCAGCAGCAGCACCGGCCGCCGGCCGTAGCGATCCGACAGCCGCCCCAGCAGCGGGGCGAAGAGCAGCTGCATCAGCGAATACACGGAGAGCAGGAGCCCCGCCGTGAAGGGCGAGGCCCCGAACTTCACCCCGTACACTCCGAGCTGCGGGATGAGGATCCCGAACCCGATGAGGTCCAGCGTGACGATTCCAAAGACGACGCGCAGTGAGGCGCGCCGGGCGGGTCCCTCCTCCATACCCCCCGCTTAGAGCGACGACGACTCGCTCGCCTGGATGTCCCGGTTGGCCGTGTCACGCTCGATGCAGCCCTTGGTGAGCGTGTACTGGTAGGTGCCCAGCTCGTCTCGCCAGTACTCGCCCTCGTAGGGCCAGTAGAGCTGATCATCCGCCACGGCCACCGTGTACTTGTACTTCTTGACGATGGCCGTCTTGCCGCCCGCCTTGAGCTGCTCCTCGAGGAACTCCTTCTCCTTCGACGTCGTCTCGAACTTGATGCGCAGGCCGTTGGCCAGCAGCTGCTTGAGGGCGATCAGCTCCGTCTCCAGCTTGCCCTTGGACATGATGCCGGCCTTGCCGATCAGCGAGGTGCGCTGCACCTTCAGCCCCTCCAGCAGCTCCTTGGAGAGCTCCGAGTACTTGAAGGTGTCGCCCTTCTCCCCGAAGGCGTCCAGCTCCGCCTCCAGCTCGAGGATGGAGTCGTTGGTCTTCTTCAGGTCCTGATCCGTCAGCGCCAGCCGGAGGATGCGCTCGAGGATGACGTCCGTGGCGCTCTTCTCCGCGCCGTCCTTGTTCTTCTTCTGCACCTCGGCGAGCACGCTGTAGTACTCGCTGGCGTCCATGTCCTTCTTCACCAGCAGCTCCAGCTGATCGTGCACCGGCAGGTAGGTGCGCTCGAAGTCCTGGAGGATGAGCGAGGACTCACGGTAGCGGCAGTTCTCGTAATAGATGACGGCCTTGAGGATGAGCGCCTCGGGGAAGTACTCCTCGCGGAAGAAGGGCGAGGACAGGGTGATGAGGTTGCCCAGCGCCTGCTCGTACTGGCCCACGCGGTAGTTGGCCCAGCTGGCCTCGAACATGGACTCCAGCCACTGCGTGGTGCCGCGCTCGATCTTGTTGAAGTAGAAGATGGCGAAGCGGTTCTGCTGCATCCCGTAGTGGGTGCGCGCCAGCTGCATGAAGGCCAGCTCGCGCAGGGACTGATCCAGGCTGGCCTGCTCGGCCGTCTTGCCGGTGCCGACTCGCGTCAGGCGGACCACTTCCTTCATCGCCTCGATGGCGGACACCATGTTGGTGTCCCCGCGCCGCGCGTCCGCCGTCCGCTGCTTGCTGCCGTTGCGGAAGTAGGACAGGCCCTCCAGGTACTTGGCCCGCGGGTAGAACGGATCGATGCGCGGGATCATCGCCGTCAGCCGCTTCACCTCGTCGAAGCTCCTGTCCGCCTGATCCGGCTGCCCCACCTGGTCCAGCGCCCGGCCGCGCACGAAGTGGTAGCGCGCCAGCAGGTAGCGGAACTCGTTGCGGAACTTCTCGGGGAACTCGTGGTTGGCGTAGCGGGCGATCTCGTCGAGGATCACCTGCTCGTTCTTCGTCTTGCGGCTGATGAAGAAGAGCCACTCCAGGCTGGTCTTGAAGAACTTCGTCTGCGGCCCCACGGCGAGGATCTTCGAGAACTCGCCCAGCGCCGAGTGGTACAGGCCCATGCGGTAGAGGGACTTGGCCACCACGTAGCGGGCCTCCGTGTGGAGGCCCGCCAGCTTCGGGTCCTTGATGAGCTCGTAGGCGGCCATGGCGGCCTGCTCGTACTCATCGTTCTTGAAGAGCGACACGGCCACGTCCAGCCGCTGGCGATCCGCCGACTTGCCGGACACGTCCACCGCATCGAACGTCATCGTCTGCCCGTTGCCCTTGGGCGCATCGCCGGAGAGATCCAGCCCGAAGCCGCCGGCCGGCTGCTCCGCCGGCGCGGGCGTGGTGGGCGCCGAGATGGGATCAGGCGCCGTGGCGGGCGAGGGCGTGGGCGCGTCGGGCCCCGCGGGCGCGGCCGTCTCCGCTGGCACCACGGGCGTCTCCGCCGGCGTCGCCGTCAGGGGCGTGGTCTCCGCGGGCGGCTCCTCGACGTGCTTCTTGCCGCGGATCCTCTTCTTCTTGGCGGAGGACTTGCCGCCACGCTTCTTCTTCTTCTTGGAGCTGGACGAATCGAGGCCCTCGAAGCTCTGCGCCGGGGCCGGCGTGGCCCAGGCGAGCAGCAGCCCGAGGAGCGCGAAGCGGACAAGTCGGAGGGAGCGGATCATGACTCGGGGAGGGCAGTGGGGAAGAAGAAGGAGAAGCCCAGCTCGAACAGGAGCTGGTTGCGGAGGCTGTTCTCCGGCTCGGCGTTCTCGACGTAGATGAGATCGCGCACCTCGGTGCGCAGCGTCATGTACCGGTTGAGGAAGAAGCGCAGGCCGACGCCCACGTTCCCGCCCCCCGTCATCCGGGACTTGCTGGCGCCCAGGGGGTTGCCGTTGGCGTCGCGATCGGGCGGCCCGCGGTACTGCACCACCGAGGCCCCGAGGATCCCGTACATGTCGAAGTGGGCGAAGCTCTCGGCCAGCAGGGAGATCTTCCCGTAGATGGGCGCCCACTGCACGTCCACCCCTCCCAGCAGGGAGATCTGACCGGGGGCCCTGCCATCCAGCGCCTCGAAGGTGGGCGCGCTGCAGCCGCGGGTGACGCCGCCCTCACCGCCCCCGGTGAAGTCGCAGATCTGCGCCGCCCCGGCCACGGTGGGGATGGAGTAGCCGGCGCGCAGGCTCACCCCGAGCGTCTCCAGCGGGTGGTAGGTGATCGTGGCGCCCAGGATGTACTTGCGGAAGAAGGCATCCCGGAGGGAGAGGGTGGCGGAGGGGCTGAACTCGAACCGGCCCTTCTTGAGGAAGAGGTGGCCGGAGACGGGGCGGATGCGCTCGCGCAGCGGCCCCATGCGATCCTTGTCCACCTCGGAGACGTCACCGGCCTCGGACTCGGAGGAGCCCGAGGCGGGGGCGGGCGTGGGATCAGACGCGGGGGCTTGCGCCAGCGCCACCACGGGCACCAGCCAGAGCAGCACCAGCAGTCCCAAGGCACGCATCACTCGCCCTCCTTTCCCGTGGAGCGCATGGGAAAGAACCAGGAGATGCCAGCATTGACGGTCATGATGTTCTGGATGGCACCCTTGCTGGTGCCCAGCGGCTGATCGACGTAGGAGGTGTTGATGAGGGCCACGTTCACCGCCAGCCAGTCCTTGGCAACGAAGCGCATGCCCAGGCCCAGATCGGCGGCGACGTTGAAGGTGCGGCCCTCCAGCGAGGAGGTCTGCGTCCACACCACGCCCGCGCCGCCCAGCAGGTAGCCGTCGAAGTGGAGGATGGAGTTGAGGAAGGCCACCTTGCCGTAGAGCGGCGCCCACTCCACGTCCGCCATGCCGACATGCTGCGGCACCGAGTGGTAGATGCGGCTCTGGAAGGTACGCTTGGCGGTGCGCACGTCATCCGACGGCAGCACCCGCATGTAGGAGTATCGCGTCGAGATCGCCAGCGTGTCCGCCAAGTAGTACGCCGAGCGGAACGTGACGCCCAGCTTGGAGTAGTACGGATCGTTGATGGAGAAGCTCGCCAGCGCGCTCAACTCGGTGCGGCCCTTCTTCAGGTAGACCTTGCGCTGGACGCTCTTCACCCGGTCTTCCTGGGTGATGTCCGTCGACAGCAGCTCCTGGGGCGCGGGGGCCTCCGGGGCCGCGGTGGCCGCAGGCGTGGAAGGTGCCTCGGCGGGTGGGGTGGACTCGGCGGGTGGAGTGGACTCGGTGGTTTCGGGCTGCTGTTCCTCGGTCTTGTTGGCGTCATCACCCGTCAGATCGAGCCCCATGCTTTCTGGGTCGATCTGGGCGAGCGCCAACGCGGGCCAGAGGCACAGCGCGAGCAGGGTTGCCTGGAGGCGATTCACTTCCGGAGGCTCCGTGGTGGAGGGGCGAAGAGTCGCCCGGGAAGATTTCGGAGTGTCAACGGCCCGCGCATCCTATCCGTGCCGCTCCATGCCCAGCAACCCATCCGCGCTCGCCTGCTCTCCAGCTATCCCTGCGTCGTTCCTGAACAATTCCGCCCCTGGCACCTTCACCGGGACGGGTTGGCAGGACGAGCCGCTGTGCTAGCCTTCCCATCCCACCGCCTTCCTCATCACGAGAGGTGCATGTCGCTCATGTCTGCGCGTCTGGTCGTCTTCCTGAGTGTCGCCCTGCTGGCCAGCGGATGCGAGGTCACCACGCAGCTGGGCAAGCCGTGCACCCTGGTGAAGAAGCCCACCCCGGAGGAGCAAGCGCAGGGGATCGGCTCCAAGCCCGTGCTCGAGAGCGAGATCGCCCCCAACCAGGACTTCATCTCCTTCGGGGCCACGGACTGCGAGGATCTGATCTGTGTCCGGGACGCGCAGTCTCCGCGGGATCCGGATCCGAACGCCGCCGCCCAGGGCTACTGCAGCAACGAGTGCGTGGAGGGCAGCGACGGGGACTGCGAGGTGACGGATGCGGACGCCAGCGAGGATGTGAAGAATCGGATGATCTGCCGCTCGCTGCTGCTGGACCAGGCCTCGCTGGAGCGCCTCAAGCGAGATGATCCCGTCGCCTACCGGCAGACTTTCGGAGAGACGAATTCTCCCTACTTCTGCGCGGGCCGGCTGGCCGCGCTGTCGGAAGGCTGAGAGACTGGCGCGGGGCCCTTTAGACCTTTTTCGCGCGCCATTCGTCCTAGCAGGGCCTGCTGATTTCAAGGAGCCCTGCCCATGAACAAGACGTTCACCTTCCTGGCCCTGGCCGGCGCGCTCGCGCTCGTGGCCCTGGTGTTGGGTATGCCGCGCGTGGTGTCCCCTCCCCCGCCGCCCACGCCCCACATCGCCACCCCCGTTCCCCCCACTCCCCCTCCTCCGCCTACACCTCCGGCCAGCGCCTCGAATGGCTCGCTGACGATGACGAGCCGGCTGTCGCACCCGTACATCACGCCGGGGAGCACGGATGAGTTCGTCACGGTGGACGTGACGGGGGCGGAGGTGCCGGGCTCGCGGCGCAGCGCGGTGAACCTGGCGCTGGTGATTGACCGGTCCGGCTCCATGAGCGGCTACAAGCTGGCGCAGGCCAAGCAGGCCGCGCGGCACCTGGTGGGGCTGATGCGGGAGGAGGATCGGCTGGCCATCGTCCACTACGGCTCGGACGTGAAGAGCCTGCCGAGCATGCCGGCCACCGCCTCCAACCGGGCGCGGATGCTGGAGTACATCGAGGGCATCTGGGACGAGGGCGGCACCAACATCAGCGCGGGCCTGACGACGGGGCAGCACCAGGTGAACACCGCGCGCAGCCAGTACCAGGTCAACCGCATCATCCTCATCAGCGACGGGCAGCCCACCGAGGGGGTGACGGACGAGGAGCGCCTCAAGCGCGTGGTGAAGGACATCCGCGCCGAGGGCGTCACGGTGAGCTCCCTCGGCGTGGGCACGGACTTCAACGAGGACCTGATGCAGGCGTTCGCCGAGTACGGCGCGGGCGCGTACGGCTTCCTGGAGGACGCGGCCCGGCTGGCCAACATCTTCCAGAAGGATCTGCAGCAGGCCACCACGCAGGTGGCGCGCAACGTGGAGCTGTCCTTCGAGCTGCCCGCGGGCGTGACGCTGGGCGAGGTGCTGGGCTACCGGGCCCACCAGGCCGGGAGCACGGTGCGCGTGGCGATGCCGGACTTCTCCGCGGGGCAGACGGAGCGCGTGGTGGCGCGGGTGACGGTGAGGGGCGCGGCCGTGGGCCAGGCGGTGAGCGTGACGGGGCTGAAGCTGGCGTACACGGATCTGCTGAAGAACGGGACGGTGGAGAGCGCGGCCAGCCTGTCGGCGATGGTGACGGACCGCCACGAGGAGGTGGCGGCGCGGCAGGACAAGGAGGCCACGGTGTTCGCGGTGCGTGCGCGCAGCGCGGCCAACCTCCAGAAGGCCGCGGAGGCCCTGAAGGTGGGCCGCCGGGACGAGGCCCGGCAGCTCATCCAGCAGAACCAGGTGATGTTCAACGAGGCGGCCTCGGTGGCGGGCGCTCCGGCGGTGGCCGCGGACATGGCCGAGCAGCAGGCGGCCTACGAAGAGTACGAGCAGGCGCAGAGCGCGGAGCAGGTGAACACGGCGGTGAAGAAGTCCAAGGCGAAGGCGCTCAAGGACTTCGGGCGCCTGGGCTCCACGTACTGAGCTGAACAGGGCGCCCCGGCAGGCACCCGGGCGAGGGCTCCGCTGGCGACGGCGGGGCCCTCTGCATTTGAGGGGGCGCGATTCTCCGGTTGACCGGTGGAATCCCCCGGCCCTATCTCCGCGTTCCTCCTGCCTTCGGCGGGAGCGTACACAGGAGGCGCGACAGGCATGGCGAGCGCGGACACCCCTTGGGTCGGGGTCATCATGGGCGGCAAGAGCGACCTCGAGCACCTGCGCCCGGCGATCGAGATCCTCACCGAGCTGGGCATTCCCCACGAGGTGCGGGTGGTGTCGGCCCACCGCACGCCGGACTGGATGATGGAGTACGCGTCCACGGCGGAGGCTCGGGGGCTGTCGGTCATCATCGCGGCGGCCGGAGGCGCCGCCCACCTGCCCGGCATGGTGTCGAGCAAGACGCTGCTGCCCGTGCTGGGGGTGCCCATGCCCACCACGGTGCTCAACGGCTTCGACGCGCTGCTGTCCATCGTGCAGATGCCCAAGGGGGTGCCTGTCGGGACGCAGGCCATTGGCAAGCCGGGGGCGGCCAACGCCGCGCTGCACGCCGCCTCCATCCTCGCCCTCAAGTACCCGGAGCTGCGCGCGCGGCTGGCCGCCTGGCGTCAGGCCCGCACCGACGAGGTGCTGCGGGATCGGGAGCTCTCGTGAAGACCATCCTGCCTGGAGGGACGATCGGCATCCTGGGCGGCGGGCAGCTGGGCCGGATGATGGCGCTGTCGGCGCGCACGCTGGGCTTCCAGGTGCAGGCGCTGGATCCGGATCCGGCGTGCCCGGCGCGCTGGGTGGTGGATCAGTGCTACACGGCCGACTTCGGTGACGCGAAGGCCGCGGCCCAGCTCGCGCGCGCTTGTGATGTGGTGACGCTGGAGATCGAGAAGATCCCCCTGCCCACCCTGCGGGCCGTGGCCGAGCATGTGCCGCTGCGCCCCTCGGCCGCGGTGCTGGAGATGGTGCAGCACCGCGGGCGGCAGAAGGCGTGGCTGGCGAAGAGCGGGTTCCCGCTGGGCCCGTGGCGCGAGCTGGGCGGCGCGGTGGAGCTCGGCGCGGCGGTGGAGGCGCTGGGCGGGAAGTGCTTCGTGAAGTCCTGCGAGGGTGGCTACGACGGGCGTGGACAGGTGCAGGTGAAGGCCGCGAAGGAGGCGGCCCAGGCGTGGCGCGAGCTGGGCGAGCGCGCGGTGGTGGCGGAGGCCGCGCTGGACCTGGAGGCCGAGCTGTCGGTGCTGGTGGCGCGCAGCCCGCGAGGCGAGACGGTGGTGTATCCGCCTGCCTTCAACCATCACGAGGAGCGGATCCTCGCGTGGTCGCTGCTGCCCGGACCGCTGCCTCCGGAGGTGGTTACGCGTGCCATGGAGATCGGCCGTGGCCTGGCGAACGCGCTCCAGGTGGAGGGGCTGCTGGTGGTGGAGCTGTTCCTGCTCAAGGATGGGCGGCTGCTGGTGAACGAGCTGGCGCCGCGTCCGCACAACAGCTTCCACGCGACGGAGGTGGCCTGCCTCACCAGCCAGTTCGAGCAGGCGGTGCGCGCGGTGTGCAACCTGCCGCTCGGCTCGGTGGAGGTGGTGCGCCCGGCGGCGATCGTGAACCTGCTGGGCGATCTGTGGCTGCGCGAGGGTGGCCCCCGCTTCGAGCAGGTGCTGGCGATGCCGGGCGTCCGGCTGCACCTGTACGGCAAGCGAGACGCGCGCAAGGGCCGGAAGATGGGGCACCTGTCGGCGGTGGGCGCCACGCCCGAGGAGGCGCTGGCGCGGGTGAAGGCAGCCTCGCAGGCCCTGGGGATGTGACGCCGTGAAGACGAACGCCGCACGCCTGCTGGACACGCTCGGCATCCAGTACGAGCTGCGCGAGTACGAGGTGGATCCGGAGGATCTCTCCGCGGAGACGGTCGCCGCGAAGGTGGGGCTGCCGCCGGAGCAGGTCTTCAAGACGCTGGTGGCGCGGGGGGATCGCAGCGGGGTGATCATGGCGGTGGTGGCGGCCGATGCGGAGCTGGATCTGAAGGCGCTGGCGAAGCTGAGCGGGGACCGGAAGGTGGACACGGTGCCGCTCAAGGAGCTGCAGCCGCTGACGGGCTACATCCGAGGCGGCGTGACGGCGCTGGGCGGCAAGAAGGAGTACCCCGTCTTCGTGGACGAGCTGGTGGAGCTGTACGACGTGATCTCGGTGTCCGCGGGCGTGCGGGGGACGCAGATCCTCCTATCCCCGGCGGACTACCTGAAGGTGACGAAGGGCAAGGTCGGCCCCATCTCCCGCACCAAGAGCTGAGCGCTCAGCGCTTCGTGGCGTTCGGCGTGAAGAGCACCTTGCCCGCCGTCATGTCCGAGGCGGCGATGCTCAGCGCCTCCCCCGCGGACTCCAGCGGCAGCCTCGCGCGGATGGGCGTCTCGAGATCCTTGCCCAGCAGCGTGGGCACCTCCACCAGCGCCCGGAGCTGATCCTTCCCGAAGCGCCCCTTGAAGAACTCCGACAGCCAGAAGCCCTCCACCTTCTTGCGGTGGAAGATGAACTCCTTCGGGTGGATGCGGCACTCCTGCTCGGAGAGGCCGCCGTAGACGATCACCGTGCCCCCATCCACCAGCGCCCCGGCCAGCTGCCCCGTCATCGGCCCCGCCACCGCGTCGAACGCCAGCGTCACCCCCAGCTCGTGGCAGATGAGCCGCAGCCGCTCCGCGAACTCCGGCTCGCTGCTGTTCACCACGTGCTCCGCCCCCAGCTTGCGCAGCATCTCCTCCTGCTCCGCCCGGCGCACCACGTTCACCAGCGTGAGCTTCTCCTTGCGCGCCAGCTTCTGCAGCATGCGCCCCAGCGTGCTCGCCGCCGCGCTCTGCACCAACGCCCGGTGCTTCCCCCGGCGCGCCAGCTCCATCAGCGCCCACGCCGAGAACGGGTTGACGAAGAAGCTGGCGCCCTGCTCATCGCTGATCCGCGGCAGCAGTGGGATGCACTGCCCCAGCGGCACCACCACGTACTCGGCCCACGTCCCGTCCATGGTTGGCGCCGGCACACATCCCACCCGCCGCCCCACCAGGAGCCGCCCCGCGATGCTCCCGGCCGCCACCACCGTCCCGCTGCCCTCGAAGCCCGGCACCGCGGGCAGCGCCTTCTTCACCCCGTAGAGTCCACGAACGAACATCAGATCCGAGGGGTTGATGGGAGCGGCCGCCACTCGCACCAGCACCTGCCCCGCCGCGGGCTTCGGCACGGGCATCTCCGTCACCTGCAGCGACTCCGGCCGACCGTCGTAGGCCGTCAGGCACAGCGCTCGCATCGTCTTGGGGAAGGCGGAGGTCGTCATCCAAAGACCTTTTTATTCCCCCATGCGTTCCAGGGGGAACCTTTCTCTCGCTCGCCGCGTCGGAGTCCCGATGTCCGCCACAGTCCTGCAGCTCCACCACCGCGAAGCTTTCGAGCGAAATGTCTCCCGCGCCCTCGCCGCCGGAGCCGGCGCCGGCCTGCTGCACCTGGCCACGCTCAAGGTCGGATGGCCCCTGCCCCTGGCCTACCTCGTCATCGCCGGCACCGTGCTGGCCGTGGCGCGAGGGGACAGGTGGGATCGCCTCCTGCTCTCGGGCCTGGGCGTGTTGCTGCCCGCCCTGCCCTACGCCCTGGGCATGGCCCCCGCGTGGACCGCGGGCCTGAGCGCCGCGGCGGCCGGGGCCCTGCTGGTCCGTGCCCACCTCAACGAGCGCGGCGAGGAGGGCCAGGTGGGCGAGCGGCGCCCCACCCTCATCAACTACCTGCTCGGCGCGAGCCTGTGCGCCGGGCTCACCCTGGGCGGCGTGGAGGTGGCTCGCATCCTCGCCACGCGGCTGGCGGAACTGGCCACCCCGGTGCTCCTGGCCGCGAGCGCGGCCGGCGCGATCGTCGGCCTCTTCGTGGGGCTCAGCTCCGTGGCCGCGCACCTGGCGCTCGCCTCGGATCCCGTGGAGGCCCGCTGCGAGGAGCTGCTGCCCCGGCTCTCGGGCGACTTCCACACCCTGGCCCAGCGGGCGCTGACCCTCTATCGGCAGTGCGGCCAGTCGCTGGCGCAGCTCCCCCGTGAGCCTGCCCGCGAGGAGCTGGCCCGGACGCTGGCGAAGATGACGCGAGACGCCGTGGAGCTGGCCTCGGAGTGGGCGGACGTGGAGACCCAGCTCGAGGAGCGCGCCCAGACGGAGCTCCAGACCGAGCGGGAAGAGCTGCTCCGGGCCGCGAAGGCGAGCACTGACGCGGTGGCGCGCAGGCAGCTCGAGTCCGCCGCGGCCTCGCTGGGCGAGGAGATGGAGCGGCTGGGAGAGCTCAAGCAGCGCCGGGAGCGCATCCTCGCGCGGCTGCGGGCGCAGGTGGCACAGCTCGATCGGGCCCGCGTGGCGCTGCTGTCGCTGCGCAGCGGGCACGCGCAGATGAAGGCCGCGGAGCTCTCGGCGCTGACCCGCCGCTTCCGGGCGCTCTCCACTTCCCAGCTCGAGGAGGGTCAGATGATGGACGCGGTGGCGGCCCAGGCGACGCTCGCCCAGACCGAGCCTCCGCCCATGGCCCCCTCGGCGGCGGAGAGCATGGCCCCGGTCTCTCCGATCAGCGAAGCCCCACAGGCCTCCAGCACCTCGCTGCCCCAGCGCGAGTCCTGATCCCCACTCCAGGAGCTGGAGCTCACGGGCCCCGGCAGGCGGGCCTGGGAAGCGAGCGCCCGCTCACGGCCTTGCTTTGCATACCGAACACTCCAGCGCTCGGCCGCAACGCTCCCGGCACAGGTTTGTTGCGCGGCGCTCACCCGGCAGGCGTGGGGCGGTCAGAGGCATCCGTTACATCTTCCAGGCATGAGCCTGTCCCCGCCCAGCGGTGCCGCCGAGCCACCTGCCTGGCTCTGGAACGGTGATGAGCCTCGAATCGCCTCCGTTTTCCAGCCCATCGTGGACCTGATGACCGGAGAGGCCATCGGGTACGAGGTGCTCTCCCGGGGGATGGGCCCCGCGCAGGCGCCGCATGTGCTCTTCAGCAGGGCCCGGGTGGAGGGCGTCTCCTGGGAGCTGGAGCGAGCGTGCTGGACGGCGGCCGTCCGGCGCATCTCCCGCCTGCCGATCGAGGAGCGGCGCGTCCCCTTCTTCCTCAACGTGGGGCCGGACGTGCTGAGCGATCCGCGCTTCGGAGATGGCTCCACGCTGGAGCTGCTCGCGCGCCATGGGATGAGCCCTCGCCAGATCGTCCTGGAGATCACCGAGACGAGCACCTTCGCGGACTCGGAGCAGCTCCAGCGGCTCACGCGCCAGTACATGGGCCACGGCTTCGGCATCGCGCTGGACGACTTCGGCGCGGGACACTCGGGGCTGGTGACGCTGGTGCACAGCGCGCCGCACTTCATCAAGCTGGATCAGGCGCTCGTGCGGGACATCCACCGGCACGGCTACCGGCAGCACCTGGTGAAGTCCCTGGTCGCCTTCGCCTCCAGCGTGGACAGCACCCTCATCGCCGAGGGCGTGGAGAGCTGGGACGAGCTGGCCGTGCTCCTGCGCCTGGGCCTGCGCCACGCGCAGGGCTTCCTGGTGGCGCGCCCGGCGAGCGATCCGCCTCGCCCCTCCCAGGAGTTCGAGCTGCGCCGCCGCGACGCCATCCGTGAGCTCCACGCCCAGAAGCACGAGGACGACGAGACCGTGGGCGGCATCGTCATCCGCCGCCTCTGCGTGGATGCGGGGATGCCGAGCGAGGAGCTGGAGCGGCTCTTCAGCCGCACGCCGGGCATGGATCACGTGGTGATCGTCGAGGGCGAGAAGCCTCGGGCGCTGGTGACACGGCAATCCTCGGAGCTGGCATTCAACGAGCGCCCGCTGGCGGTGGAGGACACCCTGGCCATCACGGCGCTGGCGAAGGTGGCCATGGAGCGCGCGCCGGAGGCCCTCTATGATCCGGTGGTGGTGATCGATGCGCAGGGGCGCTTCCTGGGCACGGTGACGATGAAGCAGCTCATCGCCCGGGCCACGGAGCTGGAGGTGCGCGCGGCCACGGGGGCCAACCCGCTCACGCACCTGCCGGGGAGCCGGATGATCGAGCGGTGGATCCGACAGGCGCTCCAGGGCCCCGGGTTCACGGTCATCTACGCGGATCTGGATCACTTCAAGGAGTACAACGATCACTACGGCTTCCCGCAGGGGGACAAGCTCATCCGGCTCACGGCCCGCGTGCTCTCGGAGAGCCTGCACCTGCTGCCGTCCGGGAGCCAGCTGGGGCACGTGGGCGGGGACGACTTCGTGATCGTGTGTCCGGGTGAGGTGAAGCCCGCGGCGCTCGAGTCCATCTGCCGGCGCTTCGATGAGGAGAAGCGCTCGCTGTTCGACGCGGGGGATCTGGAGCGCGGCTACTTCGAGGCCACGGATCGCAAGGGCACGAGCGTGCAGGTGGCGCCGGTGACGCTGAGCCTGGCGGCGCTGGACAGCCGGAAGATGGGCGACGGCCTGCACCCGGCGTCACTCTCCGGCCTGGCGGCCTCGCTGAAGAAGAAGGTCAAGGAGCTGGCCGCCAGCACGCGCACCAGCGCGTTCATGTTCGAGCGCCGCACGCAGCAGCCACCGGCCCCGGGCGAGCGTGGGTGAGATCCGCCCCCGGCTCTGTCGTCACGAAGAAATGACAAGACCATCAAAAAGCCGCCACCTGGATTCCAGAGAGTGCGCCTCACCGGATAGCCTCCCCACCCTCTCCAATCCGGTAGAGGAGCTCATCGCAATGACTCAGATTCGAACGGATCGCTCCGTCCGGGCCGTCCTGCTCGCAGGCGCCCTCGCGCTCACTTCATGTACCGGGGACAAGGGCGACCCGGGTGCCAACGGCGCCGACGGCCCCCAGGGCCCCACCGGTGACACCGGCGCCGACGGCCCCCAGGGCCCCACCGGTGACACCGGCGCCGACGGCCCCCAGGGCCCCGAGGGCCCCCAGGGAGACGGCCTCAAGTGGCTCTCCTTTGAGGACGTGGGCTTCCCTCGGACCCGCGCGGAGAAGAACACCGTCCGCGCCTCCAGCAAGGTCAACGTCAACGGCACCGAGCGCTCCATCGGCTTCAACACGCTGCTGCGTGGCAACCAGGATCCCGCCCGGCCCGAGCGCCAGTGCGATCTGGTCAACAGCCCGTCCACCTGCCTCAACGTCCTGCAGGCCGCCTCCGGCCAGCCCCTGCGCGATGACGCGGGCAAGATCGTGGTCTCCACCGCCCACGACTACACCTCCTTCCTCCAGGCCGACGGCAAGATCTTCATGGTCAGCTCGACCGAGTCGATCCCCGCCGCGATGTTCGTCACGAGCATCAACCAGGACCCGGCGACCGGCGCGCTCTCGGCGGTCTCCACGAAGTCCCTCGACATGACGCCCATCGACGGCTTCTGGTACTCCTGCGCCGGCTCGAAGTCTCCCTGGGGCACGCACCTGGCCTCCGAGGAGTTCCCGGTGGACGCCCGCTTCCTCCAGGAGCGCACCAGCTGGGCCGACCTGAAGAACCTGGCCTCCTCCCCCACCTTCCCCGAGTTCAAGCTCGCCGCCCAGTACTTTGGCGTGGACACCACGGACGCCGACATGGACGGCGTGCCGGATGGGGACTTCAACGACTTCCTCTCGGCGTTCTCGCCCTACTTCAGCGGCTTCGCCGTCGAGGCCGCCGTGGATGGCAACGGGACGGCGACGGTGAAGAAGCACTACGCCATGGGGCGCCACTCGATCGAGGTGCCCTTCGTCATGCCGGACAACAAGACCGTCCTGATCACCGACGACGGCGCGAACGTGGGCCTCTTCATGTTCATCGCGGACACCGCGGGTGATCTGAGCGCGGGCACGCTCTATGCCATGCGCGCCTACCAGACGAGCCCCGCCGGCGGACCGAACTTCACCGCCGACATCGACTGGATCAGCCTGGGCCACGCGACGAGCGACGAGGTCCGCGCGCTGCTCCACCCGGCGGGCAGCGCCCCGCGCGTCACCTTCGCCGACATCTTCGAGACGGAGGCCCCGAACGCCGACGCCTGCCCCACGGCCGGCTTCAAGCCGGTGCGCGGCGCCAACTCGGTGACGCTCGAGTGCCTCCGGCTCAAGGCCGGCATGGAGCTGGCCGCCTCCCGCCTCGAGACGCGCCGCTACGCCAACTACCTGGGCGCCACCACCGAGCTGAACAAGGAAGAGGGCATCACCTATGATCCCAACGGGAAGACGCTCTACATCTCCCTGAGCGAGATCTCCAAGGGCATGGGGCCGCAGCCGGGCGGGGATGACCACATCAACGTGGCGACCAACCTGTGCGGCGGTGTCTTCGCCCTCAACGTCGGCCCCTACACGGACGCCGACGGCAAGCTGGTGTCGAACTACGCGCCCCTCAACTGGTACCCCGTCGTCGTGGGCGTGCCCATGACCTATGTCGCGGGCAGCCCCTACGCGGGCAACACGTGCAGCGTGACCGGCGTCGCCAACCCGGACAACCTGGCCTTCCTGCCCGGCTACAACACGCTGGTCATCGGCGAGGACACCGGCAGCGGCCACCAGAACGACGCCATCTGGTCCTACAACCTCGTCACCCGGAAGCTCACTCGCATCCTCACCACGCCCTATGGCGCGGAGACGACCTCTCCGGCCTGGTACCCGGACCTGGGTGGCTACGGCTACCTCATGAGCGTCATCCAGCACCCCTACGGCGAGAGCGACACGGGCCACGTGAATGATCCCGAGGCGACCGGCGCCGAGAGCTGGGTGGGCGTCCTCGGACCGTTCCCCTCGCTGAAGTAGCCGCCAGGCCCGGGCTGTCCTCGTGACGGCCCGGGCGCTGGTCCCCGTAGAGAAAACGAGGCCGCGGAGGCGCTCCCTCCGCGGCACCCGCCGGAGCCCTCCCCGCCTTGATGTCGCCGCGCGCCTGCCTGCTGCCGTTGTCGCTCCTCCTCGCCGCCTCCGCGTGCCGCCGCGCCGAGGCTCCTTCCCCGGATGCGGGCACCCCGAGCTCCCCCCAGGACGCCGGGATCGCGCAGTGGGAGCTGCGGAACGAGGCGCTCTCGCACCGCACCCCGTACATCCCACCGCAGTGCTACACGAAGACCCGGGACGAGCAGGGGCGCACGCACAACCCGTGCTTCGTGTGCCACCAGAGCTCGCGGCCGCCCAACTACGTCGACGACGCCGCGCTGCAGCTCGACTTCTCCCTCCCGCTGGTGGCGCGGCGCAACCCGTGGACCAACCTCTTCGTGGATCGGCGCCAGGCCATCGCGACCATCCCGGATGAGGAGATCCTCGCCTACGTCCGGGAGGACAACTACCTCGCCGCGGATGGCTCGCCCCTCCTCGCGAGGACGCTGGAGCAGGTCCCCGCGGGCTGGGACGTCAATGGCAATGGGCGCTGGGATGGGTGGAGCCCGGATCTCGCCTTCCGCTTCGACGAGCGCGGCTTCGATCGCCGGCCCGACGGGAGCCTCACCGGCTGGCGCGCGCTCGCGTACTACCCCTTCCCCGGCACCTTCTGGCCGACCAACGGCTCCTTCGGCGACGTGATGATCCGCCTCCCCGAGCCGTTCCGGCAGGACGCGAGCGGCAAGCCGGACCTCGACGTGTACGCGCTCAACCTCGCCATCCTCGAGGCGGCGATCGCCCGCCGGGACGTCCCCATCCCGCCGACTCCGGAGGGCCGGCTCGGCGTGGATCTCGACGGTGATGGCAGGCTCGGGACCGCCAAGCAGGTGCGCTTCATCTGGGCGCCCCCCCAGCGCACCATGAGCTGGGTGGGCCAGGCGCGCGCGCTGCAGCAGCAGGAGAAGGTCGAGCTCGCGGCCGGCCTCTTCCCCGAGAGGACGGAGTTCGCCCATACCGTGCGCTACCTCGACGTGGTGGACGGCAAGCCCCGCATGGCGGCGCGGCTCAAGGAGCTGCGCTACATGGTCAAGAAGGGCTGGGTCACCTACGGCGCGCTCATGCAGGCCGCGGGCGCGGAGGCGCGCGAGGCGGAGCGGACGCCCAACAAGACGCGCCCCATCGGCGGCGGCGGCGTGGAGCAGGGCATCGGCAACGGGGTCGGCTGGCGCCTCCAGGGCTTCATCGAGGACGCCCGCGGCCAGCTCCGCCCGCAGAGCCGCGAGGAGCATGCGTTCTGCCTGGGCTGCCACTCGGGCGTCGGCGCGACGGATGACAGCGTCTTCTCCTTCGGCCGCAAGCTCCCCGCCTCCGAGCCCCAGGCCGGGTGGTTTCATGGCTCCCAGCGCGGCCTCCAGGGCGTGCGCGAGCCGGTGCGCGCCGACGGCCACGGCGAGTATGCGTACTACCTGAAGCACAACGGCGCCGGGGACGAGCTCCGCGCGAACACCGAGCTGATCGAGCGCTTCTTCGCTCCGGACGGCACGCTGCGCCCCGAGGCCACCGAGGCCCTCCGCGCCGACATCTCCACCCTCCTGCTGCCGAGCCCCGCGCGCGCGCTCCAGCTCGACAAGGCCTACCGGCTGATCGTCCGCGAGCAGAGCTACCTCCGCGGGCGTGACGCCCCCCTGGAGCCCGCCGCCAACGTGCACCGCGAGCTGCCCGCGGGCGACGAGGGGCTCGAGACCGGCGTGGAGGATCCGCTCCCCGGGCCCCGAGAGGGCACCGTCACCCGCTACCCGGGGCTGCCCCCGGTCGCGCAGAAGGCCCCGGGCCCGAGCGGCAAGTCCCGCCCCAAGCAGGGCGGACGCCTCGCGGGCTCGCGCTGAGCCCGGGCGCTCAGGGGACGATCGGGATCGAAGAGACGCCCTCGAACTCCACGGCGCTGCCCTTCGTCACGCCCACCGACTGGCTCCAGCCGCCGGGCACCTCCAGCACGTACTGGCTGGGCACTCCCACCGAGCGCGACACGAGCGAGCGCGGCTCGGCCCGCTCGACGATCCCCGCCACCTTCAGCTGCGTGGTGATGAAGAGCATGTCCAGCGGGATGAGCGTGTTGCGCATCCAGAAGCTCTGCACCTCCTCCTCCGGGAAGAGGAAGAGCATGCCCTTGCCGGCCGCCAGCTCCTCGCGCCACATCAGCCCGCGGGTGCGCGCCTCGGGCGTGGCCGCCACCTCCACCTCCACCCGGTGCACTCCTCCAAAAGCGTCATGCAGGCGCACCCACGCGCGCGGCAGCGGCGGCATCTCGTAGTCCTTGGCCGTCACATCGGTCTGAGCGGACGGGCTCGGCGGCTTGCCCTGGGCGTCCGGCGCCTGGCAGGCCAGCATCAGCAGCAGCGCGGCGCCCACCGCATGAAAGGGAGCGCGCGGCATGATCAGGAGCTCACCGGCTTCTTCAGCAGCTTCTCGGTCAGATCCGGCCCCAGGCTGTCCGCCATCAGCTTCTCCACCACGCCCTCGAACTCGGAGCGCTGGGCGTCGCTGCTGTAGATGAAGCGGATGCCCATGCCGGGCTCGTCACCGTCCGCCTTGGACCACACCACCTCGCCCAGCAGCTCGAAGGGCTCCTCGCGCTGGGGCACCGTGAGCTTGAAGAGGAACCGCGTGCCGATGGACAGCGGCTTCTTCGTCTTGATGAAGGTGCCGCCCTTGGAGATGTTCTTCGTGTAGTCGGCGAAGAACGAGTTGAGCTTCTTGTAGTCGACCTTCAGCTCGATGGGCGCGCGGTGGTGCTGGCGCAGCTCTGATCCAGTCTTCTGTTCGGGCATGCTGGCGGGGAGTATAGGGGAGCCTATGCAGCAAGTCCTGCTGTCCAGAGCCAAGATCCTGCTGCGGCGCCCGGCCGTCCGCACCGTGGTGGGGCTGCTGGCCCTCGGGGGCTCGGCCCTCGTCTTCCTCCCCCTCTTCGGGCTGCCAGGCTTCGAGCTGGGCCTGGCCCTCTCCATCGCCGTGGGGAGCCTGGGAGGTGGGGTGGGCATCGCCGCCGCCGCCCAGGAGCGCCTCCTCCTCCAGGGTGAGGAGCCCCGCCTCCAGGAGCTCCCCCGCCCGCAGCGCCCAGGCCAGGCCGTGGCCCTCGCGCTCGGCACGGCGCTGCTGATCAACGGCGCCGTGCTCGTCCCCCCCTTCCTCAGCTCCACCCTGTACGCCCTCTTCTCCACGGAGTGCGATCCGTTCGAGCTGGTGGGCTTCTACCCACTTCTCACCCTGCCCTCCGCCGTGCTCGCCTCCACCGCCGGCGTCCTCTGTGGCTTCGCCACCCGCCGCTCCGGGCAGGCGGCGCTCGCCTACTCCGGCCTCGTGCTCCTCTCGGGCGTGCACACCGCCTGGCCCATCGTCTTCGGGCCCCAGGTGTATGCCTTCAACCACTTCCTCGGACATCTACCCGGCCCGCTCTATGACGAGGCGCTGGCGGTATCGCCGCGGCTGGGGTGGTTCCGGCTGGAGACGCTGCTGCTGGCCGCGCTCCTGGCGCTGCTCACCGCGCTCTGCCTGGATGTGCGCTCCGGACGCCTGTCCCGGCCGCGGCGCTCGCCCGCTTCCTGGGTGGGGCTGGGAGTGCTGGTGGCCGCCGTGGCGCTCCTCGAGGGCCATGGGCCCGCCCTCGGGCTGCGGATGACGCATGCCGCGCTGGCCGAGGAGCTCGGCGGCATCCGGGATACCTCCCACTTCCGCCTCCACTACCCGCGCGGCCTGGATCGCGAGGCCGTGGAGCGGACCGTGAGGGATCTCGAGTTCCGCCACATGCAGCTGTCCGGCTTCCTCGGCGGCGCCCCCACGGAGCGGATCCAGGTCTTCCTGTACCGCACCGAGGAGGAGAAGCAGCGGCGGGTGGGCGCCGGGCGGACGCAGTTCGCCAAGCCCTGGCTCTACGAGCTGCACATCCACGAGCGGGGCTTCCCCCACACCAGCCTGCACCATGAGCTGGCGCACGTGATGGCCGCGCCGGTGGGCAGCGGCCCCTTCCGCGTCACCACCCGCTTCGGGATCTGGCCGCTGATGGGGGTGATTGAAGGCTTCGCGGTGGCGGCGGATGATCCCATCCAGGGCGAGCTCACCCTGCACCAGTGGGCCGCCGGCATGCGCCGCCAGCAGCTGGCCCCGGACATGCGCAAGCTGATGGGCACCGAGGGCTTCTACCAGTCCGCCCCCGCCCGCGCGTACACGGTGGCCGGCTCCTTCCTGCGCTACCTGGCGGACACCTACGGCCCGGAGAAGGTGCGGGTGCTCTACGCCCACGCCGACTTCCAGCACGCCTATGGCCGCTCGCTGGACGAGCTGACCACTGAGTGGGAGCGCTTCCTGGACTCGCTGCCGCTGGACCAGGATGCCATCAGCCGCGCCTTCCTGCGCTTCCGCACCGGCAGCCTCTTCAGCCGCACCTGCGCCCGCGAGGTGGCGCGGATCCAGAAGAGCGCCCAGGAGGCGCTCGCCAGCGATCCCCAGGAGGCGCTGGAGCTCTACCGGCGCGCCGCCGGGCTCCAGCCCGAGGAGCCCACCTACGTGATGGGGCAGGCCCTGGCCCTGGATCAGCTGGACCGCACCACCGAGGCCGCCCAGCTCCTGGCCCTCCTGGCCGAGAAGGCGAAGGGGCAGCCGGCGCTGGAGGCCGAGGTCGTCATGGATCAGGCGGACATGGCCCTGCGCCTCAAGCAGCTGGAGGAGGCGCGGCGGTACCTGGAGCGGGTGCTCACGCTGGCGCCCGGCCCGGAGCTGGAGCGCGCGGCCCGGATCAAGCTGGCCTCGCTGGACTCGCCCTGGCGCCTGGAGACGGTGGAGCGCTTCTTCCGCTCCCGCCGGGAGGAGCTGCGCCTGCTGTACCTGTCCCGCGCCCTGGAGATGGCTCCCCAGGATCCGTACCTGAACTACCTGCTGGGCCGCCGGCTGCAGCAGGTGGGGGATCCCCGGCTGGGGCTGGAGCACACCTCTCGGGCCCTGGCGGCCGGGGGCCTGGAGCTGCCCGAGGCCCTCCGCCGCGAGGCGCTGCGCATGCGGGTGGAGGCCTCCTACCTCGCCGGGGACTGCGGCGCGGTGCGGCATGAGGTGGGCGCTCTGCCGGATTTCGGACCTGCCTTCAAGGCGGCGGCCACCGAATGGAAGGCGCGGTGTGACTTCGAGGATGCAGCCTTTCAAGGGCCTCTGGTGCCCCGGCAGGCTTTCCGCTAGACGCATGCGCCTCACCCACAGGAGGGCGTATGCGGTTCGAATCGCGGCAGCGGATCATGGGGACGGTGGACGAGGTGGAGCGCGCGATGCTCGACCCGCGGTACTTCGAGTTCCTCCTCCAGCACCACGGCGTGCTGCTGGAGGTCCAACCGCTGGAGGTCAAGGATGAGGGCGACAAGGTGCGCCGCAAGGTGCGCTACCGCCCCAAGCCCGTGATCGCCACCATTGGCCCCAAGCGGGTGCCGCCCGAGTGGTTCGCCTTCATCGAGACGTCCACCTATGACAAGAAGAAGAAGGAGCTGACCTTCAGCAACGTGCCCACCTCCCACACCATCTCCAAGATGCTGGTGAACACGGGCACGCTGCGGCTGCGGGACATCGGCGGGATGACGGAGCGGACGATGGACGGGGAGATCTCCCTCAAGCTGCCGCTGCTGATGAAGCCGCTAGCGCTCATCGGCGAGAAGATCATCCAGTCCGAGGGCCTGAAGATCCTGGACGGCGAGGCGCCGGTGCTCAACCGCTTCATCGCCGAGGTGCTGCGCAAGGGCTGAGGCGGGGCCTCGCACGGCTGGGGAATGAGTTGACACCAGCGCGGTTGCACCTCTAGAGGCGACCGCACCATGAACTTCCGAGCCCCCTGCCGAGCCCTCCTCGTCCTGCCCCTGCTGCTGCTGGCCTCGGGCTGCGCCTCCCGGCGCATCCCGGGCACCGAGATCGCCGACAACGAAGACTCGCGCGCCGTCCTGGCCGTGATGGAGCGCTACCGCTCCGCGCTGGAGGCCAAGGACGCCAAGGCCATCCTGGCGCTCGTCTCCGAGGACTTCCGGGAGGACGGCGGCACCGAGACGCCCGAGGATGATCTCACCTACGCCAACCTGGGCGAGCACCTCAACAACCTCTTCCAGCGGCTGGACAACCCCAAGGTGGAGCTGAGCGTGCGCCGGGTGGAGATCCAGCAGGACGAGGGCACCGCCATCTACTACTGGAACGCGAGCTGGCGGATGCCCTCGCTGACCAACCGGGCCCAGAGCGACGCCGAGCTGGAGCAGATGCTGCTCAAGAAGGTCGACGGCCAGTGGAAGATCGTCTCCGGCATCTGACGCGCGAGCGGCCCCGCGGGCTCACAGGCCCAAGAGCTCGCGGAAGCCCACCGGCCCCATGGCGTTCAGCGCCCGCGTGCGCTTCAGGTAGGTGCGGAAGTCCTTGCGGGTGAGCTGCTCGGGCGGCAGCGGCGACAGGTAGAAGTCCCGGATGCGGCTGGCCGTGTACCGCACGGCCCCGAAGAGCGCGTGGCCGAAGAGGTTCTGGCGCTCCACCTGGGCCAGCGGCCGCGAGTCCTGGTAGCCGCGGATGAACGCCTGGCACAGCTCCAGCCGGTAGAGGCTGTTGTCGAAGCACCAGGCGTTGAGGGTGATGGCCACGTCCAGGCTGTACGCGTCCCGGCAGGCCATCTCGAAGTCGAAGAAGGCCCCCACCTGGTCCGCCAGCCACTTCACGTTGTCCATGAAGAGATCCGCGTGGATCACCCCGCGCGGCTCCAGGCCCTGGTTCCTGGCGCGCTCGGCCCGCTCCAGGTGCTCCTCCAGCTCCTCGGCGATGGTGGCCACCTCGTCGTCCTTGTTGCCCCGCAGGCCCGCCAGCCAGCCCCGCACCTGCGCCGCCCCGTAGGGGTTGTCCCGGCTGCCCCCGAAGGACTGGGTGATGCGGTGCATCTTCCCCAGCTCCAGCCCCAGGCGCTCCAGGTGCTCCGGGGTGAGCTGGGAGCGCTGCAGCTCCTCGCCCACCAGCCACTTGAAGACGCTCACCCGCCCGCCCTCCAGCTCCAGGTAGGGCCGCCCCTCCCGCGTCTGCACCAGCGTGGGCGAGGGGAAGTGGGACTCGGTCAGGTGCGCCAGCAGCTCCGCCTCGAAGCGGAGATCCTCCGCCGAGCGCACCGTGGTGTGCCGCACGAAGAAGCGCCCCTGGGGCGTGGTGATCCGGTGGTTGGTGTTGATGGAGCCCTCGGGGATGGCCACCACCTCCTGCACCGGCCCCAGCCCAAAGGCCTCGGAGACCCGCTCGAAGGCCTCGGGCCCCAGTACCGTGTACACCGCCATTCAGCTCCCTCCCGGAGTGGACAACCGCCCGACCCTCCGCGCCCCCCCTCCGTTGACACCTGGGGTGGGCGGACATATCTAGGCCAGACCCGTTTATCAGGCATAAACGTCCGAAACCATTCAAAATTTCCGGGCCGGAGGCAGTCTCGCATGGGCATGGCAGACGGCGGTGGCGGCGGGCAGCGGGACTGGAAGCGGCGGGAGGGCCTGACCAGCGCGCTGTTGCAGATGGCGGTGGTGGCGATCCTGCTGGGGGCGGCGGTGGCCTTCGTGGTGCACCGAGGCCGGGTGCGACAGCAGACGGACGCGCGGCTCAAGGCGGCCCAGGCCCGAGCGCAGCTGGGCAACCCGGCGGATCTCTCGCGGGCGCTCCAGGAGCTGGAGGCCCTGTTCACCCTGGATCCCGACGTGTACGGGGCGCACGCGCTGGCCGCGGATCTCCACGCCGAGCTGTGGCTGGAGCACCACCGGGCGGACTCGGAGGCGAAGGCGCGCGAGCACCTGGCCCGCGCCGAGGCCCTGGAGTCCAAGGACGTGGAGCGCTACGGCGCCCGCGTGGTGCGCGCGCGGGTGATGGTGGCCGAGGGCAAGGCCCTGGAGGCCGATCAGCTGCTGACGGCGCTCCGGGAGCGCGGGGCGAGCAACCCCAAGCTGTGGCTGGCCCAGGCCCGGACGCTCCAGGCGCTCGGCAACCTCCAGGGCGCGCGGCAGGCCTTCTCCCGCGCCACGGAGGGCGCCTGGAGGGATCCGCGCTTCTCCACCGCCTATGGCGAGGCGCTGCTCGAGGAGGGGCTGTTCGCCCAGGCCGGCGAGGCGCTGGCGCGGGCCACCTCCGCCAACCCGGAGCACCTCCAGGCCCGGGTGACGGCGGCGCTGGCCCACCTCTATATGCGGGAGAAGACCGAGGAGGCGGCGCGGACGATCCAGCAGGTGCTGGGGCGTGAGGCCGAGCTGACGCCGGCGCTGAAGGCGCGCGCGCTGGCGGTCCGCGCGGAGCTGGCGCTGGCCCGTGACAACCCGGACGAGGCGCTGCGGGAGGCGGACGCGGCGCTGGCCCTGCACCCGGAGGAGCCCTATGCCCTCTTCGGCCGCGCCAGGGCGCTCGCGGCGAAGAAGGATCCCGGCGCGCGGGCGGCGCTGGAGGCGGCGGTGGCCCGGCGCAGGACGGCCCCCCTGCTCTACCTGGAGGGCGCCAAGGCGCTCCAGCAGGCCGGAGACAGTGCGGGGGCGCTGGCGCTCCTGGACGCGTACGAGGCCGTCTTCCGAGGCGTGCGGGTGTCCGCGGGCGAGGGCAAGAAGGTGAGCGCGCTGGACCGGGATGATCGCTACTGGCTGGCGCGCGGCGGGGTGCTGGAGGCCGCGGGCCGGCAGGACGAGGCGCTGGCGGCGTATGACCAGGCGATCTCCGTGAAGGGCCCGGCGCTGGCTCGCGCGCAGTACGCCAAGAGCGCGGTGCTGCTGGCGCGCAAAGACTACGCCGGGGTGCGCGTGCTGCTCGCGCCGCTCACCCCGGAGACGGGCGTTGGCCCCCTGCCGGAGGCCTACGCGGCGATGGGCGAGGCCCTCTTCGGACAGGGCGAATACGCCATGGGCTGCCAGCACCACTACTTCGCGCTCAGCCGGGAGCGCGCCCGGAAGGCGCCCCTGGAGCAGCTCCAGGCGCGGGCGGAGGACATTGGCAGGCGGCTGACGGCCGCCGGCCAGTCCGGCATGGCCAAGGCCTGGAAGAACGAGATGGACTCCCTGCTGAAGTAAGAGAGAGGGGCCCCGGGTTGAGCCCCGGAGCCCCTCGGGTGCTTCATTCAGCCGTGGCGTGAGCGCCTAGATTCCACCGCCGCGCACGCAGAGCTCGAAGTCCCGCAGGGGGGCCAGGTGGCCCTCGGCGTTGCCCGTCATCGAGTTGGCGTAGAGGCCGCCGTCCCAGCTGCCGTTGGAGAAGTCGACGTGGGCGTTGGGGGCCAGCAGCGTGCCGAAGAAGCCGTAGCTGCGGGCGTAGATGCTGGTGGCGTTGAAGTTGAAGATGACGCCCTTGGCGTCCACGCCGCTGTAGCCATTGCCGAAGCCGGTGATCTTCACCGTGCTCCCGCGGACGTTGATGACCGCCTGGGAGCCCTGCGGCACGCTGAGGGAGAAGTAGTGGAGGTTGGTGAAGGCGCTGGCGTTCACCGAGAAGACGTTCTGCTTCGGGTTCGTCCCCGTCAGGAAGAGGCCACCCCAGGTCTCGTACCTCGTCGTCCCGTTGGCATCCAGCGTGAAGAGGGCGTCCGACAGCGTCTGCAGCTCGTAGCTCCGCATGGCGAAGTCCACGTTCGAGCCCTGCGACAGGGCGCCGCGGTAGAACGTCACCGTGCCGTTGGCGGTGGTGGTGTCCCCGTAGTGGGCATTGCCGAAGACGCCGCCGTTGGTGATGTTCAGCGCCCCGCCGGCCACCAGCACGTTCTCCAGCTCATCCGCCGGCAGCTCCGCGCCCACCGAGAAGTTGTTCATCTCGAGGGTGCCGCCGGCCGCCACCTTGCCGCGCACGTCGTGGCCGCCCAGGTAGTCCCCGTTCACGTAGAGGGTGAAGTCCCGGAGGCTGACCTCGGTGCACGTCACCTGCTCCGTGATGACGATCGTGAGGGTCTTCGGAGCCTCGTAGTTCCCGGCCACGTCCTTCGCGTAGTAGGTGACCGTCGTCGTCCCCAGCTGGTTGATAACCGGCAGAAAGGCCTCGTTGCCCGCGATCACGCCATCTCCCGTCATGGCCCCGGAGAAGGCGTAGTAGATGGCCTCCACGTCCGACTCCGCATCCGTCGACCAGACCCACACGGTGACATCGCCGTGGTGCTCGCCGTTCTCATCCGGATCCGGGATGGTGGCGGCGACGCTCACCGGCGCCGTCGAGTCACTGCTGAGCGTCTGCGGCCTCGCTTCACCCAGGGCCTCAGGCGTGGACAGCTCTGGAGCGCCGCACGCAGTCGCCGTGAAGGCCAGCATTACGAACCCATAGATGGAATTTCTCTGCATGGAACTTCCTCCTCCCTGACTCGACCTCCGACACCGCGGGGCGAGGCATAGGCATATTTGTCCGATGACATGGGATTACAGGAATACGGCAATTCCCCCTGTGTCACTGCACTCGGCAGCTTAATGGATTAGCCCGAGCAACGCCTATATGAAGTGCAGGTTGATCTCTTTGCCCCCCAGGTATAGTGGCTTAAGTCAGATTTCCGCAGGTTCTCCGTTATCCCCGCTTCCATTGAGTTACCGGGCAGACGAAGCGCCGGAACCGCCTGAAAACAGAAGGACAGTAGAGGATCGTTCACTCCCAGTGAATTTCTTGACTACCAAGAGTCGAGAGCCTGCTGGGGGGCCTTGACACGGCGCTACTCGCCCGTGTGGCGCCGAGCCATCTCCTTGCCGCGCCTCTCATCCACGAAGAAGGAGATGACGAAGGAGATGAGGAAGAAGAGCACGCACAGCAGGATGGAGCCCTGGAGCCCGAGCTGGATCTGGAGGAAGCCCAGGCTCATCAGGCCGAAGATGGCGGACAGCTTTCCGAACAGCCCCCAGAACCCGTAGAACTCGCCCGCCTTCGACTCCGGGCTGAACACGCCGACCATGGCGCGGGCGGCGGACTGGGTGGAGCCCAGGCACAGCCCCGCCAGCGCGCCGATGCAGAGGAAGACGGACTCCGCCTTCCACTGCTTGCCGAGCGTCTCGTTGAGCCAGTCCGTCAGCCTCGGGGCGCCCCAGATCAGCAGCACGGCGACGATCCAGATGATGAGCGTGATGTTGTACGTGCGCTTGTCGCCGATGCGGTCCTGGATGAAGCCGAAGAGCAGCGCGCCCACGGCCGCGGAGACGTTGGTCAGCACGAACATGGCCGCCTGGGAGGTGGTGCTCCAGCCGATCACCTGATCGCCGTAGATGAAGGCGAAGCTGATGACGATGGAGAGGCCGGCGTAGGCGAAGAAGAACGAGAAGAGGAAGACGATCAGATCCCTGAAGTCGCGCAGCTCGCGCAGCGTGCGGTTCAGGCGCCGGAACCCGGCCGCCAGGTAGCTCTCGCCGGGTGGCAGCACCTTGGGCGTGCCGCGCTCCTTCAGCAGCAGGAAGGTGGGGATGCCGGCCACGAGGAAGAAGCCGCCGGTGATGGGGCCGATGAGCCTCACGCCCTCCAGGTTCTCCACGGTGTGCGGGGTGGTGAGCAGGAAGATGAGGGCGGTGGAGAGCAGGCCGCCGAAGTAGCCGATGCCCCAGGCCATGCCGGAGATCTTCCCCAGCTGCTCCGGAGGCCCGAGCTCCGGCAGGAAGGCGGAGGAGAAGTTCTCTCCCGCGGAGAAGCCGTAGTTGGAGAGGACGATGAGGAAGACGCAGAGCGCCACCGCCCCCGGGGTGACGAAGTAGAGCGCCGCGGTGGACAGCACCGTCAGCAGGTAGCTGGCGAAGAGGAACTTCTTCTTCGCGGCGCTGAAGTCCATCAGGGAGCCCAGCACGGGCCCGCTCAGCGCCACCAGCAGCAGGCTGGTGGAGAGCGCCAGGCTCCAGAGGAAGTTCCCGCTGCGCTCATCCCCGACGATCAGCTTGGGGAAGATGACGCTGAAGGCCACCGTGATGATGACGGTGGTGTAGGAGGAGTTGGCGAAGTCGAACATCGCCCACCCGAAGATCTCCCGGAACGGCGCTCGCTGGGTCCGGCTCAACGGAAGGCTCCTGTGTTCAAAAGAGATCCTGGGGGTTCAACCGGCGGTGGCGTGCTACCACCACGCGCCACTCCCCGTCCTGCTCCTTCTCGAAGGTGCCCTCGACCCGCCAGATGCTGAGCACGGTCTCCTGGGCCAGCTGCTCCAGCAGCTGCGCCTCCGAGCGCCCGAAGAGGAACTTCGCGGTGAACTCCCCCTGCGTGGGGGACACCTCCGTCACCGTGAGATCCCGGAAGAAGATGCGGACCCACTGCCCGCGCAGCACCTGAGCCGCCAGCACGCCCCGCAGCTGCTCCTTGCCCCACCCCTCGCCGGCCTTGAAGCGCTCGGACACGCCCTCCATCACCTCGGCGATGTCCTTCTCCTCGGCCGAGCGCGTCATCTCGATGATCTTCCGCGAGATGGCCTCCTCTACCGTGAGCTCCTCGCGCGGCCACAGGGCGAGCACCAGCCCGGCGACCAGCAGCGCCAGGCCGAGCCCCACCACGCGCGAGCGCGAGAGCGTCAGCATCCCCCACGCCCGCTCACGCCGCCCCGGCCGTGTCCGCCTCGATCACCAGCTCGTCCGCGTCGATGATCTCCGCGGGCCGCAGCGCCTCGGCCGTCTGCTTCTGCCGCCGCTCCGAGAGCTGCTCCAGGTACGTCTTGATGTCGGGGTACTCCTTCACCAGCTCGCCGAACGCCGCGCGATCCAGGAACGCGGTGGCCGTCTTGCGCGTGGACACCACCGTGGCGGTGGCCGGCTGGCCCGTCAGCAGGGAGATCTCCCCGGCCACCTCGCCCTCGCGCAGCACGCCCAGGCTCACCACCCCGCCCGTCGGATCCCCCTTCTGCACCACCAGCTCGCCGGCCAGCACCAGGAACAGGCCCGGGGACGGCTCGCCCTCCGTGAGCGCCTTGTCCCGCGGCTGCAGCGCCTTGAAGTGGAAGCGCCCCAGCAGCGCGGCCCGCTCGGACTCCGGCAGCTGCTGGAACAGCGGCGAGGTGGCCATCATGTTGCGCGCCATGCGCTGCTGGGCGAACTCCGCCAGCACCGAGGGCACCGAGGGGTGGCTGCGGGCCACCGCGTTGAGGTGCTCGCGGCGGATCTCGAACACCTCCGTGTCCACCGTGGTGCTCACCGAGGCCGTGGGCGGCGTGCCCGTGATGAGCGACAGCTCGCCGAAGATGGAGCCGCCGCCCAGCCGGCCCAGCGCCTTGCGCTGCCCGTCCACCAGCCGCGTCACCTCCGCCTTGCCGGCGACGATGACGTGCAGCTGTTCGCCCGCCTCCCCCTCCTGGCTGATCGCCGTGCCCACCGGCACGCTCTTCCAGCTCATCCGCTGCACCAGATCCAGGAAGGCCTCGCGCTCCAGATCCGCGAAGAGCGGCAGCGGCGGCCGGCTGGCCGGATCCGCCGCGCCGCCCGTGTCCGGAGCGGCCAGCACCTCCAGGGCGCGGGAGATGAGCTCCTCGCCCGCCAGCTCCAGCAGATCCGTCTCCACCTTGCCGTCGTACATGGGATCCGGCGGCAGCGGCGGGGGCACGGAGGCGCGGCCCGGGGCGTTGCGCGCCGCGCGCGCGTGGATGCGCACCAGCGTGTCCTTCAGCCGGCGCTCCTGCGGGGCCAGCTCCAGCGCCAGCTTGCAGGCGGCCATGGCGGACAGCAGGTAGTCGCGCTTGAGCAGCCCCTCCGCGCAGGCGTGGTACGCCGTCACCGCGCGCTCGCGCTCTCCCAGCTCCGCCAGGCAGCGCGCCGCCAGCATCCGCGAGCGGTGATCCGCCGGCGTGCGCCGCACGGACTCGGCGAATACGGCGAGGCCGCGCTCGAACTGGCGCTCCTCGAGCAGATCCATTCCGAGCTCGCGCAGGGAAGATTCACTCATTGATGGCTCTCCACGAAGGTGTTGGAACGAAGGCTGTCCACGGGGCGGCACCTTACCGCACCCGTGGGCCCTCAAGGCTGCAGTTCCTCAAGCAGGGCCTGGGCCTTCTGCCTCAGCTCGGAGCCCTCCGGCACCGTATCGATGACAATCCTGAACTTTTCCGCTGCGGACCGAGGATCCCGATCCTTCTCGATGTAGGCACGCTGGAACAGCTCCTCCGCCTTGCTCTCCAGGCTGTCGAGCCCATCCCGGGCGCGCGCGTCCGAGGGGTTGAGCCGCAGCGCCTCGCGGAAGTGGCCGCTGGCGCTGGCGATGTCATTGCGCGCCAGGGCCGCCTTGCCCGCGCGCACGGAGGCCTCGGCCAGCTGCTCGTTGAGGGTGTCCAGCATGTCGCCCCCGAAGCCGATCTGCTGGTAGAGCTCCTTGGACTTGCGCAGGGGCCGGATGGCCGTCTCCATGGAGTTGGCGGACACCTTGCGCTGGGCATCCTGGAAGCTGCGCGCGAACTGGGGGATGAGGCGCTTGAGGCTCCTGGCGCGCTCGCGGATCTGCGCGTCCGCCCGGTGCGCCTCCACCACGCGATCACACTCCAGCACCGCGCGATCGTAGTCGCCGTTCTCGAACTTGCGCTCCACCGCCTCGAAGGCATCGCGGATGAACTGCGCGCGGCGCTCGGCCGCCCGCTTCGCCGCCAGCGCCTTGTTCGCCTTGTCCTGCTCCGCCTGCTCTTCGGCCTCCCGGGCCAGCTCCAGCTCCAGATCCCCCAGCTTCTCGCGGTAGGCCGCCTGGAGGTTGGCCGGCAGCTTGGGGATGACCGGCCGCAGCCCGTCCGCGTCCCGCGCGTCGAGCAGTTCGTCCGCCCGCTTCGTGTAGAAGACCACCTCCGCCTCGCCCAGCTCCTTCTCCAGCGCCGCCCGCTCCTCGTCGCTCTTGGCGGTGGTGCCCGCCGGCGCCGCCTCCAGCCTCTGGCGCGCCTCCTCGAAGCGGCCGTCCGCCACCAGCGCGCGCACCTCCTGGAACGCCTCGATGACGACGGCCTCGGCGCGCGCCGAGGCGGCCAGCCCCTCCTCGTCGATGCCGGGCTTGAGGCCCTCCGCCTCCTCGATGAGCTTGACGGCCTTGGAGTACTCACCGTCGCGGATCGCCGCCCGCGCCGCCTGCATCTTCGTGGTGGCCAGCACCTCCTTGGGGTTGGCCGGAGGCGGCGGGGGCGGATCCCCGGTGACCATCATGATGATGGTGATCACCACCAGCACCACCGCGCCGACCCCTCCGGCGCCGTAATAGAGGAGCTTCTTGTCCTGGAGCGGATCGCTGCCCGTCGCGGGGGCGCCCGCGGCGGCCTGGGGCTGGGTGCCGTCCTTCGCCTCCCCGGCCTCCTTGCCGTCCGCGGTCGGGTTGGCCGCCGCCTCCTTCGCCTTGACCTCCTCCTCCTTCTTCTTGGCCTCCGCCTCCTCCTTCTTCTTCTTGGCCTCCTCCTCGCGCTTCTGCTCCTCCTCCCGGAGCAGCCTGGCGGCCTCCAGCTCATTGACGAACTTCAGCTTGGTGCGGCCGATGGTGATCTCGTCACCGTGCTTGATCGTCGTCTCCTCGACGGGCTCGCCGTTGACCCGGGTGCCGGTGGCGCCGCCCAGATCCCGCAGCACCGTGCCGCTGTCGCCGTGGATGATCTCCAGGTGGCGGCGAGACACGGACTGGTCGGTCAGCTTGAGATCCACGTCCTTGGCGCGCCCCACCACCATGCGCACCGTCTTGAAGCGGCGCTTCCGGCCGCGATCCGGCCCCTCCAGCACCTGGAGCGAGAAGGGCGGGCCCGCGCGCGTGGACTCCGGGTTTTCGTCGTCCTCCTCCAGGGGCTCCTCATCGTCCAGCGCGAACATCTCCTTGGAGACGACGCGGGGATCGTCCGCCACCGGGGTCCCCTCGCTGGCGTCGCCCTCCTCCCGAGGGTAGCGGTTGGAGGTGTGGTACTCCTCCTCCTCCGCAGGGTTCTCCATGGAGTGGGACGGATGGGACTCCTCCTCACCCTGCGGCGGCTCGCCGTGGCGGCGCTTGGGGTAGGCGCGGATCTCCGTACGATCCTTCTTCGACGCGCCACCCGGTGATGGCTTCGAGGAGTCCGCGCGGGGAGAAGACGGTCGACGAGGGGGCATGGGTGTGGGCCGGTCCTTTGAAGCCGAGCATCTTAGAGCGCCCGACCGGCCAGGGGAATGCGCAGCAGGCCCCTGGTGGAACACTCCGGGTGCGTTGGCCGTTGCCGCTGTCACAGGGCCCCGTTAGGGTCCCCCACTTTCACAGTGTCCTGGAGAATACGAATGCCTCGTGCGTCGGCGACGTCGACGAAGCGCCCTACCCCCACCCGGCTTGCCCCCCTGGTCGCCCGGCAGCCCGCCCCTCTGCTGCCCCTGGCGATGATCGAGCGCCTGCTGGCGGTGGCCATGGCGCGCGGCGGCGAGTTCGCCGAGGTGTACCTGGAGCGGACCCTCACCACGGCGGTGATGCTGGAGGAGACGCGCATCAAGAGCGCGCAGACGGGGCTGGTGCAGGGAGTGGGCGTGCGCGTCATCTCCGGGGCGAAGGTGGGCTACGCCTACTCGGATGACCTGGATGACGCGGCGCTGCTGCGGGCGGCCAGCACCGCGGCGATGATCGCGCAAGGGGGGGGCTCGGAGCAGAGCTTCAAGGTGAGCCGGACGCCGGCGCCCACCTACTACAAGGTGCCCACGCCGCTGGCGGACGTGGACGTGGCGAGCAAGGCGGCGCTGGTGCTGCGGGCGGACAAGGCGGCCCGGGCGTTCGACTCGCGGGTGAGGCAGGTGAGCGGCTCCTACGTGGATCTCACCAAGCGGATCGCGGTGGCCAACACGCTGGGCTTCTACACGGAGGACACGCAGGACCTGTGCCGCATTGGCATCCGGGTGGTGGCCGAGGGGAAGAAGAAGGAGATGCGCACGGGCGTCTTCGGCGGCGGGGGGCGGGTGCCCTTCAGCCACTTCGACACCTTCACGCCGGAGCAGGTGGGACGCGAGGCGGCGCGGCAGGCGGTGGCCACGCTGGGCGCGGCGGAGTGCCAGGCGGGCCCGCAGACGGTGGTGCTGGCGCCGGGCTGGAGCGGGATCCTCCTGCACGAGGCGGTGGGGCACGGCCTGGAGGCGGACTTCATCCGCAAGGGCACCTCCCTCTTCGCCGGGAAGCTCGGGCAGAAGGTGGCCTCGGAGCTGGTCACCGTGATTGACGATGGGACGGTGGCCAACGGCCGCGGCTCCATCAACGTGGATGACGAGGGCCTGCCGGGCGAGCGCAAGGTGCTGATCGAGAAGGGCGTGCTCAAGGGCTACATGTACGACAGCCTCAACGCCAAGCTGATGGGCCAGCGCTCCACGGGCAGCGGGCGGCGCGAGTCCTTCAAGCACATGCCGCTGCCGCGCATGACGAACACGTACCTGGCGCCGGGCGATCACTCTCCGGAGGAGATCATCCAGGAGGTGAAGCGCGGGCTGTACTGCGCCAACTTCGGCGGCGGGCAGGTGGACATCACCAACGGCAACTTCGTCTTCGAGGTGAGCGAGGCGTACCAGATCGAGGACGGCAAGCTGGGCCGGCCGGTGAAGAACGCGATCCTGATCGGCGTGGGGCCGGAGGCGCTGAAGAACGTGTCTCGGGTGGGGTGCGATCCGATGCCGGATCCGGGCATGGGCACGTGCAGCAAGGATGGGCAGACGCTGCCGGTGGGCGTGGGGCTGCCCACGCTGCGCATCGACAACATGACGGTGGGCGGGACACAGGTCGCCTGAGGGAGCAAAGCGTGAACAGCTACGAGCAGCTCGCGAAGAAGATCGTCCAGCGCGCCAAGAGGAAGGGCGCCCTGCAGGCGGAGGCGTTCCTCGAGGTGGGGCGGCAAAGCTCCTGCCACGTGAGGGATGGGGAGATCGAGAGCCTCACCGAGTCCACGAGCAAGGGCGTGGGGGTGCGGGTCATCACGAAGGATCGCCGGCTGGGCTTCGCCTACACCTCGGACTTCGAGCCGGCCTCGCTGGACAGCTTCGTGGACCGGGCGCTGCAGCTGGCGCAGACGGCGGCGCCGAACAAGCTCAACGGGCTGCCCACGGCGGCGGAGCTGGGCAAGCCGAGCGACACGGGGGAGCTGTACGATCCGGCGGTGGCGGGGCTGGCCGGAGATTGGAAGATCAAGGCCGCGCTGGAGCTCGAGAAGGCAGGCAAGGCGGTGGATCCGCGCATCACCACGTTCAAGACCGTGGCCGCGGGGGACTACGTCGCCGAGGTGTACGTGGCCTCCAGCGAGGGCCTGTCGGGGGGCTACGCGGGCACGTACGTGTACCTGGTCGCCGCGCCGGTGGCCTCCGAGGGTGCTCAGCTCCAGACGGCCTACTGGGTGGACTACAAGCGCTTCCTGGGGGATCTGGACTCGCCGGAGGAGGTGGGGCGCGAGGCGGCGCGGCGGACGGTGCGGATGCTGGGGGCTCGGCGGGTGAAGAGCCAGCAGGTGCCGGTGATCCTCGATCCGCTCGTCGCCTCTTCGTTCGTGGGGGACGTGGCGGGGGCGGCGGACGGGAACGAGATCTACAAGAAGTCGAGCATCTTCGTGGGCAAGCTGGGCAAGCGGCTGGCGCCCGAGTCGGTGACGGTGGTGGACGACGGCCTGCTGAAGCGGGGCCTGGGCACCTCGCCCTTCGACGGAGAGGGCGTGGCCACGCGGCGCACGCCCATCCTGGAGAAGGGGGTGCTGCGCAGCTACCTGTATGACTCCTTCACGGCGCGCAAGGCGAAGGCGCGGACGACGGGCAACGCGGCGCGCGGGTACAACTCGCTGCCGTTCATCGGGACGAACAACCTGTACCTGGAGCCGGGCACGCGCACGCCGGAGGAGCTGATCCGCGAGGTGAAGAGCGGCTTCTACGTCACCTCCATGCTGGGCAGCGGGGCGGACCCGGTGACGGGCGAGTACTCGCGAGGCGCCAACGGCCTCTGGATCGAGAACGGCGAGCTGGCGTACCCGGTGCAGGAGGTGACGGTGGCCGGCAACCTCCTGCAGATGCTCCAGGACGTGGACGGGATCGGCAGCGATCTACAGTTCCGCGGCTCGGCGGGCGCGCCGACGATCCGCTTCAAGCAGCTCACCATCTCCGGCGACTGACCGTGTCTCAGACCGGGCAGTCTCCCCTTCAGGTGGGACGCCTGGGAGCCAATCTGGTAGGTTTCGGGCTCGTTGACTCTGCTCCTCGAAGGGGATGTATGGCAGCGAAGAAGGCAGGTACGAAGGCCCGTAGCACCACACCACGCAAGCCGCGCCGCAAGAAGGCGGAGCCGCGCTCGCGAGGCCTCAGCGCCGCTGAGGTGGCCAGTGAGGCGGCCACTCCGCCCACGGAGCTCATCCAGGGCATCCAGGCCGACGGTGGGCAGGTGCTCTCCGTGTACCGGGATCCGCTCGGAGCCCACACGGTCGTGTTCGCGGTGCTGCCCATCGACAAGGTCGAGCCCACCCCCTACCAGCGGGATCTCTCCGAGCCGCACGTGAAGCGGCTGGCCAACGCCATGGAACGCTTGGATCGCTTCCTGGATCCGGTGATCGCCGTCCGCAAGGACGGCGTGTACTGGACCCCCAACGGGAACCACCGCCTGAACGCCTCGAAGCTGCTGGGCGCCAAATCCATCATGGCGCTCGTGCTGCCTGAGGAGGATGTGGCCTACCAGATCCTCGCGCTCAACACGGAGAAGGCCCACAACCTCAAGGAGCGCTCGCTCGAGGTCATCCGGATGCACCGCGGGCTGACCGGCGCGCGGGCCGGGCGCGAGGCGGACTTCGCCAACCTCTTCGAGGAGCCCTCCTTCATCACGCTGGGCGCCGCCTACGAGAAGCGCCCACGCTTCTCGGCCGGCGCGTACCACCCGTTCGTCAAGCGCGCCGAGCGCTTCCTGGAGCTCCCCATGGCCGAGGCGCTCAAGGTGCGCGAGGCGCGCGCGGACAAGCTGCTGGAGCTGGATGACGCCGTGGTGCGCGTGGTGACGGCGCTCAAGGACAAGGGCCTCCAGAGCCCCTACCTCAAGAACTTCGTCGTGGCCCGCGTCAACTTCCTGCGCTTCAAGAAGGACGACAGCCCCGTGGAGTTCGATCCCACCGTGGCCAGGATGCTGGCCAGCGTCCAGAAGTTCAACGTGGACAAGGTGAACAAGGACGACATCACCCGCATGGGCGGTGGCGGCGCGGCCGAACCCGACGAGGAGTAGCCGAGCGGGCCTTGGGCGCGCACCTGCGCTAGACTCGCCGCATGGCCATCAAGAACCTCGTCTTTCAGGGTGGAGGCGTCAAAGGCATCGCCTACGTGGGCGCCCTCCGGGTGCTCCAGGCCCAGGACCTGCTGCGCTCCGTGAGGAACGTCGCGGGTACCTCCGCGGGCGCCATCACCGCCGCGCTCGTGGCCGTGGGCGCCACCGCGGACGAGATGAACGCCATCCTCGGCAGCACGGACTTCGCCTCCTTCATGGACGGCAAGGGCGGGTTCATTGGCGACACGGTGCGGCTCGTCAAGGACTTCGGCATCTACAAGGGTGACGAGTTCGAGCAGTGGTGCCGTCAGCAGATCGGCAACCTCACCGCGCGCTCCACCGGTCAGGCCCAGCCGGACCTCACCTTCGGCCAGCTCTGCGTGCTCGCCCAGAAGGAGCCTGAGCGCTTCCGCGAGCTCCATGTCGTCACGACGAACCTCTCCCGCCAGACGCCTGAGGTCTTCTGCGCGCACACCCAGCCCGATGTGCCTCTGTGGAAGGCGGTGCGCATGTCCATGAGCATCCCGCTCTTCTTCGAGGCCTTCCGCTTCAATGGGAACATCTACGTGGATGGCGGCATCTCGTGGAACTACCCCATCGATCTCTTCGACGGCCTGATGCGGCAGCCCGTCATCGGCAAGCCACCTGTTCCTCCGGAAGTGGGGATCTGCCAGGAGACGCTGGGCTTCAGCCTCGGCACCAAGGCCCAGATCGAGCACCTGGAGCGGTATGGCACCCCGCCCGAGGTGCCCATCACCGGCCTCGAGAGCTACGTGAAGGCCCTGTTCTCCTTCATGCTCGACGCCGCCAACCAGCTCCGCCTGGACCCGGACTCCATGCAGCGGACCGTCTTCATCGACAACGCCAACGTCTCCACCACCGACTTCGCGCTCTCGGACGCGCTGAAGCAGAAGCTGGTGGACAATGGCGTCCTCGCCACCTCCGAGTGGCTCAAGCGGAACACGCAGCCCGCCACGGCGGCCCAGGGCGCGACCGGAAGCTGAGCCCACTCCAGGACACAGCGGAGGCCGAGAGGTGGCAGCGGGCGTGGAAGGTGCGCGGAGCGGGAGGCGCCGGAGGGCTCCGGTCGCCCTCTTCACGCTCGTGGCCTGTCTCTCCTGTCGCACGCCGCCCCCGGCTCCCGCGCCCCCCGTGGTCGCGGCACCAGCGCCCTCCCCTGTCCCAGCGCCTGTCGCCCCAGCGCCTGCCCGGCCTCCATCGCCCACGCCCCGCATCTTCGAGGTCGCGCCCAACGACACCCAGCTCGCCAGCTACCACCTCACGCTCAAGGGCCAGGAGCTGGAGGCGCCACCTTCGCGGCTGGCGCAGATCTTCCCCGAGCGCTACTCCGAGGCTCCCGGCGTCTTCACCTTCCGCGGGGGACCGACCCGCACCGGTGGAGCCTGGGGCACCTGCCCCATGCGCGAGCGGAAGCTGGAGCGCGTCTGGACCGCCACTACCGGCCGCAGCCCTCCTCCCTGGGGCGGCGGCGCCGGGTGGACCGGCCAGCCCGTCATCGTCCAGTGGCCCGACGTCATCCGCCACTCCATGCGCAGCCTCGGCCGCCGCCGCTTCGAGAAGGGCCTCGTCGAGGTGATCCAGGGCTCGCTCGATGGCTCCGTGCACTTCCTGGATCTGCGCACCGGCCGCGCCACCCGGCCCCCCATCGCCACCGGCAACCCCATCAAGGGCAGCGTCTCGCTCGATCCCCGCGCCTACCCCCTCCTCTTCGTCGGCCAGGGCATCCCCCAGAAGAGGCCCATCGGCCTGCGCGTCTACAA
Organism: Myxococcaceae bacterium; assembly: GCA_016926755.1. Taxonomy (GTDB): domain Bacteria; phylum Myxococcota; class Myxococcia; order Myxococcales; family Myxococcaceae; genus Hyalangium. The sequence continues at coordinate 13,300 of JAFGNZ010000081.1, read as the reverse complement.
CCTCATCTCCCAGCGCGAGGTCTTCTTCCTGGCCGGCAAGGACAAGGCCTCGCCGCGCCGGTGGGGCGCCTTCGACAGCTCCGGCCTGCTCAACCGCGCCACCGACAGCTACCTGCTGGGCGGCGAGAACGGCCTGTTCTACGCCCTGCGCCTCAACACCAACTTCGACTCCATCAAGCTCACCCTCGAGGTCCGCCCCGAGGTGCTGCGCTACCGCTACACCCCCGAGGACAGCGCCTCCTACGGCATCGAGAACTCCTTCTCCGCCGTGGGCAACCTGGCCTTCTTCGCCGACAACGGCGGCACCCTGCAGGCGTTGGATCTGCGCACCTTCAAGCCCGTGTGGACCTTCGACGTGGGTGATGACACCGACGCCAGCATCCCCGTGGAGCTCGAAGGCGGCCAGCCCGTCCTCTACACCGGCACCGAGGTGGACAAGACGGGCCCCCGCGGCAACACGTGGCTGCGCAAGCTGGACGGCCTCACCGGGCGCGTCCTCTGGGAGCGCCCCTACCCCTGCGAGGGCGCCCGCGCGCCGAAGAAGGTGGACGCCGGCGTCTTCGCCACCCCCCTGGTCGGCACGGGCGACATCGGCGACCGCGTCGTCTTCACCCTCTCGCGCTGCCCCGGCTTCAAGGAGGGCCTCATGGTCGCGCTCGACAAGGCCACCGGCGCCGAGCTCTGGCGCAAGCCCCTGGACAGCTACGCCTGGTCCTCGCCCACCGCCTGCAAGGACGAGCAGGGCCACACCTTCATCCTCCAGGGAGATCTCCTCGGCACGGTGCACCTGCTGGATGCACGCACCGGCGAGGAGCTGCACGCCCTCCGGCTCGAGGGCCTCATCGAGGCCTCCCCCGCCATCTTCGGCGACATGGCCGTGCTGGCCACCCGCGGCAACTGGATCCACGGCCTGCGCCTGCGCTGAGCCGCGGCCGCCCTACTCCGCCCGCTCCTCCTCGGCGGGCACGGAGGACTCCTCGGCCCGCCGCAGCCCCTCCTGCACCTTCTCCAGGAGCTGGCGCAGCATCTTCACCTCCTGCGCCGTCAGGTGCTTGCGCAGCTCCCCCTCCAGCCACTGGCCCTCTTCCTCGAAGACCGCCGCCTGCGCCCGGCCCGCCGGCGTCACCTCCAGGCGCACGCAGCGGCGATCCTCCCCCGCACAGCGCTTCAGCAGCCCCTCCTCCGCCAGCCGCTCCACCATCCGGCTCACCGCGGGCGCATCCACCAGCAGCCGCTCCGCGAGCGCCGCCTGGCTCCGCACCTCCCCGCGGGAGATGACCTTGAGCGCCAACATCTGCGTGAACGGCCTGTCCGTCCGCCTGCTCAGCCGGCGCGACAGCACCCGGTGCAGCGCGCGACGCACAGATGCCAGTTGCTCCACGAGGGTCATTGAACGTATTAATGGTTGCACTTTGCAACTATTGTCAACTGCACCGGTAGAGACCGCCGCTCCAGGGCGAGTGCCGGGCAGCTCCGTTGGCGCAGCCTCCTCTTCCCGCCTCTGCTCCATGCCCCTCCGCTTCGCGCCCCTGCTCGGCCTCATCGCCACCACGGCCCTGGCCGCCCAGGACACCCCCACCGCCCTGCCTCCGCCGACGCCCTTCCAGCCCAAGGTGGAGGACGCGATGCTCGCCCCCGCCCCTCGCGCGCCCCGGCAGGTGGAGAGCTGGGAGGAGGCCCTGGCCCTGCTGCGGGAGCGCTCCACCGATCTGCAGAGCGCCCAGGCGGGGATCGATCGCGCCGAGGGCCGTTGGCGTCAGGCCTTGGCCGCCCTCCTGCCCAACGTGCGCGCCTCCGCGGGCGTCGGCTACGATCTCCTCAACCCGGACACGCCGGTGACGCCGGGCACCGGCACGCCCCTTGGCGGCGGGCAGGGCTCCGGGAATGGACGCCAGCCCACCGCGCCGCTCGGGACGGCCTCGGTGTCGCTGTCGCAGTCCGTGGTGGACGTGGGCGCATGGCGAGGCCTGTCCTCGGCCGAGGCGGGCCAGCGCGGCGCCGAGGCGAGCGTGCAGGACGTGCGGCGCCGGCTCACCCTGGGGCTCTCTCGGGCGCTGGTGGCCGTGGTGGCCGCCGAGCGCGCCGCCGAGCTCAACCGGGTCGGCCTGCGCCAGGCGCTCGAGCGCGCCGCGCTCGCCCAGCGCACGCTCGAGCTGGGCGCGGGCACCCAGCTGGATCTGGCCCGCACGCGCCAGGACGTGGCGGTGGCTCGCCAGGCCCTCATCTCCGGGGACGAGCAGCTGCGCCGGGCCCGTGAGGCGCTCGGCCTGGCCCTGGGCTTCGAGCACGCGGTGGGCGTCAGCCCGGGCTTCCAGCTCCAGGGGCTGGTGGCGCAGACGCAGGCGAGCTGCGCGCCGCTCCAGAGCGTGGGGGAGCGGCCGGACCTGCTGGCCGCGCGCGCCCAGCTCGAGTCCGCCCGAGACAGCCGCCGCCAGGCCTCCGCCGGCTACCTGCCCACCGTGGGCGTCAGCAGCAACCTCTTCGCCCTCACCACGGAGCCCGGCCCCGGGCGGGTGTCCACCTGGAGCATCTCCGCGGTGCTGTCGGTGCCCCTGTGGGAGGGCGGCCTGCGCCAGGGCCTGGTGCGCGAGCGCGCCGGCGTGGAGCAGCAGGCCGCCGCGGCGCTGGAGCGCTCCCGGCGCGAGGTGGCGCTGGAGGTGGCGCGCACCCGGCGCGGCGTGGAGGTGGCCGAGGCGCTGGTGAAGACGGCCGCCGAGGGGCGCGCGCTGGCCGAGCAGACCGATCAGCTCACCCGCCGCTCCTTCGAGATTGGCCGCGCCAACAGCCTGGAGCTGGTGCAGAGCGCGGCGAACCTGCGTCAGGCGGAGCTGGCCCTGGCGCTGCGCGAGTTCGAGCAGGTCCAGGCACGCCTGGACGCATTCTTGACGGAGGCCCGGTGCGACTGGTGAGACGGGTGCGCCCCCTGAAGGCGCTGGTGGCAGGACTGTGGGGACTGGCCCTGGTGAGTGGAGCGGGCTGCAGCGGCCAGCCGCAGGCGAAGGCCCCGCCGCCGCCTCGCGAGGTGACCGTGCTGACGCTCGCGCCCACCGAGACGCGCGACACGGGGGAGTATCTGGGCAACCTGATCTCCCGCCAGAGCGTCAACGTGCTGCCGCAGGTGGCCGGCTACGTGCGCCGCATCCACGTCACGCCCGGCCAGCAGGTGGAGGAAGGGGCGCCGCTGCTGGAGGTGGATGCGCGCCAGGAGTCCGCCGCGCTCGAGAGCGCCCAGGCCCAGCGCAGCTCCGCCGAGGCGAGCCTCGAGCTGGCGCGGCAGACGCGCGAGCGCACCGAGGCCCTCTACAAGGAGGGGCTGGTGAGCGCGCAGGAGCTGGAGCGCGCCCGCGCGCAGGCGGACACGGCCGAGGCCGCGACGCGGGCCGCCTCCGCCCAGGTGTCCCAGCGCCAGGTCCAGCTCCAGTACTACGTGGTGCGCGCCCCCTTCGCCGGCACGGTGGGTGACGTGGTGGTGCGCGTGGGCGACTACGTGGGCGCCACCACGGCGCTGACCAGCGTGGCCCAGGCGGACGTGCTCGAGGTGAGCGTGGCGGTGCCCTCCACGCGCGCCCGCGCGCTGCAGCCGAACACCCCCCTCGAGCTGCTGGACGCCCAGGGCAAGGTGCTGCTCACGAGCACCGTCTTCTTCGTCGCCCCGCAGGCCGATCCGCGCACCCAGCTGGTGGAGCTCAAGGCCGCCTTCCGCAACACCGGGGGCCTGCGCCCCAACGAGCTGGTGCGCGCCCGCCTGATCTACTCCACCCGCCGCGCCCTGCAGCTGCCGGCGCTCGCGGTGGTGCGCCAGAGCGGCCAGCCCTTCGCCTTCGTGCTGCAGGAGAAGGAGGGCAAGACGGTGGTGGAGCGGCGCCCCATCACCCTCGGGCCCCTGGGAGAGCTGGCCTACGTGGTGGAGAAGGGCCTGAACGAGGGGGATCGGGTGGCCGTCTCCTCGCTGCAGCTGCTGCGAGACGGGGCGCCGGTGACGCCCAAGCCGGCCCCCGCCCCTGTCACGAACTCCCGGCCCGCCACGGATGGCGGTGGGGGAGCGGCCGGAGGCTCCCGCTAGCGCGGGAGAGAAAGCACCGTGTTCGTCGAGTTCTTCATCCGCAGGCCCATCTTCGCCGCCGTCTGCTCCATCCTGCTGACGCTGGCCGGCGTGCTGGCGATCCCCACGCTGCCCATCGCGCAGTACCCGGATCTCGCGCCGCCCACGGTGAGCGTCACCGCCACCTACGTGGGCGCCAGCGCCGAGGTGGTGGAGAGCGCCGTCACCATCCCCCTGGAGCAGGAGCTCAACGGGGTGGAGGGCATGCGCTACATCTCCTCCACCAGCAGCAACGACGGGGTGAGCAACATCACCCTCACCTTCGAGCCCACGCGCGATCTGGAGGTGGCCGCCGTGGACGTGCAGAACCGCGTCAGCCGCGCCGCCTCGCGCCTGCCGGCCCAGGTGAACCAGACGGGCATCGTCGTCAACAAGGCCTCCACCCAGCTGCTGATGAGCTTCGGCCTCTACAGCCCGGACGAGCGCTATGACGCGAAGTTCCTCAGCAACTACGCGGACGTGAACCTCCGGGACGCCATCAAGCGCGTGCGCGGCGTAGGCGAGGTGCGCATCTTCGGCGAGCGCAAGTTCTCCATGCGCCTGTGGCTGGATCCCACCGAACTGGCGCGCCGCAAGCTCACCCCGCAGGACGTGGTGCGCGCGCTGCAGGAGCAGAACCTCCAGGTGGCGGCCGGCCAGGTGGGCCAGGCGCCCTCGCGCGGCGATCAGCCCTACCAGCTGGCCGTGCGCGCGCGCGGCCGGCTCATCGAGCCCGAGGAGTTCGATGACATCGTCCTGCAGCGCAGCCCGGACGGGCGGGCCGTGCGCGTGCGCGACGTGGGCCGCGCGGAGCTGGGCGCGGAGAACTATGGGACGATGATGCGCTTCACCGGCAAGGAGGGCGTGGGCCTGGGCATCTTCCAGCTCCCCACCGCCAACGCGCTGGACGTGCGCGACGCGGTGACGAAGGAGATGGCGCGGCTGTCCAAGAACTTCCCCCCGGGGATGGAGTACCGGCCGGGCACGGACACCACGCTCGCGGTGCGCGCCTCCATTCGCGAGGTGCTCAGCACCCTGGCGGAGGCCATCCTCCTGGTCATCCTCGTCATCTTCCTGTTCCTGCACGGGTGGCGCAGCGTGCTCATCACCGCGCTCACCCTGCCCGTGTCCCTGGTGGGCACCTTCGCCTTCGTCAAGCTGTTCGACTTCTCCATCAACACGCTCACCCTGTTCGGCCTCACCCTGGCCACGGGCCTGGTGGTGGATGACGCCATCGTCGTGATCGAGAACATCGAGCGGTTGATGTCACAGAAGGGCCTCAGCGCCCGGCAGGCGGCGCGCGAGGGCATGAAGGAGGTGGCCGGCGCGGTGGTGGCCATCTCCATCGTGCTGGTGGCGGTGTTCGTCCCCGTGGCCTTCTTCCCCGGCACCACCGGCGCCATCTACCGCCAGTTCGCGCTCACCATCGCCGCCTCGGTGGCGCTCTCCACCTTCTGCGCGCTGACGCTCACGCCGGCGCTGAGCGCCCGGCTGCTGCGCCACGGCCACGGGCCCAAGTGGATCGTCTTCCGGAAGGTGGACCAGGCGCTCGACTGGGCTCGCAGCGGCTACGGCGGGCTGCTGCAGCGGCTGCTGAAGCACCCGGTGCGGGTGCTGCTGGCCTTCCTGGTGTGCCTGGGCGGCACGGTGCTGCTCTTCCGCGCGGTGCCCACCGGCTTCATCCCCGACGAGGACCAGGGCTACCTGATCATCTCCCTGCAGGGCCCCGAGGGCATGTCCCTGGCGCAGACGAAGAAGACGCTGCTCGAGGTGGAGCAGGTGCTGCGCGCCCAGCCGGAGGTGACGACGATGTTCGTCGTGGGCGGGTTCTCCTTCACCGGCTCCGGCCCCAACATCGCCACCGCCTTCGTCATGCTCAAGCCCTGGGAGGAGCGGCCCGGCCGGGAGCACTCGGTGGCCGGGCTGGTGGAGCGGCTGCGCGGGCCGCTGAGCCGCATCGGAGGCGCGCGCGTGCTGCCCTTCCAGCCTCCCACCATCCGTGGCGTGGGCACCGTGGGCGGCTTCCAGTTCATCGTCGAGGACACCTCCGGCAGCGGCACGCTCGAGGGGCTGGCCGGCGCCGTCCAGGAGCTGGTGGCGCGCGGCAACGAGGAGGGCCGCCTGCGCGGCGTGTTCAGCAACTTCAACGCGGACACCCCGCTGCTGGACGTGGAGGTGGATCGCCAGAAGGCCAAGGCGCTCGGGGTGCCCATCGAGCAGATCTTCAGCACCCTGCAGCTCTACATGGGCAGCCAGTACGTCAACGACTTCAACTACGCGAGCCGCACCTACCGCGTGTACCTCCAGGCCGAGCAGCAGTTCCGCGACAGCCCCTCGGACATCGGCGCCTTCTACGTGCGCAGCGAGGCCGGGGACATGATCCCGCTGGAGGCCCTGGTGAAGGTGACGCCCATCACCTCCGCGCAGATCATCCGCCACTACAACCTCTTCCGCGCCGCGGAGATCAACGGCCAGGGCGCCCCGGGCGTGTCCTCCGGCCAGGCGCTGGAGGCCATGGAGACGCTGGCCGCCCAGCAGCTCCCGCAGGGCATGAGCACCGAGTGGACGGGCATCAGCCTGGAGCAGAAGGAGAGCGGCGGGCAGACGCTGATCATCTTCGCCATGGGCCTGGTCTTCGTCTTCCTGGTGCTCGCCGCCCAGTACGAGAGCTTCAGCCTGCCGTTCGTGGTGATCCTCTCGGTGCCGCTGGCCATCCTGGGCGCGCTGGGGCTCCAGCTGGCGCGCGGGTTCCCCAACGACGTCTTCTGTCAGCTGGGGCTGGTGATGCTGGTGGGCCTGGCCAGCAAGAACGCCATCCTCATCGTCGAGTTCGCCGAGCAGCTGCGCGAGCGGGGCAAGAGCGCCGTCGAGGCCGCGGTGGCCGCCGCCGAGGTGCGCCTGCGGCCCATCCTGATGACCTCGATCGCCTTCCTGCTGGGCGTGGTGCCGCTGATGCTGGCCACCGGCGCCGGCTCGGCCGCGCGCAACTCGCTGGGCACGGCCATCTTCGGCGGCATGTTCGTGTCCACCGCGGTCAACCTCCTCTTCATCCCGGGGCTGTACGTGCTGGTGCAGCGGCTCCGGGGCGAGGCGCGGCGGGCCGACGAGGACACGGAAGAGAAGATCGCCCCCGCCCCCTCGCGCTGAGCGGGCGGGGCTGCGACGCGCGCTCTACCAGCGGTTCCCGCCGCCATCGCAGGTCATGATGTCCCGGAGCGGCGCGATGTGGCCCTCGGCGTTGCCCGAGAACGAGGCGGCGTAGAGGCCGCCGTCCCAGCTCCCGTTGTCGAAGGTGACGTGGGCGTACGGCGCCAGCACCGTGCCGAAGAAGCCGAAGCTGGAGGCGGTGATGCTCGTGGCGCTCGGGAAGTTGAAGAGCACCCCCGTCGCGTCCACGCCGCTGTAGCCGTGGCCGAAGTTGGAGAACGACGCCGCCTCGCCCAGCACGTTCACCAGCGCCATGGAGCCCTCGGGCACGCTGATGGAGAAGTACACCGCGCTGGCGAAGGCGCTCGCCTCCACCTCGAACACGTTCAGCTCCGCCTCGCTGCCCTGCAGCATCACGCCGCCCCAGGGCTCGATCGTCGTCGTCCCGGTGACGGCCTGGTAGGAGAGGCTCTCGGAGGCCGCCATCAGCTCCTGGGCCCGAATGGAGAAGTCGAGCGGCTGGGCCTGCGCCAGCGCCCCGCCGAGGAACGACACCGTCTCGTCGGCGGTGGTGCTGCCGGCGTAGTGCCCATCTCCGTAGACCGAGCCGTAGGTGATGTTCAGATCCCCCCCCGCCACCAGCACGTTCTCGCGATCCTCGCCCGTCAGCCCCGCCCCCACCGCGAAGTACTGCAGGGAGACGTTGCCGCCAGCCGCCACCTTGCCCAGCACGTCGTGACCGCCGCTGTAGTCGCCCAGCACGAAGAGGTTGAAGTCGTTGAGGATGATCGGCGAGCAGTCCCCCGTCGCGTCGGGGGTGATGTGCACGGTGAGCGTCCGGGGCTCCTCGTAGTTCCCCGCCACATCCTTCGCGTAATAGGTGACCGTCGTCGTCCCCAGCTGGTTGATGACCGGCAGCCAGGCCTGGCTGCCCTCGACCACGCCCCCGCCCGTCATGGCCCCGGAGAAGGCGTAGAAGATGGCCTCCACGCCCGACTCCGCATCCGTCGACCAGACCCACACGGTGACATCGCCATGGTGCTCGCCGTTCGCATCCGGCTCCGGGATGGTGGCGGCGATGCTCAGCGGCGCCGTCGCATCACTCCCGCTGAGCCCCTGCGCCGCCGACACACCACCCTCCCCACCCTCCCCGCTCAGCTCCGGAGCGCCGCACGCCGTCACTGCGAAGGCCAGCACCGCCCACCGATAGAAGGACTTTCTCATCTCGAAACCGCCTCCGGCTCACCCTCCGCACCGCGGGGGTGGGACCCAGGATCACTGATCCCGACAGGCCCTGTTTTCAGAAAAAGTTCAAAACATCGCTCTCACTGCAAAACCAGGATAGCTATTTCCGCCATGAATAGCAATATGCGTCCATGCTGGAATACGCGGACGTGCGGCTCCTCGCGAAAGGTACACCTCAGGCCTTCATCCACTCCTCTCCCGGCACCGGGCCCTCGGCGTGTCCTTCGCAGCAGCTCGCTCAGGCGTTCCTTCAGGTGAGGATGCGATCCTCGGCGCAGGTCGCTGGAGTCCAGCCAGCGGCCGGCGCCCCGGGGAGGTTCTCCGGCTCCTGACGTCCACCACCAATGCCTGGTTGCCATCCGAAGCGGCCTGCATGACACGCGGCCTTCCGCGACATGCATGATGGGCAGGCAGCCTGCTACTCGGGCCGTGCCCTCATCGCCCTCGGACAACTCTCTCACATAGACTCGTGGGCCAGGGGCTCCGCCGAGGAGCTCTGCGGGAGAAGCAATGCAAGGCTCATCCATCCACGGCCAGATGGAGCCTGGAGCTCTGGGAGATCCCCGGAGGGCAGGGGCCCCTCTCCACCGGCGCGGCGGCGATCGGCTCATCGCCTTGCTGGACTCCTTCCTCTCGGAGCCGCTGCGCCAGCAGCCAGCGGAGAAGCTCACCCGCAGCCGGGTGCTGGTCGGGGGATCGCTGCTGCTGCTGCTGGTCGGGGCGCCCTACATTCCCGTGCAGTGGATGAGCACCCACTCGCTCTCCCTGATCTTCGTGGGCCTGCTGGGGCTCTCGGGCATCGCGGGTTCGCTGATCCTGGCACACCGCTCTCGCACCCTCGAAGCCCCGGGGCTGCTGCTGTGCACCACCGTGGCGCTGGGGTGCATGCTGGATGCCATCTACCAGGAGCTGCCCTACGAGGGGACCCACGCGGCGAACATGCTCGTCCCCATCCTGACGGTCTACCTGTTGGGCGCCCGCCACGGGTTCCTCATCACCCTGCTGCACAGCCTGATCCTGGCCATCGCCTTCCCGCTGTATTACTCGGATCAGGTCGCGGATCCGGCGCAGCTCTGGAGTTCGCACGGCTACGCCGCCGCCGCGATGATGGCGGCGTGGGTGTTGAGCTGGCTGTATGGCACCTCCCGCGACGCCGCGCATGCCGACCTCCAGCAGGCGCTCGACACGCTCCACGAGAGCGAGCACAAGCTGCACAGCCTCGTGGAGAGCACCGATGATCTCATCGCCTCCCTGGACTCCGAGGGGCGCCTGCTCACCGTCAACTCCGCCTTCAAGGCCGTCTTCCAGGAGCGCTTCGGCCAGGAGCCCCGCCCCGGCGAGCTGCTCGAGCAGCTCTTCCCCCCGGAGTACCCCGAGCACCTCGAGCACTGGAAGCTCATCTTCCCCCGCGCCCTCCAGGGCGAGCGCATCCGGTTCGAGGACTCCTATACCGTCCAAGGGCAGCCACGTACGGTGGAGATCTGCGTCACCCCCATCTCCGGCAAGGGAAGCCACCCCAGCGGCATCACCCTCTTCGGCCGGGACATCACCCCCCGCAAGCAGGCCGAAGCCCAGCTCGGCGAGCTTCACCGGACCCTGTTGGACGTCTCCCGCCGGGCGGGCATGGCGGAGATCGCCACCGGCGTGCTCCACAACGTCGGCAACACGCTCAACAGCGTCACCGTCTCCGTCTCGCTCCTGTCCGAGCAGCTGCGCGCCTCGCGCCTCTCCAGCCTGGAGCGCGCCACCGCCCTGCTCAGCGAGAACGCCCCCCACCTCGCCTCCTTCCTCTCAGAGGACCCTCGCGGCCGTCAGCTCCCCTCCTACCTCTCCACCCTCACCCAGCACCTCCGGAACGAGCAGGCCGCGCAGCAGGCCGAGCTGCGCTCGCTGTCCGAGAGCGTCTCGCACCTCGAGGCCGTCGTCAGCATGCAGCAGCGCCATGCCAGCGCCGTTGGGGTCATCGAGACCTTCTCCACCGCCCCGCTGATTGATGACGCCCTGCGCCTGCACTCCTTCTCCTTCGAGCACCTGGGCATCCGCGTGCGCCGCGACTACGGCGAGGTGCCCCCACTGCTCGCAGACCGTCACAAGCTGCTGCAGATCCTCCTCAACCTGCTCAAGAACGCGCGCCAGGCCCTGCTCGCGAGCGAGCGTCCGGACAAGCTGCTCTCCATCCGCATCGCCCCCGCTCCACACGCTCCGCAGGACAAGCTCCTCATCCAGATCTCCGACAACGGTGTCGGCATCTCCCCCGAGAACCTCGGCCGCCTCTTCGCCCAGGGCTTCACCACGAAGGTCGGAGGCCATGGCTTCGGCCTCCACATGAGCGCGCTCGCCGCGAAGGAGCTGGGCGGCGCCCTGAGCTGCTCCAGCGAGGGGCCGGGGCACGGCGCCACCTTCACCCTCGAGCTGCCCTTCCACTCCGAGGAGGCCAGGCCCTCCCCCCACCCCACCGAGGAGCCACCTGCTCAGCCCAGCACGAGCGGCAGAGCCTTGTAGCCGAGGCTCACGTGGGCGGCCTGCTGCCGCACGGCGGGGGCCGCTCCCCGGCCGAGCGTCGGGAACCGATCAAGGAACGCATTCAGCGCGATGCGGGTCTCGAGCCGGGCCAGCTGGGCCCCCAGACAGAAGTGGGTGCCGTGCCCGAACCCCAGGTGCTGGACGTTCGTCGGGCGCTCCGGCCGGAAGGTATCCGGATCCTCGAAGACGGAGGGATCCCGGTTCGCGGCGCCGAAGAACATGTCCACGAGCTCCCCCTCGCCGATCTCCACCTCGCCCATCCGGACCGGCCGGGTCGTGACCCGGGGGAAGCGCTGCACCGGACTCTCGAAGCGCAGCACCTCCTCGATGATGGGCTCCACCCGCGAGCGATCCTCGCGCGCCCGCTGCCAGAGCTCCGGGCGATCCGCGAGGATGCCCATCATGTTACCGATCAGGTTGGTGGTCGTCTCATTGCCCGCGATGAGCAGCACCGAGGCGAAGGCGCGGATCTCCTGATCGGACAACTTCGCCCCCTCCACCTCGGCCGAGACCAGCGCCGAGAGCAGATCCTCCGCCGGCCTCTCCCGCCGCGCGGCGATCGCCTGGTTCAGGTAGCTCATCATCTCCTGGATCTTGCGGGCGCGCTCCTCCGCCGCCATTCCGGCGTAGGAGACACAGGCCTCCGACCAGCTCCGGAACATCGGGTAGTCGGTGTCGGGGATGCCCAGCATCCCGGCGATGACCCGCATGGGCAGGGGGACGGCATACGCGGACATGAACTCCACGGGCCCCTGGGAGGTGGAGTCGAGCAGCTCGTTCGAGATGCGGCTCACCCAGTCCGAGAGCGAGGCGATGCGCTGCGGGCTGAACGCCTTGCTCACGAGCCGCCGCAGCTGAGTGTGGTGGGGCGGATCATCGTGGAGGAGCGCGAGCTTGGGGACGACCTTGATGACGGCCGGGCTCTGCGAGGAGAACGTGGCCGGGTCGCGGATGGCGGCGAGCACGTCGGCGTGCCGGAGCACCGCCCAGGAGTAGAGGGGCTCGCTCCGGCCCGTAAAGGCCCCCGCGGGGAGGCGCAGGTAGCGCACCGGGGAGGGCCCCCGGAACGCGAGATAGGCGGGGTAGGGATTGGCGATCCCCTCGGCGGTACCGAGCACGTCAGGCGAGAGCGAGGCGGGGGTGGACATGGGCCCATCTCACCCCACGGGCTGTCTGCGTGCCAAGGGGGTAGGCAGTACCCGCCCATGAGGAAGCGGCCGGCGAGAGGCAGCTGCGGCTTGGGGCTTGGCTCAACTACCTGGCGCCAGCGTCGGGCGTTGCATCCCCCGCAGGGTGTGAGGGGGCGAAGAACGAGCCTCACCCGGCGGTTCCTCCTCTTCCTGGTGGCAGCCCACTAACCTGCTCCCCTCCTCACATGAAGGGGTGACACATGATTCTGCGGATGCTGTGGCGGCTCAACGCTCTGATCCTTGTGTTTCTCGTGGCGTGCAGCGGCGTCCCGAGGGTCCCCGTTGTGGAGGACAACGGCCAGGGGAAGGCCGTCATCCACATTCCCCGCACGGCGGACCTGCAACCCGTCGAGTTGGAGGAAGAGGAGTTCCAGCAGGCCATGCGGCAACTGGCGCGCGAGGCGCGGCTGACAGGCACGCCGCGCCAGACGGCGGAGAGGACGTTTCAGATCGATCCCCAGTTCGGTAACTACCTCTACCTGCCGAGGGATAGGAAGTTGGTGCCGATCGGGCCGGGCGAGCCCCTGGAAGGGACGTTGACGAAAGAGGATCTGGAGACGGCGGAGCGGTACCGGGTCTGGTGCCAGCGTGCGCATAACTTCTACGGGGACTGTCTCGGGGGCGCGCTGGTGGGTGGGCGCTACCTGGACATGCACGGCCGCTACGTCTGGGCGCTGGCCCTGAGCAGAAGCCCCGTACTGGACGAGATGCAGAAGGCACTTGGAGAGATGGTGGAATTCCAGGCGCTCATGAGCGCGGCCCTCTTCACGTTCGGCTCCATGCTGGTGATCATGGCGCTCAATCCCGTGGCTCCGGCGCTGGTGGCGGTGGTGGGCCTCGGGATGATTCTATACGTGGGTTACGACACGATCCGCAACCTCGTGACGGGCTGGATGCAGTTGATGGAAGAGGTGAAGGTCGCCACCACCTTCGAGCAGATCCGCGATGCGGGCGAGCGCTTCGGGAAGATAATCGGGCGCGAGTCGGCGCGCGCGTTCGCCATGCTGCTGATGGCGGCGATTGGACGGACGGCGCATGAATTCGGGCTCTCTTGCAGGAACCGTGGATCTCGCTCCCTGGACTGAGGAGTCCACGGCGGGAGACGGTGGAGAGG
>JAFGNZ010000080.1 GCA_016926755.1 Myxococcaceae bacterium | reverse complement strand
GAAGAAGAGCTTGCGCTGGGCCTGGGTGGTGCCGAGCTTCACCAGCGACCAGCTCTTGAGGATGTAGTTCTGGATGTACGCGCGGATCCACCACACCGCGTAGGAGATGAGGCGGATGCCCTTGTCCGGATCGAACTTCTGCACGGCCTTCATCAGGCCGATGTTCGCCTCCTGGATGAGATCGCTCACCTTGATGCCGTAGGAGCGGTACTCGTAGGCCACCTTCACCGCGAAGCGCAGGTTGGCGGTGACCAGCTGGTGGCCGGCGGAGTAGTCGCCGTCGCGGAAGCGGCGAGCCATGGCCTGCTCCTCCTCCACCTTGAGCAGCGGGTACTGGCTGATCTCGGAGAGGTAGGTGGAGAGAGAATCGGCGGAAGAGGTAAGCGAGGAGGAGGTCTGCATGGGGTACCTCTGGGGGAAGTGAGGGCGAAGGGCACTGCTCCGAACCGCGTGCCTCTTCCCTTAAGCAAGGCTGAAGCCAACGCTCGAGTGGGTCTAACCCCCAGGAGTTACAGCCACTTGCCGCACAGGGCGGGCGTGATTAGGGCTGGAAGAGAGTAATTCTTACAGGCCTGCTCCCTCGCCCCTTTTGCACGAATTCCGGTGGGCGGATGTCGCACCTTCAACCGAGGATGGAGTAGCGGCGGTGGTCCACCATCAGGCAGCGATCCTGCACCACCTGGATGCCCGCCTTCGCCAGCTTCTCCGCCGCCGCGTCGTTGCGGATGCCTGACTGGAACCACACCGCCTTCGGCTTCTTCGCGATGATGTCGTCCACGTGCTGATCAATGTCCTGCGGCCGCCGGAACACATCCACCAGATCAAGCTCCCCCGGGATGTCCACCAGCCGCCGGAACACCGGCTTGCCCAGGATGTGCGTCACGTCCGGGTAGTACACGGGCACCGGCACCACCTCCACCCCCACCTTCGCCAGGTACTCCGGCACGTAGTAGGCCGCCTGCCCCGCCTGCTCCTCCGTCTTGATGCCCAGCACCGCTACCCGCTTGGAGCCCTTCACCACCCGCTCCACGCCCGCCTCGCTCTCGATCAGGTTGTCCTGGAAGTTGTTCATCGCCGCGCCTCCTCGAGCATCTCCAGCTTCGTCTGTGTCACGAGCGTCCATGTAGCGTCTCCCACCTTCGCGCGCACAGTCAGCTCGCGGCGCATCGGCACGAAGTACCCCCGCGCCACCACCTGCTCCCCCTCGCACGTCACCCCCGGCGTCAGCGCCGGGCTCCCCGCCTCCTCCAACACCTCCCGCAGCTCCGCCGGCGCATCCTCCGGCACCGCGTCCAGGCAGCGCAGGCTCACCACCAGCGCCTCCCCCTGATCCGTCAGCTCCGTCCCCTTCACCGTGCGCTCCAGCACGTACACCGCCTCGCCCTCCCCCGCGGGGAAGCGCTCCACCGCCCAGGTGTGCTGTCCCAAGGTGAGGTTTCGCTGGAGCAACCCGGCATACTTCGCCTCCCACTCGCGCCGGGCCCGCGCCTCCACGTGCTCCGGCGCGAAGAAGGCCTCCAGCGCCCCGGCCTGCTGGCCCGCCGGCACCAGCGCTCGCAGCGCCTGCAGGCCCTCCTCCGGGTTGAGCACCTTCACGAACGTCCCATCCGCCGCCAGCCGCACCCGCAACGGCGCGCGGGAGAGCACGTCGTCCACCACCGTCTCCACCGCCACGCCGCCGCGCGTCATCCTCGCCCGCGTCACCGCCTGGCTCAGCTCGAAGCCGTGCTCGGCCGGCGTGATGCGCGTCACGGTGGTCATCTCCACCTCTTCGGACTGCCGTTCGCCGCCGCGCTCCACCGTCCGCGTGCTCCGCACCTGCTCCGTGATGGCGCGATCCACCGGGGGCCTGAAGTCCAGCCGCACCGGCGGCGGCGTCCCCGCCTCGGGCACCAGCGAGGACGCTGGCTTCGAGCAGGCAGCGAGCAGCACGGCACAGCACACCCAGGACAGTCTTCGGCGCAGGCGCATACAGCCGCGAACGCTGGCAGAAAGCGCCAGCGCCCGCGAGCCTCTTCCACCTCCCCCTCTCAAGGATGACGTGTATGCCCCGGCGGGGCGTTCTCCACCATGTCCCGCCCGATGTTCCGCCGGTCCCTCATCACCCCGTCGTCATCCGGGAGGTTCCCGCGGGCGAAGCGCCGCGCGGCCTCGGCGAGATCCCGCATCACGTCCTCCTTGGACTCGTACTGCGAGGCCGGCAAGGACTTGAGGACGTTGATGAGATCACTGGGCGCGCCGTTGTCCGCAGCCGCCTTCACCAGCTGCTCACGCCACACCGGATAGTCCACCGAGTCCAGGTGGGTGGAGATAGACAGCGCCGGGTCTTCCGCCTGTCCGTAAGCCATCGATGTCTCTGCCTTTCTGCCCGGGCTTCAGGTCCGGGCCTCTCCCTGAACCTGGGGATGACGGGGGCGTTGGACCACCCGGGGCGGCACGGCCCACACCGCCCACAGGTCGAGCAGACGACCATGCCAGGGCCGCTCCGAGGTAGATTGGGCCCGCCCCTCTGGAGACCCGATGCTCACCACCACCCTGCTCCTGGCCCAGCTCACGCTTGCCGGCTCGCCCCCCCCCCAGGCCTCCCCCCAGCCGCCTCCCCCCGCGGCGACGCCCGCGCCCGCGCCCGCCAAGGCCGTCCTGGACATCTACGACTGGGACGACGAGTCCTTCATGGCCCAGGCGAAGCAGGATCTGGAGGTGCTCCAGCGCAACGCCAACGGCCTGCGCGGCCTGCAGGAGCAGATCCGCAAGAACCTCTCGCTCTACAACCACAAGCAGGACATCCCCTACTCGCCCGAGCAGAAGCACACCCTGCTCACCACCTGGGCGGCCTTCTTCGACTACTTCGCCTCCACCGAGGTGATCCGCCAGCGCTACTGGGACTTCGTGAAGGTGCCCTCGCTCACCCAGCCGAAGAAGCACGGGTGGGGCTTCCTCCTCACCCACGGGGCGCTCACCACCATCCTGGCCCATGGGCTCACCTACGCGGAGCTGACCCATGGGCGAAAGCAGCTCGAGGTGCTCCTGGACGAGCCCTCCCCCTCCTACGGCGTGCCCGGGCGCGCCTTCGCGCAGTTCAAGGAGAAGGTCATCCACGTCTCCACCGCCACCCAGCTCATGACGGGGGACACCTACCGGGAGCAGCTCCGGGCGGTGCTGCGCAAGTCCGGCGCGCTGGAGTTCAAGCTGGGCCCCTGGGTGCTCCAGGAGATGAAGGCCAACTCCAAGGTCGCCCGGGGCAAGCTGCTCAAGCGCGGCCCCTCCTTCTTCACCACGGCGGCGCGGGACATCGTCATGGACAGC
The DNA here is from genome assembly GCA_016926755.1 of Myxococcaceae bacterium. GTDB lineage: Bacteria > Myxococcota > Myxococcia > Myxococcales > Myxococcaceae > Hyalangium. The sequence goes on along the minus strand of JAFGNZ010000080.1, from coordinate 4,825 downwards.
GCCACGCGCGCCATCTTCCCCGTGCAGAAGTCCGTGGCCGAGTGGATGGGGGACACCCGCGTGCGGCGCAGCGGCAGGCCGCTCATCTCCCGCGAGCAGGTGCTCGAGGTGCTGGAGCGGATGGAGCCTGGGGACATCATCGTCGCCCGGCAGAACTGGTTCCTCTCCAACATCGGCCTGCCGGGCTTCTGGCCGCACGCCGAGCTGTACGTGGGCACGCCGGAGCTCCTCGCCTCCTACCTGGACAAGGACGCGCAGGTGCAAGCGTGGCTGGCCACTCTGCCCGGGCAGCCGAAGACGCTCGCCGAGCACCTGGCCCGCCACCACCCCGCCAAGTGGGCCCGGTACACCGGCAAGGACGAGCACGGCGATCCCATCCGCATCATCGAGGCCATCAGCGAGGGCGTCTCCTTCACCGGCCCGGAGCACGGCATGCGCGTGGACTACATGGGCGTGATGCGGCCGCGGCTGTCCAAGAAGGAGAAGGCCCAGGCGATCGTCCGCGCGTTCGAGTACCAGGGCCGTCCGTACGACTTCAACTTCGACTTCTTCTCGGACTCCACGCTGGTGTGCACCGAGCTCGTCTACAAGTCCTACGCGCCCTCGCAGGAGCAGAAGATGAAGGGCCTGAAGATCGCGCTGGTGGACGTGGCCGGCCGGCGCACCCTGCCCGCCAACGAGATCGTCAAGCTGTTCGACCAGGAGTACGGCAAGCCGGACCGGCAGCTGGACTTCGTGGCCTTCCTGGACGGGCGCGAGGACCAGGAGGGCGCCGTCGAGGGGGATGCCTCCACCTTCCGCCAGAGTTACCAGCGGATGAAGTGGGACATCGCCCAGAAGTAGCCCCCGTGTCGCGAGGCAGACGCCATGACGGAACAGACGGCTCAGGAGATGTTGGAGCTGGCCCACCCGCTCTTCGAGCGGATGATCGCCCAGCAGCAGGCCAAGGTGATGCGCCTGGCTCGGGAGGCGGTGCCCAACATCGGCCCCGAGGATCTGCGCAATGCGCACGACTTCCCGGAGCTCAAGGAACACCCCACCTTCGAATATGAGGATGGGATCCTGGCCGGGCTCATCTCGGCGCAGATCGCGCTCCGGGCGGAAATCAAGAGCCGCCTGCCACACAATCCTCCTCCAGCGTCCTGACGACCGGACGCCTGTCTTTGCCGTTCAGCCCAGGCTGGGTTAGTCCTTGCGCGTGAACTTCCCCTCCTCCGGATTCGGCTCCCCGCTTGCTCGGGAGCGGCTGGTATCGGCCCTGGCCGCGGATCCGCCACGGCTGGATCTGGCGGCGCTGGCCATTGCCACCCTGGCCAACCCCGCCCTGGATGCGCCTGCCTGCCTGCACACCCTGGATGCCCTGGCGGCCCGCGTGCAGGTGGAGGTGGAGCGCCACATGGAGCAGGGGCCCTCCCTGGCGCGGCTGCGCGCGCTGCGCCACGTGCTGGCGGACATTGAAGGCTTCCGCGGCAACGAGACGGACTACTACTCGCCGGAGAACAGCTTCCTGGACCACGTGCTGGAGCACAAGGTGGGCCTGCCCATCACGCTCTCCGTGGTGTACCTGGAGGTGGCCCGTCGGGCGGGGATCAACCTCTACGGGGTGGCCTTCCCCGGCCACTTCCTGGTGGCCTGCAACACGGGCCGCCACAAGCTGGTGCTGGATCCGTTCCACAACGGGGACATCCTCACGGAGACGGGGTGCGAGGAGCTGCTCAAGCGCGTGGCGCCGCAGCTGCGCTTCGATCCGGCCAGGCTCTCCCCCGCGCCGGTGGAGCTCATCACCTACCGCATGCTGTCCAACCTCAAGCGCATCTACCTGGAGCGCGAGGACGCCGAGCGCGGCCTCATGGTGGTGGATCTGCTGCTGCTGCTGGCCCCGGATCACCCGGGCGAGCTGCGCACGCGCGCGGTGCTGCTCATGAAGGTGGGGGCGTTCCGGGCCGCGCTCAAGGACGTGGAGCGCTGCCTGCAGCTGTCCCCGGAGGCGCCGGACCGCGAGCGGCTGGAGCTGATGCTCAAGGAGCTGCGCGAGCGGCTGGCCAACCTCAACTGAGCCCTGGAGGCCCTGTGTCCCAGCACCCCCGCCCCTGGACGCTGCTGCGTCGGGGGCTCGAGCATGACTACTTCATCCTCAAGGTCCGCGAGGACATCTACGCGGACCCGCGCACCGGCCACGAGCACCCGCGCGTGTTCCTGGACACCCCGGAGTGGGTGAACGTGATCGCCGTGACGACGGAGGATCAGCTCGTGCTGATCCGGCAGTACCGCTTCGGCGTCCGGGACACCACGCTGGAGATCCCGGGCGGGCTCGTGGAGCGGGGCGAGGAGCCCGCCGTCGCCGCGGCGCGGGAGCTGGAGGAGGAGACGGGCTATGTGCCCGGGCGCGTGATGCCGCTGGGCGCCGTGCACCCCAACCCCGCCCTCCAGGGCAACAAGTGCCACAGCTTCCTCGCGCTGGACTGCGTGAAGCGCCACGAGGGCCGGCAGGATCACGGCGAGGACATCACCGTGGAGCTGCAGCCCCGCGCCGAGGTGCCGCGCCTCATCCTCGAGGGGAGGATCACCCACTCGCTCGTGGTGGTGGCCTTCTTCCTGGAGCGGCTGCACGGCGAGGCCCAGCGGTAGGCTGCGCGCGCCCGTGGTAATCTGGCGCCCATGAGACTGGCTCTGCTGGGCGCTGGACGCATCGGTCAGATCCACGCCGCCAACATCCATCACCACCCGCGCGCGCAGCTCCACGCCGTGGTGGACGTGAACGCCGAGGCCGCGAAGTCCCTCGCCGAGCGCTACGGCGCGAAGGCCGCCACGGACGCCCGGGCCGTCCTGGAGGATCCAGCCGTCAACGGGGTGTTCATCTGCACCTCCACGGACACCCACGTGGGGCTGATCCTCGAGGCCGCGCGGCGCAAGCTGCCGATCTTCTGCGAGAAGCCCATCGATCTGGACCTCGCGAAGGTGGACGCCTGCCTGGACGAGGTGAGGCGCGCGGGCGTGCCGCTCGTGCTCGGCTTCAACCGCCGCTTCGATCCCCACTTCCGCGCGCTGCGGGACGCCGTCCGGCGCGGCGAGGCCGGGGACGTCGAGATCGTCAAGATCACCAGCAGGGATCCGGCGCCCCCGCCGCTCGCGTACATCCGCGGCTCCGGCGGCCTCTTCCGCGACATGATGATCCATGACCTCGACATGGCCCGCTTCCTGTTGGGCGAGGAGCCCGTCGAGCTCTTCGCCACGGGCGCATGCCTGGTGGATCCCGCCATTGGCGAGGCGGGCGACATCGACACCGCGATGGTGATCCTCAAGACGCGCCGCGGCGCGCTCTGCCACATCGACAACAGCCGGCGCGCCGCCTACGGCTACGATCAGCGGATCGAGGTCTTCGGCTCGAAGGGGATGCTGCAGGCGGCCAACCCGCTGCCCACCACCGTCACGCGCTACACGCGCGAGGCGGTGCGCTCCGACACGCCGTACCCCTTCTTCCTGGATCGCTACCCCGAGGCCTACCGCGCCGAGCTGGAGCACTTCCTCGACGTCGCCACCGGGCGCGCGGAGCCGCTGGTGACGGGGAGTGATGGGCGGGCCGCGCTCGTGCTGGCCGACGCCGCGCTCCAGTCCTTGAAGCTGGGCCGCCCCGTCCCGATCTCGCGGTAGAAAAACGCCCCCGGTTGGCCGCTCAGGGCCAGCCCAGGGGCGTGGTTCTCGAACGACTGGCGGACCCGGGGCCGCGACACCGGCCCCGGAGCCACTCGGGTCAGACTACCCCGCGATGAAGGCGCGGTAGCGATCCTTCCCCACGTTGTTCATCTCCTCGATCATCTTGTTCCACTCGTTCGCCGGGATGCCCGTCTGGCCGGCGCCCAGCGAGCGCTTGGCGTAGCGCTCGTAGATGGCCAGCACCTGCTGCGCCTCGGGCGACAGCCGGTCCTTGTTCAGGGCGCCCCACTTGGCGAAGTCCGCGTGCTCCAGGCCGGCGGCCTGGCCGTCGAAGTCCGCCGTGCCGTCCTTGATCGCCTTGGTGAGATCCGCCGCGGAGATCGGGCCGGGCTTGGTGTTGAGCGTGTCGATCGCCGTGCGCGTGCCGTTGTCGGAGTAGGTCTTGAAGCCCTCCATCTCCGTCAGCATCTTCGCGTGCTCCGCCTGGGTGATGCCCGTGTTGCCAGCGGCCTTGGCGTACTTCTCGTACGACTCGAGCACCTGCTTGGCCTCGGGGGTCAGCCGCTCCGGGTGAGCCTTGGCCCACTTCTGGAACTCCCGCAGCTCCTTCGTCGAGCTGTTCCCGTCCAGATCGGAGGTGCCGTCCTTGATGGCCTTGGCCATGTCCTCGCCGGAGACGGGGCCGTACTTCTTGTCCAGCTCCGCCAGCGCCGTCTTCGCGCTCACGTCACCGACGCTGCGCATCTCCTTGAGCATCGCCCGGTTCTCGGTCTCGGTGAGGCCCGTCTGGCCCTTGGCCTTCGCCTGGTCCACGTACTTCTTGTAGATGTCCAGGACCTGCTTGGCCTCCGGCGACAGCTTGCTCTCGTTGGCCTTGGCCCACTTCTCGAACTCGGCGAACTCCTTGCCGGCCGCCTGGCCGTCCAGGTCCGCCGTGCCCTTGCGGATGGCCCGCAGCAGGTCGTCCCCGGAGACGCTACCGCCGCTGGCGGCGGTCTTCTTGTCGAGCTCGGCCAGCGCGTTCTTGGCGCTCACGTCGCCGACGTTCTTCATCTGCGTCAGCAGGGCCTTCATCTGGTCCTGGGGGATGCCCGTCTGGCCCTTGGCCTTCGCCTCGGCGGCCACCTTGCGGTACAGGTCCATCACCTGCTTGGCCTCCGGCGACAGCCGG
>JAFGNZ010000008.1 GCA_016926755.1 Myxococcaceae bacterium | reverse complement strand
TCATGGCCCACCTCCTCCGAGCGGTGCTGGATGGCCAGCCGCTTCAGGTTCGGATCGGTGATGAAGTGCGCGTTGAGCCGCAGCACGTCCTGGAAGGTCATCACCCAGAAGGCGAGCCTCGGCGCGAAGGCCATTATTTGTTCGACCGGTCGGTCCTGCTTCAGATCTTCGAAGAACGGATGCGCGGCGAAGACTTCCTGCCGTGTTGCGATGTGCTCAAGGACGACCTTCATGGCTGCCTCCCGACCTTCTGAACCGAATGATATCGCTCCGCGCCCAGGAACTCGAACGGCAGAGGTTCTTGCTTAGTAAGCACACCTGGTGAGTTGCTCTACCAAGCGATGATGTAGGTGCAGGAAGAGTCTCCTCGCCGACGACAACTCTTGGGATCGTGCTCGATGCGCACCCAGAGGGCATCCTTTGGACGGAACCGATCGCAGATAGCCTCGATCAGCCCGAGATCCAGGTCGCACGGGTAGGGGTTGTCACAGACCATCTTCGCGCTGCGCCGGTCGGTCTGATCATAGTGGTAACCGCCGATCTGATCCGAGCCCCGGTGATTCATGTGGTAGGCCACGTCGATAGAACGCAGGCCCTTCTCCAAGGTATCCATGTCCGAGGGGAAGTGGGCGTTCTCGGGGATCTTCCGCCCGATGGCGCGGACCGTGCTGGGGCCGATCTTCTCGAAGATGAGCCGGAAGGAGTTCAGCAGGGCGGTCATCGGGTACCAGACGTCCGGCTTGAGGGGGGCGATGCCATTCTCCGCGAGGATCCGCAGGGCTCGGGACTGGACCACCTCCATCCCGCCGACGATGGCGAGGATGGTCTGCCCAACCACCTGAGAATTCGCGAAGGGATCACTCATGGCGGACTCGGCCTTTGGCGGGCGCGGCTTCAGGTCCATCGTTCAGGCACCTCGGGGATCCCCCTACTTCCATTGAAACGGTTAAAGCCGCCAAAAGCAAATTGTCCGTGGTGTAAGGAGCGCTGCTGGAGCGGGGGAGGTGACGCGCCGCGGCGACACATGTCTTTGTAACAAAGAGTGAAGCAGTGGACGTTCCTTGCGACCGCGGTCGGGGGCCAGTCAATCATTCGTTCCGGTCATCGGCGCCTTTCTGAAGAAATGACAGCCGCACCAGGGGGGAACCGCACCTGCGATCCCGATCATATCCCGTGAAAACAGGGGTTTGTCACGCGGCATGGGGGTTGCTCAAGGCCTCCGTGCAGGGCGGCGGCGGGTCGGGGGGGCGAGTACGGCACAGGCTACCAGCACCTCAGGGAGACGAGACCATGGCGAAGGCTCAGCGGCGTGATCAGGTCGATCGGCGGAAGGCGCGGCAGGCGACGGCGAGGGTGGTGCGTCCGATGAGGCGGGTGCAGGTGACGCTGGGGGACTTGATCGCGGCGGCCTTCGATGCGGTGGGGGGCGAGGTGAAGAAGGTGGCGCGGGTGGTGTCGTCGCCGGCCATGACGGTGGCCACCGGCAAGCACATCGTCGTGGTCGGTTGAGGGCCCCTGGCGGGCGGGCCGGGTGGGAGCAGGAGTGACGCCGGGTCGCCAGGTGTCCGAGCGAGCGTGAGCAGGTTTCACACGCGCGTTCCTTTCCGGGCCGTGAGGGATGGGTAGAGTGGCCGGGATGAATGCCGCTCCCTTCCTCGTCCTGCTCTCCGTGCTCCAGCAGTACCCCGCCACGGGATACTCCACCGTGGAAGAGCTGCCCAACGAGGGGCAGCCCGCTCCCGAAGGAGCCTCCGGCACCACCTTCGGCATGGCGCTCGAGGTCGGGCCGCTGAGCCTCAACTCGGGCACGCAGGGCGGGGCACAGGACTACTTCGCGCTGGCCAGGCCCATGGCGCGGCTGGAGCGCGGCGAGAGCTTCGCCCTCGAGCTGGGGGCCCCGCTGCGCTTCCGGCTCCTCGATGAGGAGCCGCGGCAGAGCGCCGAGGACTACGGCGGCTACCTGCGGCGCCAGGACTGGGACACGCTGAGCGACTTCGGCCAGATCCTCCGCGATCTGCGCATCGGCAGGGACGACAACGTGGCCACCTTTCGCGCGGGCCCGCTCCTGGCCTTCACGCTGGGGGAGGGGCACCTGGTGGAGCGCTACGACAACCAGCTCTCGCCCGACTACCACCCGGCGGGCGCGCACCTCACCGTCAACCTCGGCCCCTCGCGCGTCATCGTCGTCGCCAGCGACGTGCTCGGCGCGCGGCTCTTCGCCGGAGAGCTGCGGCTGGACATCGGCCGGCTCGCCTCGCAGCAGGACAAGCACTTCGACCGCTACCACGCCATCGCCTCCATCGCGCAGGACTTCGGGCGCGTGGGGGAGGAGCGCACGGAGGCCATCACCGCCGCGCTGCTGGGCGGAGACGTGGCGCTGTACAAGGGCGAGCGACTCCAGCTCTTCGCGATGGGGGGCGCCGGCTCCCGGGTGGATGTGGGCACGCCGGACATCGGCGGCTTCGTCGGCCTGGCCATTCGAGGGGAGACGACCCGCGTGGACGTCAGCGGCCGGCTCGAGGGGCGCTACCAGGGAGGCAGCTTCCGCTTCGGGCTCTTCGGCCCCTCGTACGAGCTGGCTCGCTTCTCCGCCACCGGCCTCTCGGAGCCTCCGCTGGCCGAGGAGCGCCTGGCGCGGCACATGGCCGGCTTCGCCGAGCTGAAGATCGGGATGGGCAGCGGCGATCCCGAGGAGCTGTACCTGTCCGCCAGCGCCGCCGCGGAGTACTTTGCCTTCGGCCGCACCGACACCGACTTCACCCTGGCGCTCCAGCTCCCGGGCGCCAGGACGCTGGCCTCCGCGCGCCTCATCGTCGCCGGCATCGGCGCCCAGCCCCGCTACTCCGTCCACGCCGAGCTCCGCCATCGCATCCTCGACTGGCTCTACCTCTGGGGCAGCGGTGGCGCCGTCCACTTCCCGCAGCCAGATGGCTCGCTGGTGCGCGGCTACACCGCGGGCGCCGGCGCGGGCGTGGACTTCAAGCGCTGAGCGGCGGTGGCGCGGGCCAGCCGCGAGCCGCGCTACGGCGCTGTAGCAGAGAACTCCTGGCCCGCTGCCCTCTTCGCCCTGGGCAGCCTCCCCCGAGGCGGCCGAGAGAAAAGGCGACGCGAAGCGAAGGAGGAGTAACATGGCCGCCCACCCCTCCGGGTAGGGGGGGATGGACCGCCGATGGAGATTGGATGAGGAAGCCTGCCCCTCGTGGCCAAAAGGGACGCTCTCGCCCGACGCGGCCCTCCTCGTCCTTCACTGCCGACCGGGAGGAGCTGCTCACGCTGCTGCTGCGCGAGGCCATCCTCCGTGAAGCTCCCGCCCTGCTGGGGGTCGCCGACGGCGGCACCTCGGTCCCCTGGAGGCTGGACTCGCTCCGGGTCACCCTCTCCACCCATGGCGCCGAGCTCGCGGGGCGCTGCCTGCTCCACCTGCTCCAGAACTTCGAGGGGCGCCAGCTCGCCACCTTCGGCATCGAGGGGATTCCCCTCCTCCAGGCCTGCGTCCTGCTCTCCGGAGGCAGGTACCAGGGGCTCCTCGTCCCGGAGGGGCGTGAGGCGGATGGCTCTCGCAGGCCCATCGAGGGGAGGTTCGATCCGGCCGAGCCCGTCATCATCATCGATGACTCCATCGGCGCGAGCACTTCGATGGAGGAGTGCGCGGCCCGGCTCGAAGAGGCGGGCCTGCGCGTCGAGGGCGGCGTGTGCCTGGTCCGCTTCGGCTACGACAGCGGCTTCTCCCGCATGCGCGCGCGGGGCTATGCGGTCCATGCCCTCTACGACATCTGGAGCGATCTCATCGCCCGGAAGCCGGACGAGGAGCAGCTCGCCCTGAACCCGACGCGGGTCTTCCCGCCCCACGAGCTCTCCTCCGAGAAGGCCCCCGAGGGGCTGCACCCCGCCGAGCTCGCCCGTCGCGTCATCACCGAGGCGCTGAGGACCGGGAAGTTCCTCCGTCCCCCCCGCAGCATCGAGGGCCGCTACGCGGGCGCGGGCGGTGTCTGGGTCAGCGTGCGGCCCAAGGACGAGCTCGACCAGCGCTACACGCGCGCCGGCTTCTGGAACTTCCCTGGCGAGAAGGCTCCAGCGCTGCCCGCGGCAATCGGTGAGGCCGCGTTCCTCGCGGCCTACGCGCTCCAGCAGGCGATGCCCGAGCCGCTCGCGGCCCTCGAGCAGAGCGCGATCGCGGTGACGTTCTGCTCCGCGCTCGAGGAGTGCGAGGTCGCCCAGCTCGACAACGAGCGCTACGGCGTCGTGGTGCGCAGCCGCGAGCGTCCCTTCCTCATGGGAGGGGCGCTCCCGCGGATGCCGGGCATCGCCAATGAGTGGCAGCAGCTCCAGCTCGCGCGCACCCGCAACGCGCGGCTCCTGCCCTTCGAGCCGTTCACCCTCTACCGCCACAAGGTCCAGAAGGCCGTCGAGCCCGGGTACACCTGGCAGTCCAGCGGAGTCCCCGCCGAGCCTCCGCCGCGCTGGTTCGGCACCTCGGGCCGGATCGCCGCGCGCGCGCTCGAGCTGGTCAGGGCGCTCGCGGAGGGGAGGGAGCCCTCCTCGGCCGCGCTCGGCGTCCCCCTCGATGACTCGGTCGACTCCCTCTTCCTGAGCGTCTACCGCCAGGGCCGCTTCGTCGGCCTGGCGGGGCGGCACATCACGCGCCTCGAGGAGGATCTCGTGGCGCTCGCCCGGGACGTCCTCGCCGCGGCGGGCTCCGAGGCTGGCCGCGGTGAGGGGCCGTTCGCGGTGACGGCCTCGCTGCTGGTCCACTCCACCGAGCTGGGCGAGCTGAGCCCCGAGCAGGCCATCAAGCACACGCGCCACGGCGAGCAGGCGCTCATGGTGTTCCAGGGCGAGAAGGCGGGGATGGCCCTCCCCTTCGCCGCGTTCGCCCACAACCACTCGCCGCTCGAGCACGCGCGCGGGGCCCTCGAGAGCGCCGGCATCACCGAGGGGCCGTACCGGTGGCGGCGCTTCGACTGCATCACCTGGCTCGCCGACGCCGAGGGGACACACCTCGTCGAGCACGGGCTGCCGGTCAGCGCCCCGCCGAAGGCGCTCGATCAGCGAATCACCCGGCTCATCCAGCCGCTCTGCAAGTTCCTCCTGCGCCACCTGGGAGAGACGGCGCGCTACGAGCCGTTCGCCGATGTCGCCCACAAGGGGCTCGGCGTCGTGCCGCTGGCGCACCAGGCCTGGACCATCGCCCGAGCGCACCGCCTGCTCGGCCCCGCGCCGCTGGGGGAGGGCGCGCGGACCCTCCTGTCCGCGCTGACCTCGGACCTGGTGTTCGACACCGCCGAGCGCGTCTGGATCAGCGCGGATGCCGGCACTTCGATCTCCGAGGTGTCGTTCGTCCTCCTGGCGCTGCTCGAGACGGGGGATGACGACACCACCGCCGCGACGCTCGCCACCACGCTCTGGTCGAGCATCGGCGCCCATGGCCGCTTCACCTGCCACATGGATCCGGCGTTCGACGACGACTCGTTCCAGGATCTCTACCCGGGCCAGGCGCTGCTCGCGCTCGCGCGCGCGGCGGAGAAGAAGGTGTGCGCCCCGGATGAGGCGAAGCTCGCGCAGGCCCGGCGCTTCTACCGCCACCGCTTCCGCCACAAGCGGCACTGGGAGCAGGTCTCCTGGCTGGCGCAGGCCTTCGTGGCCTGGTGGCGCGTCGATCGGGACGCCGAGGCGGCCCGCTTCGCCTTCGAGATCTGCGACTGGGCCCTGACGCACCAGTCCGAGAAGACCGGCGCGTTCCTCAATGATCACCAGCCCGACACGCCCGGGTACACCACCGCGCTCTACCTCGAGGCGCTCGCCGCGGGCATCGAGCTGGCGGCGGGGCTGAGAGACAGCGCCCGGCAGCAGCGCTACCTGGACGCCTCCGCGCGGGGAGTCGGCTTCCTCGACGTGCTCGTCCTCCAGGATCGAGACGCGCCGCTCCTGCCGAACCCGCGCCAGGCCATCGGCGGGGTGCGGACGAGCCTGGTGAAGAGCGAGGTCCGGGTGGACTCCGTGCAGCACGCGCTGTCGGCCCTGCTGGGGCTGCGCGCGCCGGGCGCGAAGGCGGCTAAGGGGCCGCGGAAGGCACGGGGTCGGTGATGCGCAGGTGCCGGGGCTGGGCCTGGACGCGCTCGAACCAGGCGCGGAGGGCCGGGTAGCGGCCCAGGTCGAACCGCCCCTCCTCCGCCACGTGGGTGTACGCGTACAGGGCGATGTGTCTCCTATCGTCCGAAGAGGCCTCTGCGCTTGGCGGGGATCGGGGCACCCTGGGCGCGTGAGAGCCGCTGGCCGAGGATCCGGCTCATCTCCAGCGCCACCGAGGGGTTGGCCATCACCACGCTGCGGAAGTCCTCGCGCCCCACCGCCGCCAGCTCGCACGCGGTGGCCGTCACGGCCGTGGCCATGCGCGGCTCACCCGTGAGGAGGGCCAGCTCACCGAAGAAGCCTCCCAGGCCCACCGTCCCCACCAGCTGCCCGCCTTCACCCAGCATCCGCACCTCGCCGTTCAGCACCACGAAGAAGCTCTCGCCCGGATCCCCCTTCTTGAAGATCTCCGAGCCCGCGGGGCGCTGGAGGAACTCCGCGCCGCGCGCCACCGTCGCCAGCTGCTCGTCATTCAGCGGCGCCAGGAAGTCCACCTTGCGCAGCGCCTGCGTGAGCGGCGTGAGGCCCGCGTTCATGGCCGGCTCGGCCGTGAGGAACTCCACCGCCTGTGCGAGCTGCGAGCGCCGCGCCACGAGGATGACGGTGTGCCCCGCTCGCAGCACGGTGCTCCCGTCCGGCACCACCGTGTGCCCCTCCAGATCCACCACGCCGATGAAGAGGGTGTCGCGAGGGAAGCCCTCCATCCCGCGCACCTGCGCCACCGTCTTGCCCGTCACCAGGGCGCGGGGGCCAATCGCCAGCTCGAAGAGGATGGTGTCCCCTCCGGCCAGCGGCAGCGAGCCGGCCACCTGCGGGAAGTCGATCGCCGTCGACATCTTCGCCACCACCACCTCCGCCTCGGCCACCAGCTCCTTCACCCCGGCCAGCCGGTACGCCTCGCGGTAGCTGGTGTCCAGCATGCGCACCATCACCCGCGCCGGGGACATGCTGCGCACCAGCATGGCGAAGGCCAGGTTCTCCGGATCCCGGGCCAGCACCCCCGCGGCCACGTCCGCCGTGGCGACCCCGGCCGCCTCCAGCATCTGCGGGTTGGTGGCGTCTCCGCACACCGTCACCACCCCCACCTCCTCGAAGAGCCGGGTGCAGGTGGACGCGTCCCTCTCGATGACAGTCACCGTGTGCTGCTCGGACACCAGCCGCGCCGCCAGCACCGAGCCCACCCTGCCTCCGCCCGCGATGACGATCCTCATGTGGCCTTTCTCCCTCCGTCCGGTTCTTTGCTGGGGGGGGCGCCGTGGAGCGCGTGCTCCAGCTCCAGCGTGCGCTTGTCGAGCCCGGCCAGGATGGCCTCCGCCGTGCTCTCCGGGATGAGCCCGTTGCGCCGGGCGGCCAGCAGCGCGTTGCGCTCCGCGTCGATCAGGCGGCGGCGCACGGCGATCAGGCTCCGCGCCCCCTGCGCCAGGTGCTGCTCGTTGAGCCGCCGCAGCTCGCGCTCCGCGCGGGCGATGTTCACCTGGTAGTCGCTGCGCAGGTGCTCGTAGGCCGCCCGGGGCACCAGCCCCTGCGAGTGCAGCGCCTCCAGCTCGTGATGCGCCGCCCGGCTGGCGATGAGCCGCGCCTGCTGCTCCGCCACGTCGAGCGCCACCGGATCCTCGGAGATCAGCCCCATGCGCCGCAGCGCCCCGCCGAGCAGCAGCCCCTGGCCCACCAGCGAGAAGAAGGTGACGCCGAAGGCAATGGACACCAGCAGCTCGCGCGAGGGCGTGCCGGCCGGCAGCCCCAGCACCAGGCCGATGGAGAGCGCCCCCTTGATGTTGCCGATCAGGAAGACGTGCTGCCAGCGGAAGGGGACGGTGGCCGTCGGGTGCAGCCAGCGCAGCAGCAGGAAGGGCACGTAGATGGCCACCGCGCGCCCGGCGAACACGCACGCGAACGCGATACCCGTCTGCGGCAGGTGCTCCAGCAGCACCTCCGGCCGCGTGGTGAGCCCCACGGACAGGAAGAGGAACGTGTTCACCCCGAAGGCGGCGTACTCCCAGAAGGTGTGGATGGCCACCTGGCTCTGCGGGGACACCTCGCGGCGCAGCGCCACGCCCACCGTGAGGCCCGCGGTGACGGCGGCGATGGCGCCGGAGAGGTGGACGTGCTCGGCCGCGATGAAGGAGCCATAGGCGAGCGCCGTCGTCGCCATGATCTCCGCGAGCGGATCCTCGGTGCGGCGGATGACGAAGCTGCCCACGAAGCCCAGCGCCAGCCCGACGACACCGCCGCCCACGCTGGCGAGCACCACCTTTCCGGCCAGCAGCCCCACGGAGGGCGCCTGCTCCCCGGCCACCACCGCGGCGATGGCGGCATAGGCCACCAGCGCGGTGCCGTCATTGAAGAGGCTCTCGCCCTGCATGATGCCGCTCAGCCGCTGGGGCACCGCCGCGCGGCGGAACGCGTAGAGGATGGAGACGGTGTCGGTGACGGCGAGGACAGCGCCCAGCAGCAGCGCCGGCCACAGCGCCAGCCCCAGCAATTCATGGAGGGCGAAGCCGGTGCCGCCAATGGCCAGCGCCATGCCCAGCGTGGACAGGACGGCGATGGGCACCGCGTTGGAGCGCACGTTGCCCAGGTCCGCGGTGATGCCGCCCTCGAAGAGCAGCGCCGGGAGGCAGACCAGGAACACCACCTCCGGCTTCAGCGGGGGCACCCCTGGCAGCAGGTTGCCCACGGAGATGATGAGCCCACCCACCACCAGGGCCACGTTGTAGGGAATCCGCGCGTGCTTGGCGGCAATGGCCACGACGATGGCCACGACCATCAAGCCGATAACAATGGGCATCTCCACGGCGACGGACCCTATCTCAATGGGGCGGGTTGGACCCAGGGACTTGCGGGCGGAGGATCCCGCGTCATTCCAGGGCCGGGTGGTTGTACGCACAGCAAGCGAACTGCCATCATCACGGGACACCTGAATACGCCGTGCACGAGCGAACCGGAGGAGGCCCGATGCTCAAGCCGCTGCGAACCGCCGCCATTGTGATGGGGATGTGCGCTCTGCTCTCTGCGTGCGGAGAGCGGCTGGAACCGGGTTCGGCTCCCACGGCGGATCAGGCCTCCGCGGTGAAGGAGCCCGCGGCGGGCCTGGCCCGCGGGAGCAAGCTGCTCCGGGCGACGGAGCGCGGCATCCCCGGGCGCTACATCGTCGTCTTCGATGACACCGGGGCGCAGGGCCTTCGAGCCTCGCCGCAGGAGGTGCGCAAGGCCTCGGACACGCTCACCGGCGTCCATGGTGGCAGCGTCCGGCGCGTCTTCGCGCACGCGCTCAAGGCCTTCTCCGTGTCCATGACGGAGGAGGAGGCGCTGCGCATGAGCCAGGACCCGCGCGTGCGCTACATCGAACAGGAGACCGTCGTCAGGCTCGCCGGCACCCAGAGCAGCCCCACGTGGGGCCTGGACCGCGTGGACCAGCGGACGCTGCCGCTGAACAACAGCTACAGCTACGCGTACACGGGTGCGGGCGTCCACGCCTACATCCTCGACACGGGGGTGCGCAGCACGCACGTGGAGTTCGCCGGCCGGATGGGGGTGGGCTTCGACGCCATCGGGGATGGGCTGGGCACCGAGGACTGCCACGGCCATGGCACCCACGTGGCCGGCTCGGTGGGAGGCGCCACGTATGGCGTGGCCAAGCAGGTGACGATCCACCCGGTGCGCCTCATCGCCTGCACCGGCGAGGGCACGCTGGAGCAGCTGCTCGCGGGCATCGACTGGGTGACCGCCAACCACGTGAAGCCGGCGGTGGCCAACATGAGCCTCACCTCGGAGGCCTTCCAGGCCGTGGACGACGCGGTGGCGGCGTCCATCGCGGCGGGCGTGAGCTACGTCGTCGCCGCGGGCAATGAGGCCGTGGACGCCTGCTCCCGTTCGCCCGCCCGCCTGCCGCAGGCCCTCACCATCGGCGCCACGGACGTCTACGACTACTCCGCCTGGTTCTCCAACTACGGCACCTGCGTGGATCTCTTCGCGCCGGGCGTGGACATCACCTCCGCCTGGAACACGGGGGACACGGCGGTGGACACCATCAGCGGCACCTCCATGGCCACTCCCCACGTGGCGGGCGCCGTGGCGCTCTACCTGGAGGGCCACCCCACGGCGCTCCAGGCCGAGGTGAACGAGGAGCTCGTCTCCCGCTCCACGCGAGGGGTGCTCGAGAGCGTCAGCATCGGCTCGCCGAACGTGCTGCTGCACTCCAACTGCATGGGCTCGACGGACTCCGAGAAGCCCCAGGTGGTGCTCACCGCCCCGGCCGACGGCGCCACGGTCAGCAACGTCGTGACGCTCTCCGCCACCGCGAGCGACAACGTGGCCGTCACCAAGGTGGAGTTCTACGTCAATGGAGAGTTCCTGGGCGCCGACACGGCGGCACCCTACGAGGCGACGTGGAACAGCAACGCCGTGGGCAACGGGCCCGCCACCTTCAGCGCGCGCGCCTTCGACGGCGACTGCAACAGCCAGGCCTCCTCCGTGGCGGTCACCATCTACAACACGGGCAAGGCGAGCTACGATCCCGCCCTGCGCGCCCCGGCCTGCGAGGGCCCCATCAGCCAGTGTGACTCGGTGGACCTGCTCGTCGGGCGCGGGCCCCTTGGCCCCGAGCCCCACGCGCCCAACACGCTGATGAACTCCTGCGCGGACGGCGCGGAGGGCGCCTATCAGTTCGATGGCTCGCTCGAACAGCTCTACCTGTACCGGGAGGACGGCACCCTGTTCGCGGGGGGCAAGGAGGTGCGCATCGACGCGCTGGTGTTCGGGGGCTTCGCCTCCAGCCAGGAGCGGCTGGATCTCTTCCTGGCGACCGACACGCAGGCGCCAGAGTGGACGCACCTGACCACGCTGACCCCGATGGGCTACGGCCCGTCCGTGCTGTCCACCACCTTCTTCCTCCCCGCCGCGAGCCAGCAGGTGATCCGCGGTGTCTACCGGTATGGCGGCTTCGCCACGCCGTGCTCGGGGGGCAGCCTGGATGACCAGGATGACCTCGTCTTCACCGTGGGCCAGGAGACCGACACCGAGGCGCCCACCGCCTCGCTCACGTCGCCCGCCGCGGGCGCGACGCTCACGGGCAACGTCACCCTCAACGCGTCGGCGAGCGACAACTTCGGCGTCACCCAGGTCGAGTTCTACGACGGGGACACCCTGCTGGCGACCGATACCCGGGCGCCCTACAGCTTCGCGTGGGACACGCGCACGGTGCTCAACGGGGCTCGCGCGCTGACCGTGCGGGCCTACGACATGGCGGGCCACGTGGGCACCTCGCCCGCGGTGGACGTGACGGTGGACAACGACACCACTCCGCCCACCGTGGCCTTCTCCGCTCCCGCGGAGGGGGCGACCGTCTCGGGCACCAGCGTCACCATGAGCGCCACGGCGACGGACAACGTGCGTGTCCTCCGCGTGGAGTTCTATGAGGGCACCACCCTGCTGGCGACCGACACGGCCTCGCCCTATTCCTTCACCTGGAACACGCGCACCAGCCCCAACGGCCTGCGCACGCTCACCGCGAAGGCGTTCGATCTCGCGGGCAACGTCGGCACCGCGGAGCGGGCGGTGACGGTGGACAACGACGTCACCCCGCCCACCGTGAGCCTCACCGCCCTGACCGAGGGGGCCTCCCTGGCCGGGACCTTCACCTTCACGGCCACCGCCAGTGACGATCGGGCCGTCACCCGGGTGAGCTTCTTCGTCGGCACCACGCTGGTGGGGAGCGACACCACGGCGCCCTATAGCTACAGCTACAACACCCGTCTCCAGGCCAACGGCGCTTATGTCATCAGCGCCAAGGCCTATGATGCGCTGGGCAACGTGGGCACGTCGGACCCGGTGAACGTGACGTTCGACAATGACTTCACCCCGCCCACGGCGGCGGTCACCTCGCCGAGCGAGGGGGAGACGCTGACGGGGACCGTCACCTTCACGGCGACCGCCAGTGATGCGGCGGGC
>JAFGNZ010000007.1 GCA_016926755.1 Myxococcaceae bacterium | reverse complement strand
CCGTGCTTCGGGAGACGCCATAGCGGCGCGCCAGCGTGTGCTCCGAGGGAAGCACTCCACCCTCCGGCAGCCGGCCCAACGAGATAATGCGCTCCAGCTCCTGCTCGACTTGAAAGACGAGTCCCAGCCGTTCCATGTCCGCCACCCTCCTCGTTTCAGGTGGCTGCCATCACATCAGCCGGGTCCGACATGGCAGGTAGGCAGTCCGCTCTGCACCCAGGGGCGCGGTGGGGCCTGGCGCTGCGCCGGGGAAGCTCCCCTCTTGGGCCTGCCTGCCTCGGCTCAACACCCTCCGAGATCACGGGCTCGCGCGTCGAGAGCGGCGGCGGGTCGCGGAGAGCGCCGCGGCGAGCCCTCCCAGCGTGAGCAGGGACACCGCGAGCCCCGCGCGGAAGCTCAGCGGCGCGTACTCGAAGCGGACGGTGTGGGGGCCGGCGGGGACGCGCACGGCGCGCAGCGCGAAGTTGGCGCGGTGGAGGGGCACGGGAGCGCCGTCGAGCGTCGCGCGCCAGCCTGGATAGTGGCTGTCGCTGACCACCAGGTAGCTCTCGTCGCAGGCGTCCACCTCCACCTCCAGGAGACGCGCACCCGCGCGGAGGATTCGCGCGCGGCCTCCACACGGCGGGAGATCCAGGGGCTCGCCCGTGGCGAGGAAGCCGGTGCGCCGGAAGGGCTGGGCCGGGTCCAGCACCGCGCTCAGGGCCTCCGCGTCTGGCACCACCCGGGCCTGCTGGACGAGGAAGGCGCGGGGCAGGGCGGTGCGGGAGCGGGAGAGGGTGGTGCCGTCCTCGAGCGTCTGGAGCAGCTCGAGATCCGGGTAGGGGGGCGGCCCCTGGCGCACGTACCAGGTGACGCCGGTGAGATCGTAGACGCTGCGCTCCCCGGCCAGGTGGAACACGTCGCTGCGGATGGGCTCGGGCGCGCCGTAGCCCTCCAGCGCGGGCAGCCGCTCCTCGACGAAGCGGTTGGGGATGAGCCGATCCCGGCTCAGCTCGATGGTGCGTGATGCGGCGGCGGGGACCTGGGTCGGGTCCGCGGGCCCCTGGATGTCCGCGCTGATGCGCCCCTCGAAGGGCTCGGGCAGGCCCTGCCGGATCGCCGAGGTGCGCGCCAGCGGCTCACGGGGCGAGTACTTCGGCACGGTGAGGAGGTGATGGGCCGCCACCAGCTCCAGCACCCCGAGCGCCCCGAGCGCGTGGCGCACCCGGCGCGGGCGCGCGAACGGATCGCGCAGGACGAAGAGGAAGACGAGGCCCAGCCCCAGGAAGAGCAGCGGCCAGGTGATGCCGGCCTCGGCGGACTCGCGCATCGGCAGCCGTCGGACGATCGGGCCGGCCACGCCGATGGCGGCCACCATGCCCACGAACGCCACTGCTGCTCGGAGGAGCGAGGGCCGCACCCGCCGGGAGAGCCTGCCCAGAGCCTCCAGGCCGAAGCCGGCCAGGAGCGAGAGGCAGAAGGCGGCTCCCACGAAGTACTTCGCCGGGTAGCGGAACAGCGAGAAGGGCGGCACGTGCAGCAGCGCGGCGGCGGGAGGGAAGTGGCGGCCGAGGCTCAGCAGCGCGAACAGCAGCGCGCCCACCGCGAAGGGCCGGGCCCGGCGGGGACCTGCGAGGGCGCCCGCCACGGCCAGCGCGCACGCCACCGAGCCGAGGAACTGGTTGAGGATGAACCACTGGTCCTCGCCCCAGTACGGCCCGCGCGGCCAGTCCGCCAGGGGCCACACGGTGGAGAGCAGCTGCGGCCAGGACACGGACCAGGCCAGGCGCTGGTCCGCGAAGCCGTCCGCCCGCGTGCGCAGGGAGTTCATCGCGAACTCGGCGGCGGGGAGCAGCACCAGGGCGGCCAGGCCTCCCGCCAGCGCCAGCCCACCCACCACGCGCGCGGCTCCGGTCCACCGAGGCGCCTGGGGCGCGTGCCTCGCGCCCACTCCGGGGCGGCGCGTGCTCCACACGGCCAGGAGCGACACGATGCCCTGCCAGAGCGTCGTCTCCGGCGAGCCGGCCAGCAGGGAAAGGGCGGCGAACGCGGCGAGCCTGGCGACGGGGGCAAGGCCGGGCTGGAGCGCGGCGGTGCGGGCGCAGGCGACGATGAAGCCGCTCCAGGCGGCCGCGTCGACGACGTTCTGCTGGATGCCCAGGTCCGTCATCATCGGCGACACGCCGAACACGGCCGCCGCGACGATGGAGGCCGTCCAGGAGAGCCGGAGCTGGCGGGCCAGGAGGAACGCGCCCACGGCGGCCACCGCGACGTGGAACACCTGCATCACCGTCATCGCGGCGATGGGCCCGGCGAGCACCACCGCCACCCAGCGCGGCGGGTAGAAGACCTGGGAGTAGAGCGTGGCCGCGAACGGCTGCCCCAGGCGCACGTAGGGGTTCCACAGGGGCAGCTCGCCGGCGCGGAGGGACTCGAGGAGGAAGGCGGAGTCCGGGAAGAAGATGCGGAACACGTCCCGCCCCGCAAGCAGGTGGCCGCTGAAGACCGAGCGGTAGATCAGCGCCAGCAGGGCCAGCAGCCCGAAGACGGTGAGGGCGGTTCGCGTGGAGCGTCTCATCGAGGTGAGGTCAGCATGCGCAAACTTGCTCGGCAGCTCGAAGGTGTCAGTAGTAAGGGGATGCGGATGATCTCACCATCTGGGCGCATCGCCACCTCGGATTTGTCCGGGAATTGGCTGCCCCTGGCGGCCTCGGCCGACAAGGGAAACCCCCGTGACTCGCACGGATGACACCGTGAACAAGGAGACGCGCACGGTGTCCTTGTCCAGGACCTCGAGCTTCTCGGGGCTGGTAGCGCGCCACCTCCTCGTAGCGGGGCGGCACGCGCAGGCCCGCTGCGAAGGGGAGGGCTGGAGGTCGCCTGAGCATTGCGGCCCTCAGTCATCACGGGGCTGCATGCTGGCCGTGGCGGGCTGCGCCATGAGTGCGCGGGCGGTGATCTCCGTCAGCGTGTAGAGGATGAAGGCATCCTGGTCGTCGATGGGGCGCTCGTCTTGGAGGGCATGAATCTTCTTGCGCCGTTCATTGAGGGCCGAAAGGATGTTGTCCTCGAAGCGGCCGATGAGCCGGTGTTGTCGGCATGCTCCCACCAACTCGCCCAGCGTCGCGCGGCCCACCTCCTTGCCACCCACGCTCGTGACGGGGGGCTCATGGGCGGAGAGAAGCCCGCGCAGCAGCCGTTCGCAGCAGCGCGCGCATGCCACCACGACCTTGTGTGGCTGTCGCTCCTCGAGCCCCAGCCGGGCGGAAGCCAGCTCTTGCAGCAGCTCGAGATCGTTCGTCTGCCAGGTGAACAGCGAGACGGGCAGGGTGAGGGTGTCCGTGCCAGAGGCGGTGAGGGTGAGCTGTGGGCCGTGCTGCTCGTCCACCACGTCCAGGTATCCGAGCGCCACCAACTTGTGCAGGCGCAGATTGAGATCCCTCGCGCCAATGGCCATGTCGTTGATCATCACCGCGGAGACATCACTGCCGCTCTGGGCCACCAGTTGCAGCACCCGGTAGTCGAGCGTGTCGAGCGGCGTGCGTGTGGAGGGAAGGGGCCCCGCTTCCTCGAGCGCGCGCCGCGCCGAGAGCACCTCGTGCGGATCGAAGCCCGCCAGCCAGGTCTGATGATGCAGGACCACCGGCGGCAGGCCCACCCCCACGAACGCGAGCAGCAGGTCGGCCCAGAAGACAGGCAGTGCGAAGCGCTCGGGCCAGACGACGAGCAGGAAACCGTCGAGCGCCACCAGCACTTGGAAGACGTTGCAGAAGACGGGGTAGAGCCGAAGGAGCGCACGGTGCTGGTACACGGAAACGTCCGTGAGGCTCAAGCGCACCAGCACCAGCACGGCGGGGTAGGCGCCCGCGAGCACGAACAGCCCACCCAGCCTGATCAGCAGCCGCACCTGCGCCAACGCGGAGGCTCCCACCCAGTACGGGAACGTGAGCCGTGCCACCAGCGGTGTCGCCACCCCCAGCGCCACCACCACCAGGATGGCCGCGGCCCGCCTGTCGCGCAGGGCCCGCAGGTCCAGTTGCTTGCGTCCGGTGTTCGCCATGGCTCCACTTTAGATTGAGCGTCTCATCGCGAGGCAGGAGCGTGGCGGACCCAGAGGACGTACGGGCCGTCCCGAGCCTCCTCGCGCCAGCCGCCGCGCAGCCGCAGCTGGTCGAGGAGGAGGTTGCCCGGGTTCTCCTGATCCCACAGGAGGTAGTCCGGATCGTAGCGGGCGAGCGACTCCTCCCAGCCGGGCTCCGACCAGAGGATGCGCGTGTAGTCGTCGTGGATGGGCTGGGGGAAGGGATCGTTGCGGCTGTCGATGAAGACCTTGTAGTCCGTCCCCGCGAAGTAGGAGATGGCGCCGCCCAGGGTGAAGCGGTTCAGCACCTTGCCCGGGGGCAGCTTGCGCAGCGCCTCGAAGCAGGCCAGCGGGAAGCGCGAGCGCAGCAGGCCCTGCTCCACGGGCACCGGCCGCTGCCAGCTCACCCCCGCGAGCAGGACGAGCGCCAGCGCTGGCCAGAGCGCTCCGTGGGCACTCGCGCTCCAGCGTGCGAAGGCCTCATCGAGCGCCCGGGCCGGGCGGCGGAGGAGCTCCGGCCACGCGAGCCCGCGCCCCGGCGCCGCGTGCTCCAGCAGCGCCAGCGCGACGAGCACCGCGGCGAAGGGCGCGTGGCGCTGCACCTTGAACGCGGCGAGGCCGAGCCCCAGGGCGGGCAGGAGGACGGCGAGGCGCCGCACCGGAGCCTGGCCCACACAGAAGAGCGCAGCGCCGACCAGCGCCAGGTACGCCCAGCTCCAGCCGACCGCGAGATCCAGCGGCACCCACTCGTTGATGTTCTGCGTGGAGGGCAGCACCGAGTGCCGCAGGGGATAGAGCCAGATGCCCGGGCCGCTGGGGGACAGCGCGGCGACGAGCACCATGGCGAGGCTGGCGATGAGCGCGCGGACGGCCCGCGGGCGCTGCTCCGGAGCCTCCAGCGCGTGGGCCACCGCCGTGGCGCCGAGCAGGGCCGGGCCGAGCAGCCAGCTCCCGTGCAGGTTGGCCCAGGCAACGCCCAGCAGGGGCGCGAACCAGAGGACGCGCTCATTCCCGGCGCGCCAGGCCTGGGTGCCGAGCACCGCGAGGGTGAAGAGGAGGTGGCCCAGGTGGAAGGGGCGCTCCTGGCTCCAGGTGGGGGACTGGACGACGAGGATGAGCCCGAGCACCCCGAGCGCTACCAGCCCCCGACGCGGCACCGCCCTGCCGAGCGCGGCCCACAGCAGGAGCACGTTGGCGGCCACCAGGGCCCCGGTGAGCAGCGCGGGGCCCGCGGCGCCGAGCCCCTTCAGCAGCAGCGCGGAGAGCACGCCGAAGCCCCACTCGTGCGGCACCCAGCCGGCGGTGCCCGTCACGCTGAAGGGATCCACGCGGCTGAAGCCGTGCTCCAGCACGTAGCGACCGCCCGCGAGGTGGAAGAAGAGATCGTAGTGCTTGAGCGGCGACAGGCCGAGCCGCACGCCGAAGAAGAGGGCGAGCAGCGCGGCCGGTCCAGGGAGCAGCAGGGCCCGCGGGTTCACGGCGGACTAACCCGCGCTCGCCACGGGCGGTGCCGCGGCGCTGGGGGCGGCGGGGACGCTCGCCGCCACGGCCGGAGGCGCGAAGCCGAGCCGCCGCAGCATCACCTTGCGGATGCTCGGGAGGCGGAACCGGTAGATGAGCGCATCCGCGAAGTAGTGGGCCAGCACCACCCCGAGGCTCAGCGACGTCAGCACCCGGAGGACGAGGTGGGCGCTGCTCCCGGAGGGATCGCCCGTGCCCAGGGTGCCTCGGCCCGCGCCATCCAGGATGAGCCCGTGGATCACCCCGAGCGTCAGCAGCGGCAGCATGGAGAGGATCATCAGCGGCCAGATCCAGGCGCGCCCCAGGCGGGAGGGCGGATCCCCCTCGCGCGGCTCCATCATCCGCGCGGTGATCATGTAGTACTCCAGGCCGTGCATGGCCGGGAGCATCACGTTGCCCCACAGGGGCGCCACCAGCGTGAGCCCCGTCGCCGCGGCCACCGCCAGCAGGTAGAGCACCTTGGGCCCGGTGGCGTTCCCGGCGCGCAGCACCGTGCGGAACAGCAGCAGGAAGAAGCCGAGCCACACCAGCAGGAGCACCGCGAGCGCGCCATGGGGCAGCAGGGCGCCCTGGCCCACGTCCAGGTAGGGCGTCGCGCCCGGGGCCGCCGAGTCCGGGACGAAGAAGAGCCGGATCAGGATGAGGGAGAGGGACAGCGGCACGTACACCTGCTGGAGCGTGCGCTCCCGGGGGTTGCCCGGGCCGAGCCCCGCCTGGTGCCCGCGCAGGCTGTGCAGCGCCCAGAAGCCCTTGTGCTGCGACAGCGTGTGGTGCAGCCCGAACACGTTGAAGAGCACGCCCACCACGTAGATGTGGGCGTCCTTGTTCGCGTAGTACGTGAAGATGAACAGCACGCCCACCGCGAGCATCGCCAGCGTGCCCGCGAGGATGATGCGCGGCTGCTTCGGCTCCGCGGTGAGCACGTCCCGGTGCACCGCGAAGAGCAGGAAGGTGAGCACCACGTGGGTGCCGTTGCCGAGGATGTTCTGGGCCGTCCAGACGGCGAGCCGGTTGATCTCGCTCGCGGCCTGGAGCCCCAGCAGCGCGCTCACCCCCGCCGAGCCCACCGTGAGCAGGAGCGGCAGCACGAGGAACGCCGCGTCCGCCCGGGGCGAGAAGAGCCACAGCCCCCGGAACGGCAGGCTCCCGCTCGGGGCGGTGGTGGACGAGGCTGGCCCGGTGGCCAGGGCGGGGGTCGACACGGTCATCACTCCCAGTATACCCGCCCTCCCGGGCAGGCGATCAGGGAGCACCGTCCCGTGCCGTGTTTTGGCCCCGCCGCCTGGACACCTCCTCCGCGAGCCGCCGCGACAGCTTGGGCCGGCCGCTCGACTCGTTGAGGTGCGTCACGTCGATGAAGTCCTCCGCGCCAAACTCAGGGCTCTCGGCCAGATCCATCACCGGCGCCCCGGTCTCCCGCTCGATGAGCGCCAGGACGGCGGCCAGGCGAGCGCGGCCCTCGGGCGTGGGCGGGTTCCAGGCCGGGTTGCGGGGTGCCACCACCACCCGCGTCTCGCGGGACACGGAGGCCAGGGCGCGCACGGCCTCGATGAAGGCGCGCACCTGCTGCTCGTCGAAGCGCAGCTCCAGCAGATCGCTCGTCTCCACCCGCCACTGGCGCTCCGCCTCCAGCACCTCCGGGGCGCTGCGCAGCCGGGCCCAGGCCGTGTAGGCCTCGCGCGTCTCGTCGAAGAGCCAGCGCACCTCCCCCCGGCGCAGCGGATCCCACTCGGGCACCTGTCGGCGCTCGACGGTGGCCCGGCCCTCATGAATGCGCGCGACCCAGGCCTTGCGCTCCAGGTCCGGCTCCTGGGCGGGGGGCACCGGCCACCAGGAGGGCGCTGGCCCTTCGAGCAGGCGGTGCTCCAGGAGCGACGTCACCGCCAGCGGCGAGGTGCCGCCCATCAGCCACAGCGCGCCCAGGTGCGAGGCCTCCTCGGGAGAGCGCTGTGCCACCTGGACCAGCAGCACGGGGTCCGCCAGCAGGGCCTTCTTCACGGCCGCGTGCTCGCGGAACGCCTGGGCCCGCCCGCGCGCCAGCGTGGCCTGGAAGGGGGTGAACTCCACCAGGGAGAGGCGGGCCCGGCGGCCGGTCCGCTCGAAGGCGCCCGCCACCCTGCGCGCGAGCAGCGCCTGCAGCTCGGGATCCACGCCCGGGAAGCCGAGGTTGTAGGCGGTGGCGGGCGCTCCCAGGTGCTGCTCGAACGTCTCCGGGGAGAAGCCGTGCTGGATGAGCGACGAGCCGAAGACGAGGACCGCCTCCTCGCGCCCGGCGAGCTCCGGCAGCGCCTCCAGGAAGTCCACCAGCCGGCCGGAGCCCTCCGTGAGGTGGGCGCGCGTCTCCGGAGGCGTGGTGCGCTCGATCAGGGCGATGAACCCGCGCGACAGCCCGAGCGCCGCCACCAGCAGCGCGAGCCCCACCCCGAGGGTGCGGGCGGCGATCCGAGCACTGGAAGGGGAGGGGGCAGTCACGGGCCGGCTCAGAACTGGAAGTAGATGAAGCTGTGGCCCGGTGTCCCGACGGCCAGGGCCACGGCCAGGCAGGTGGCCACCACGGGCCATAGGGCCCAGGGGCGCTGGCGCAGCTCGGTCCTCTCCGCCAGCGCCGAGGCCGCGTGGCAGAGCACGAGCCCCGCCACCACGAACAGCAGGGTGAGGACGGCCGGCCAGGTGAAGGTGGAGGCCACGGCGGGCGCGTGCATGCCGCGCAGCACCTCGAGCGCCGCGGGCAGGCTCTCCGCGCGGAACAGCACCCACCCGAGCACCACGAGATAGAGGGTGCCCAGCCGCTTGAGCCAGCGCACCGCCGCCGAGGGCGTCTCCTTCAGCGCGGGGAAGCGCCCCACCAGCACGTGCGCCGCCACCAGCAGCAGCCCGTGGTACAGGCCCCAGAGGACGAACGTCCAGCTGGCCCCGTGCCACAGCCCGCCCAGCAGCATGGTGATGATCAGGTTGCGGTAGCGGTGGCCCCGGTTCCCGCCGAGCGGAATGTAGAGGTAGTCCCGCAGCCAGGTGGACAGCGACAGGTGCCAGCGGCGCCAGAAGTCGATGGGCGAGGTGGCCAGGTAGGGCAGGTCGAAGTTCGGCGGCAGCACGAAGCCCAGCAGCAGCGCCACGCCGAGGGCGATGTCCGTGTAGCCGGAGAAGTCCGCGTAGATCTGCCCGGTGAAGGCGAGCGCTCCCGTCCAGGCCTCCAGGGCGCTGGCGGGCCCCGTGGCGCGAAACAGCGCGTCCGAGGGCGCCGCGAGCAGATCCGCCACCGTCTTCTTGAAGAGGCCCACCGCGATGAGCAGGTAGCCGCGCCGCACCTGCTCCCACCGGGGCGCCTCCAGCTGCTCGAACTGCGGCAGCAGCACGGAGGCGCGGATGATGGGGCCCGCGACCAGGTGGGGGAAGAAGGACACCGCCGCCAGGAACTCCTCGGGCCGCGCGCGCGCGGGCAGCTCCCGCCGGTACACGTCGATCGTGTAGCTCATGCTCTGGAACGTGTAGAAGGAGATGCCCGCCGGGAGCAGGAGCGAGAAG
Source organism: Myxococcaceae bacterium (assembly GCA_016926755.1). Taxonomy (GTDB): domain Bacteria; phylum Myxococcota; class Myxococcia; order Myxococcales; family Myxococcaceae; genus Hyalangium. Next base: position 51,229 of record JAFGNZ010000007.1, on the reverse strand, counting down.
GCGGGCTCCGGCAGCGACACGCCCAGCGCGCCCAGCAGCCCGTGGGCCGAGTCCGCGAAGAAGCGCGCGTACTTGAAGAAGCCCAGCACCCCCAGGTTGGCCGCGATGCTCAGCCCCAGCAGCAGGCGGCGCCGGCGCTCGTCCTCGGAGCGGGAGAGGCGCAGGGCGATCCAGAAGTCCAGCAGCGCCGTGCCGAGCAGCAGCGGCACGCAGCGCACGTCCCACGCCCCGTAGAAGATCAGGCTGCCCGCCACCACGAGCCACAGCTTCGCCACGCGCGTCCTCGCGGCGAAGTGGAACGCCACGAAGAAGGCGGCGAAGAAGAGCCAGAACAGGGCGGTGTTGAAGAGCATGCGATCGGGGCGCCACCCGGAGCTTGTGGCATCATCGCCCGCGCGGCGCGGGGGACGCTACCCTCGGCCCGTGCTAAGAGGGGGCGCGCATGGAAGGCCGCCTGCTGCTCAAGAACTGCGCCATCTTCCGGGCGGACGGACGGGTCCGCACCGGCATGGCCCTGGTGGTAGAGGACGGCCTCATCCGCCACGTGGCGCCGGACGCCGAGCTCCCCGTCCTCCCGGGAGACTGGGAGGTGGCCTGCCGCGGGCGGGTGGTGGCCCCGGGGCTGGTGGACTGCCACACCCACCTCGTCGGGGGGCAGACCCTGCCGCCCACGGGCAACTTCCTGCTGGGCGCGCCCCACGCCCGCATGGAGCGGCGCAGGCACGTGGCCTCGCTGCTGACGGCGGGCGAGGTGGAGGCCCTCACCCGCTTCGCCCTCGCCCAGGCCCTGCGCGACGGCACCACCCTGGTGGTGGAGCACCTGGAGGCCCCGGGAGACGTGGCCGGGGCGCTCGCGGCCCAGGCGCTCGCGGCCGAGCAGCTCGGCATCCGGCTCGTCACCGGCCACATCACCCACAGCCTCTCCGGGGAGCAGCCCGCCCACGCGTGCCTCGAGGCCAACGCGGACTTCGCCCGCCGCTACCGCGCCCACCCGCTGGTGCGCGGCGCCCTGGGCTTCCAGTCCTCCCACACCTGCGAGGATGCCCTCCTGCGCCGGGTGGGCTCCCTGTCCGCGGAGCTCGAGGCCCCCATCATCTTCCACCTCGCCGAGAGCGATGAGGATCTCGCCGCCACCTACACGCGCTACGGCAAGCGCGTGGTCCCCCGGCTGGACGAGCTCGGCGTGCTGGGCGCCCGCTCCATCGCCGCGCGCGCGCGGACCATCGACACGAGAGAAGCCGAGCGGCTCGTGGCCACCGGCACCTTCGTGGCGCTCAGCCCCCGCTCCCACCTCACCGCCGAGCGCACCGCCGAGTCGCTGGAGGCGCTCCTCACCCGGCACCACCTGGTGGGGCTGGGCACCGGCGGCCACGGTGGCCTCTGGGACGAGGTGCTGGGCGCCTTCGTGGGGCTGATGCGGATCTCCCGCTCCGGCCGCCTGCCGGATCCGGACGGCGCCCTGGCCCAGCTCCTGGTGAGCGGCCCCGCGGAGCTGTGCACCCGGCTGTTTGGCGCGCCCTCGGGCGGCGTCGTGGAGGGCTGCATCGCCGATCTGGTGGTGTATGACTGCGTGCCCCCGGCGGAGCCGGAGACGGGCTACTCGCCGCACCTGCTCGGCCAGCTCGCGCGCTCGCGGGCGGCCTGGACCATCGTCAACGGCCGCGTCGCCGTGCGCGAGGGACAGCTCCTCGGCGCGGACTTCGTGGAGCTGGCCAGCGCCGCCGCCGCCGCGCTCGCCAGCGTGTGGACCCGCGCCCGCATCACCGGATGAGCACCGCCCGCCCCTCGCTCGTGGAACGGTTCCGTGCGGCCCGCGACAGGCGCGGCCCCCTGCTCACGGATGCGCGCACCACCGCCTTGCGCCTGGTGAACGGCGCCCCGGACGGCGTGCCGGACGTCACCGTGGACGCCTTCGCCGACGTCCACGTGATGAGCCTCTACCGCGAGCTCCCCTCCGCCGAGGAGCAGGCCCTGCTGGACGCGGCGCAGGAGGCCTGGGCGCCGCGCGGCCTCTACCTCAAGCGCCGCCCGCGCGAGGCCCGCGTGCTGGCCAGCACCGCTCGCGAGGCGCTGGCGCCCGAGCTGCCCGCTCGCGGCGAGCCCGTGGAGTCCCTGGAGGCGCTGGAGAACGGCCTGCGCTTCCTCATCCGCCCGGCGCAGGGGCTCTCGGTGGGGCTCTACCTGGACATGCGCGAGACGCGGGCGTGGCTGCTGGGGCAGGCCCGGGGCCTCACCGTGCTCAACCTCTTCTCCTACACCTGTGCCTTCGGGGTGGTGGCCGCCGCCGGGGGCGCGAAGCGGGTGCTCAACATCGACACCAGCCGGCGGGTGCTGGACTGGGGCGAGGAGAACGCGCGCCTCAACGGCCAGCCGGTGGACCGCTACGACTATGTCGCGGGGGACGTCTTCGACTGGCTGGGGCGCCTTTCGAAGAAGGGGCAGGGGTTCGACATGGTGATCTCGGATCCGCCGTCCTTCTCCACCACCCGCACCACCCGCTTCTCCGCGGCCCGGGATTACCCGCTGCTGGCCGAGGCCGCCGCGCGCCTGGTGGCCCCCGGAGGCCGGCTGGTGGCGTGCTGCAACCTCGCCACCCTGGCGCCCCGCCGCTTCGAGGCCATGGTGGCCGAGGGCGTGGCGCGCGCGGGCCGGCAGGGGCGCCCCCTCCTCTCGCTCGGCCCCTCTCCGATCGACTTCCCCTCCTCCCCCGAGGCCCCTCCCGGGCTCAAGGTCCACATCCTCCAGCTGCGTTAGAGTCGCGGCGCTGTCACGGTTATCGGCTATCGTGCCTGTCGAGATGTCCTCTCCCGCTGCCTCCCGAGATACCAGTCGCTTCGGCAAGTACCGGCTCGTCGACCGCATCGCGGTGGGGGGGATGGCGGAGATCTTCCTCGCGCACCAGGTGGACGGGGAGGGGCTGGAGGCGCCCGTCGTCATCAAGCGCATCCGCCCGCACCTGTCCAAGCACTCCAGCTTCGTGAAGATGTTCCTCAACGAGGCCCGGCTGGCCGCGCAGCTCAACCACCCCAACATCGTGCAGATCCACGATCTGGGGAAGATCGGCGAGAGCTACTTCATCGCCATGGAGTACATCTTCGGCCGGGACATGCGGAAGGTCATCCCCAAGGCCGAGGAGCTGGGGATCACCTTCCCCATCGTGTACGCGCTGCGGATCGCCTCGGACGTGTGCGCGGGGCTGCACTACGCGCACAAGAAGGTGGACCTGTACGGCAACCCGCTGAACATCGTCCACCGGGACGTGACGCCGGAGAACATCTTCGTCTCCTTCGACGGGACGGTGAAGCTGCTGGACTTCGGCATCGCCAAGGCGGCCAACCAGGTGGAGCAGACGCGCTCGGGCGAGCTCAAGGGCAAGCTCAGCTACATGAGCCCCGAGCAGTGCTATGGCAAGCCCCTGGACTGCCGCAGCGACATCTTCTCCGTGGGCGTGGTGCTCTACGAGTGGCTCACCGGCTTCAAGCTCTTCACCGGCGAGTCCGAGGTGGCGGTGATGCGCAGCATCACCGAGGGGAAGATCTACGCCCCGTCCTACTTCAAGGCGGACATCCCCGAGCCCGTCGAGGCCATCCTGATGAAGGCGCTCGAGAAGGATCGCGAGAAGCGCTACCAGACGGCCGGGGAGATGCGCACGGCGATCGACGCCTTCCTGAGCACCTACGAGTTCACCCCCACGCCGCTGCACCTCTCCAACTTCCTGCGGCAGCTCTTCCATGACGAGCTGAAGGAGGAGCAGGGCCGGCTGGTGAAGCAGACCTCCAGCTCGGAGAACGCGGTGCCGCTGGATCACGAGTCAACGCCGCTGGCGGCCAGCCCCGTGAAGGAGGGGCGCGTCCCCTCCGAGCGCCTCCTCAGCCTCACCCTCCCCGGCGATCAGATCGAAGCGCTGGAGGCCCTCTCGCAGAAGACGGGCGTGAGCCTGAGCAAGATGGTGTCGGAGCTGCTCTCCGTCTGGCTCAAGTACCGCTAGGGCGCTGGGGCCGGACGCCATGCCTCGCGTGAAGTTGATCCTCGAGTATGACGGCACGCGCTACGTGGGCTGGCAGGTGCAGCCCAACGGGCGATCGATCCAGGCCGAGCTCCAGGAGGCGCTGGGCCGGCTGCTGGGCGGGCCGGTGGAGGTGATGGCGGCGGGGCGGACCGACTCGGGCGTCCACGCGACGGGGCAGGTGGCGTGCTTCGACACGCAGCGCGAGCTGCCGCTCAAGGCGTACTGGATGGGGCTCAACAGCCTGCTGCCCGAGGACATCGCCGTGGTGCGCGCCGAGCAGGTGCCCCCGGAGTTCGATCCGCGCCGCTGGTCTCGCGGCAAGCGCTACCGGTACCGGGTGAGCAACCGGCCCTCGCGCTCGCCGCTGCGCCGCCTCACGCACTGGGAGATCTACGCCCCGCTCCAGGTGGAGGCCATGGCCCGCGCCGCCACGCACCTGCTGGGCCGGCATGACTTCTCCTCCTTCCGCGCCTCGGACTGCCAGGCCGCGCACGCCGTGCGCGAGGTGCGCCGGCTGGAGGTGGAGGGGGCCACGGGCGACGCGGTGTCCTTCGTGGTGGAGGGCACCGCGTTCCTCAAGCACATGGTGCGCAACCTGGTGGGCACGCTGGTGGAGGTGGGCAAGGGCCGCAGGCCCGAGGCGTGGGTGGCCGAGGTGCTCGCCTCGAGGGATCGGACCCGGGCCGGGCCTACCGCGCCTCCCCAGGGCCTGGTGCTGGAGGAGGTCTTCTATGGAGAGGGGCCGCCCCCTCGCACGGCCGGGGACTCGGCGGACGTATTCGACGAGGAGCCCTGAGACGACGAGCCTGAAGCGTTAGACCTGAGGTGGAACGCCCATCATGATTTCGGGATGTTCTGCAACCAGTCCATGTATCTGGAAATGCTCGTGTACGCCGACAGCTTCAGAGTGCCGACGCGAACTGATTTCGCGATGCCTACGACCTCGAGTCGCTTCCTCGTCACGCGGAAGCATGGCCCCCCGCTATCTCCCGTAGTGATGTAGGAGCCTGAACTGACTCGTGCATCTGGCGCCTCACCTGTGTACGTCCCAGCCACTTCGACATTCTGCTTCCCCACCTGAAACGTCGTGCCATCCAGCTTGATAGCGACAACATGGTTCTCGCCAAAGCGACGATCTCTCCCAATCGAATCACCTAGATAGGGAAGGCCGTAGCCAACCAAGACGACTTTCTCGCCGCGGGCAAGTTGATTTGTCGCGAGGGGAGTGTACTTTACCTTCTCCTTGACCGAGTCCGTCAGGGAGATGGCTGCGATGTCGGCATTGCTGAAGATTGTTGATTTGACGACCTCACCGGACAGGCCCTCGACCTCTTTGTAGACAATCTTGAATTCTTCGGGGATGTGCACCGTGCCGCGGTAGGGGTCACTTTCATCAGCTGGTATATGCTCGGCGTCATTGCTGGAAAGCGCCGCCTGGGAGTCGTAGGTAAGAAACCGGACATATACGGTGGTGGCACACCGGGCCTTCTTGTCAACGATGGTGGTGCCAGGGGACTCTGGAGTAACCGGTGGTCGTTCGTCACAGACACAGTGTGCGGCTGTCACGACCAGGCGCTCCTCAACGAGCACCCCACTGCACTCCTTGCTGATGTGCCCTGTCCCTGGCTTGTAGATGCTTGCCGCGACCTTGACTACAGAGAGATAGTGGTTCTCGCTGTCTATGAAACTCTCCGACACCACGGAGACTTCATGCCCGAGCAGAGGATGCTGTGGGCCCCTGCCTGCGGCACGACCTCCACAGGCCATCGAGAGAGACAGCGCTGCGACAGACAAGAGCGCAAGCACCAGCGGTTTCTTTGGACTGGTCATGGGTTTTCTCTGCGGGGCTCCTGCGTGATCATGTCACCGAGGCGAGGAGACTTGGCGGCGCTTGCTGTCCATGGCATCTGCGTGAAGGTGGGCGCTCAACCAATCCCGGTACCGATAAAGACTCGTAAACGTAGAGCCCTCGCCCAGGTTTCTGCTGGAAATGCCGACGATGCTTGAGGACGTTGCTCCTTCTCGAAGACACGGTCCTCCACTGTCACTCCTGTACATGTGGTGACCTGGCTGCTCAATGAGGACTCTCTCTCCATCAGCATCCAGGGCTCGGATGACTTTGTTCTTGCTGAAGCGCCGGTCTCTGCCGTAGGCGCCAGCGATTTCGTCGTAACCATATCCAACGATCGTGACAATCTCGCCTGGTTGGACGGCCGCCTCTGCTAGAGGAACCGCTTGAACTCCCATCTTCATGGGATTGTCCAACCGGATGATGGCGAGATCCGCATGGCTTGAGACGACACGGCCCTGCGCATTCAGGAGAATCTTGAGTTCGGGGTGTGCTTGCACTACCCCCTTGTAGACGTCCCGGCGCGATGCTGCAGCATCCGTAATGCCTTTGATGGGTTTGTAAAGAAGCGTTTCGATGGTGGCAGTCCGAGCACAGGCCGTCGCATCAATCACGGCGTCGTTCGCTCCGCTGGGCGCTGCTCTTTGCTGGCAAACGCAATGTCCTGCTGTCAAGACAAGATGCCGTCCGACAATGACGCCACTGCATCTGCCTCTCTTCTGCTCATCAAACTTCACGGAGACCATGACTGTCGAGAGGTGGTGATTGTGGATGTCAAGCTCGCCAGACAGTTCAATCAGCCGAGTATCGAAGAACGGTGACTCCCAGGCCTCGAAAGCCGTGCTCGTTGACTGTGAGCCGCCACCATCATGCTCCAAATGAGGCCCTGCATCTGCCGAGTGTGGAGTTCGGGGTGCGTCTGTCTTGCACTCCCTACACCCATTCGCGAAGAGCAGTATCGCGAAGAGAGTAAGAATCCTTCGAAGAGAAGGCCGCAGACTCATGCGCAGGAGCCTTGCATGGCAAATCCAAGGGGGCAATAGGGCAAGCGTCACCTACTGGGGCGTTAAAGGTGGCCACGCCGGAACCGGCGGACCCTCGCTGGGGGGAAGTGCGCTCTTGCTCGGAGGCGGGTTTCGGCCTTGGCAGCCGCTCATTCTCCCTCTTGGCGTACGGAGGGCCGGCCTCGCCTGCCCCTTAAAGTGGTGGCCCTGAGGCCCGGTGGCCGCGCTTGCGCTAGGCTCTGGCCGCGTGAGCTCCAAGTCTCCCGGAATCCTCGAGCCGCTGCGCGTCCGCATCCGCCGCTTCCAGTTCATCCTGGGGCTCGGCTTCCTGGCGCTGGTGGTCGGCTCCGTGCTCTCCGTCTCCCTCTCGGTGCGGCTGCTCGTGCGCGTCCAGGCCCTGGAGGCGGAGGCGCTGCGCCTGCTGATCGTGCTCGTGCTGGAGAACCTGTGGGTGCTCGGCGTGCTGCCCCTGGTGTGCTACGGCGCCGCGCGCATCCTCGAGCTGAGGCCGCTGAGCACCTCCCTGGGCGCCGCGCTCTCCGGGGAGTTCTTCGTCCTCGCGCTCGACTTCGTGCGCGAGGGCCTGGACGGGCTGTGGCAGGGGGCGGTGGCCTCCTCCCTGCGCCTCGCCGCGTTCGCCACGGGGGTGTTCCTCTCCTACCGCGCGGTGGCGCGCGGGCGTGCCGCGGCGGAGGAGGGGGCGGCCCGGGCCCGCGCCAAGGCCGAGGCCCGGAAGGGCGAGTACCTGGAGTTCCTGCGAGAGGCCGAGCGCGGCGCGGAGAAGAGCGCCCAGCGTGAGGCGGAGCGTGCCGCGGTGGCGGCCTCGGCGGGTGGCGCCACGGAGGCCGCGGCTGCGCAAGGCGGGGCGCTGGTGCCGACGGCCGAGCTCAGCGTGAGCGCCGGGACGGCGGAGCCTCCAGCGCCGGCGGAGGTGGCTTCCCCCCCGAGTGCTCCCTCGGAGGCGACGCCCTCCAGCCCCGGTGAGGCGGGCGAGGCTGCCTCGGGAGAGACGAAGCACTCCGCGACCGGGGGCTGAGGGCCGGCTTCTGTCCACGGGACGACACTTGAGGCGCGCCCAGGTGTACGTGGTTCACCCACAGTACGAGTGGCCACCTGTCCGATGGACTCAAGGGGTAGGACACACGAGAGTACACCCGCATGCTCTGGGGCAGTCCTACCAACAGCCAGTCTGGTCAGGCGGCGGTGGAAGCAGCCCTCACGCTTCCGCTGACGGTCTTCCTCGTTCTGGGGACGCTCCAGCTCTTCCTCATGCTGCAGGCCCGGGCGCTCACCGAGTACGCCGCCTTTCGCGCGGTGCGCACCGGCAGCGTCAAGCACGGCGACTGTGAGGCCATGACTCACGCCGCCATCGCGGCGCTGCTGCCTTCTTTCGCCCGCACCGACTCGCCGGCCGCGCTGGGGACGGCCTTCCGCCAGCACCGGGACAACAAGTACCAGCCCGCGCAGGACTCGGGCTACAGCGGGACCATCGTGTGGATCGCGCGCGAGAGCCCGCAGCTGGGCGAGATCTCCGCCTCCGAGGATGAGGACTTCGACGATCCGGCCCGCTACTCGTCCCCTGACGACGTCATGCGGCTGGAGGCGCGGGTCGTGTTCTGGTACCCGATGCGCATCCCCTTCGCCAACTGGGTGATGAGCCGGATGTTCCTGGCGCACCTGGATCTGCAAAGCTACAGCGCCGCGGACCCGCTGCAGCCCGTCCACACCGCCAACTGGACCCGGGGCGCGAACTACGTCCCCCTGGTCAACTCCATCCAGCAGGAGCTGCTCACGCGCACCGGCCGCGCGGAGTACGTCTTCCCGCTCCAGGCCAGCTACACCATGCGGATGATGACGCCCGCCTGGAGCAGAAACTTCACCACCCAGAACTGCCCCCCCACCCCGGAGGGACTGTGAGCCGCTTGAGTGCCCGTGGCCAGACGCTGGTGATCTTCAGCCTGACGATGCTGCTGATCACCCTGATGGTGTGCCTGACGCTCTCCTTCTCCATGCGGATTCGCGAGAAGATGGAGGCCCAGAGCGTGGCGGACCTGGCCGCCTATAGCAGCGCGGTGGCCACCGCGCGCACCTTCAACAGCATCGCCCTCATGCGGCGGGCCCAGACCGCCCACCTGGTGGCCATGAGCGGGGTGGAGAGCCTCATCAGCTGGACCAGCATGATGCGCGCCAACCTCAACGCCGCCCGCGTGGCCGCCGCGGGCTGCCCGGCCGCGGCCGTCGTCCTGGACGCGCTGAACGAGGAGCACGTGGCGATCCAGGAGAAGTGGCACGAGCTGGACGGGAATGCCGGCGTGCAGGCCCTCAACATCCAGATCCTGGGCGGGCACCTCAGGGGCATGCAGGGCGCGATGTACGCGCAGCTCCAGGCGGCGGTCTCCGGTGAGCAGGACTCCTTCGCCGCGCAGCTGTCGGTGCTGGCCTCCGAGGGCAGCCGCTACCCGGGAGAGCTGAAGGCGGGCCTGACGAACGTCTCCCTGGCGGAGCTGGAGTACGCCACCTCCGATGGCAGAAGCTACGCCATGGACATGGCCATGGCCACCCGGGGCTACGAGTTCATCACCCGCCGCCAGGGAATGCCGACCTTCGATGGCTCCCACGGCGTGCTGGGAGTGCTGAAGGGCGCGGGCGGCAGCGTCACCGTCATCGAAGGAGGTGGCAGCGCCTACTGGGGGAGCTCGCTCGGGCACGGCGGGCGGGCGGACGAGGCCGACTTTACGTGGGCCGAGGACCATGCCGAGGTGGAGGTCCAGTTCCCTGGCTGCGCGCTCTTCCAGGTGAACGCCACCGCCGGCGTGAAGTCCACCGACAGGATTGACGATACCGACGACCACTGGTGGACCCCCGCGGGGACGGTCCTCGGGGACTCGGATCCCGGGATGGAGAAGCAGTACCGGCACACGCTGGGGTGGGTGGATCCCGAGTTCGTGCCGTCCACCTTCATTGGCGGCATGACGTACAACACCAGCGATCACTCGCGTGACAACCTCTGGGCGCAGCCCAAGCTCTTCGCGCTCGTGCAGCGGGACTACAAGAAGCGGGGCCCGAACGCGGACCCCTGGAACCTGCTCTTCCGCTTCAGCTTCACGCCGGACCAGAGCCGCCCGTTCGACAGCAATGGCTGGTACCTGGCGGACGGCACGGACATCAGCGTGCAGGAGGCGCTGGGGACGGGGCTGGCCTACTACCACCGGCGCGGCCACTGGGAGGAGCCGCCCAACCTGTGGAATCCCTTCTGGCGCGCCACCCTGGCCTCCGCGGACGTGGACGCGAGCGGTGGCGCTGACGTGCAGGCCACGGTCCGTGCACCGGCGGCCGCGGCCTTCCAGGCGCTCATCTCGGCCGGCTACAAGGGGGTGCACTGATGCGGGCCTCCGCGCGCGGACAGGCCCTGGTGGAGCTGGCGCTGGGCGTGCTCGTCTTCATCACCGTGCTGATGTTCGGCATCCACTTCGCCGAGGTGGGCTACATGTCGCTCCGGGTGCATGAGGCGGCGGTCTCTCCGCTCTGGGACGCCACCGCCCTGCGGGTCCACCAGATGGAGCACCGGCGCAACAACATCGGCAACTTCTCCTCCTTCCCGTCCATCGCCCCGCAGGTGAAGGTCCACGCCAACGGCCGCTTCAAGGACTTCGATGGCCGCCGCTCCACCTCGGGCGGCACGGTCATCCGCCACGTCTTCACCCAGCTGGAGGGCATGCAGGTGCAGTGCGAGGTGGAGGACCGGGTGGAGTTCGACGTGCCGCGCTCCCAGCGCCCGGGGCTGCTCCAGCCGACGCCCGGCGGCGGCGATTGGGGCACGAGCATCCCCAATCAGAATCGGGGGAACCCCACGGACAGCGTGCTGGATGGCATCTACGAGAACCTGGGCGGGGTGGCGTGCGCCGCGGAGGCCCGCATCGAGTCGCTGCCCTCGCTGCCCGCGGCCTTCCTGGAGGGTGCGAATGGCTTCTTCCAGGAGCAGCACTCCCAGGCCTGGTCGATGAAGGTGTGCGCGGTGGGGCGCCCGGCAGGGCCCCAGTGCAAGGGCCGCTACGCCGTGCTGCTGGGGGACTTCGCCTTCGCGGACACGGAGGTGAGCGACCACTGCCCCCTGCGGCCGGAGGATCTGGACATCCCCTGCCCGGAGAACCGGGCCTTCTACTATGCGGCGATGAAGGTGTTCGACAACAACGAGCGCTCCGCGGGCCAGGACGCCACGGCGTTCGCCGACTTCTTCGCGGGCTACAGCCCCATCGACGAGCGGGGCTTCTTCATGAGCTATCGCGGCGTGGAGGACAACTACCTCGAGGACCTGACGCCCCCGGGCGAGCCGCTGGACGAGGCGGATCGGCCGCGCAACACCGGCGGGGTGGACCAGCGCCGCCCCTCCAACACGTGCTACCTGGGGCTGGACGGATGCTGAGCGCGCTGCTGGTGCTGGAGGTGCTGCTGGCCTCGGCGCCCGCGAGCCGTGGGGATCCGCTGACCTGGGAGGTGCCGGGCCAGGTGTCCGTGGTGGAGGTGCCGGCGCGGATGGACGTGGGGGGGATCCCGGTGCGCTTCCGGGTGATCACCTCGCGGGAGAAGGTGGAGCGGCTGCTGCAGCACTTCGCCACGGCCTTCGACGAGGCGGGCTTCTACATCCAGCGGCACCAGAAGCGGCTGGCCGCCCAGCCTCACCTCACGGCGCTGGATACGCGGACGCTCACCTCCTACACCGTCATCCTCGAGCCGAAGCCGGGGGGGACGACGGAGGTCGTCATCGGCGAGGCGCGGCTGAAGGAGGCCAGGCCTGCGGCCCCCTCCGGGCTGCCGGTGTTCCCCGGGGCGAAGGACGTGCTGCACTCGGACTTCGAGGGCGCGCGGACGCTGGGCTACCGGGTGGAGGCCAGGCAGGAGGAGGTGAAGGGCTGGTACCGGGAGCAGCTCACCCGCGCCGGCTACCGGGAGGAGGAGCCGCAGCTCTTCCGCCGGAAGGAGCAGGAGGTGCGGGTGGACGTCACGCCGCGTGAGGGAGGGCTCCACGTCTTCCTCTTCCTGCGCACGGCCGGAGGGGCATCGCCGTTGTAGCTGTCATGTGAGCCGGTTCGCGCTAACGTGCCGGGGTCGTCTTCCTGGACGGAGCTGCCATGACGGACTCGAAGCAACCCCTGTCGGACGGTTCGGCGCCCGCCGAAGCCTCCTCGCCCGAGGCCCCTGAGGGGACCACGCGCCGGGAGTTCATCGCCACCGCCACGGTGGGCAGCGCCCTGCTGCTGGAGGCCTGCCGCCATGCGCCCCCCGTGGAGGGCCCCCCTCCGGGCACCGCGCCCGCGGAGCTCGAGGTGACCTTCAAGGTCAACGGCCAGCTCCAGACGCTGAAGGTGGATCCGCGCACCAGCCTGCTGGATGCGCTGCGTGAGCGCCTGGGGCTCACCGGGACCAAGAAGGGCTGTGATCATGGCCAGTGCGGCGCCTGCACGGTGCTGGTGGATGGCCGCCGCGAGCTGAGCTGCCTGTCGCTCGCCGTGATGCACCAGGGCGCGGAGGTGAGCACGGTGGAGGGCCTGGCCCAGGGAGACACGCTGCACCCGCTGCAGCAGGCCTTCATCGAGCAGGACGCCCTCCAGTGCGGCTACTGCACCTCGGGCCAGCTCATGAGCGCCGTGGGCCTCATGTCCGAGCCCTGCGGTGCCTCGGACGACGACGTGCGCGAGGCGATGAGCGGCAACCTCTGCCGCTGCAGCGCCTACCCCAACATCATCGCCGCCATCCAGCAGGTGCGGCGGCTCCCGAAGCTGTAAGCCCCAGGTCCCGAGCATGAATCCCTTCCAATACGAACAGTCGCTGGAGGTGGACTCCAGCGTCGATCGCGTCAGCCGCGCGCCAGAAGCCACCTTCCTGGCGGGCGGCACCGGCCTGCTGGATCTGATGAAGCTGGGGGTGGAGACCCCCGCCGTGCTGGTGGACGTGCGCAGGCTACCCCTGGCGCAGATCCAGGAGCTCCCGGACGGCGGCGTGCGCCTGGGGGCCCTCGCGCGCAACAGTGATGTGGCCCAGCACCCGCTCGTCCGCGAGCGCTACCCCATGCTCTCCCAGGCCCTGCTCGCGGGCGCCTCCGGGCAGATCCGCAACATGGCCACCGTGGGCGGCAACCTCATGCAGCGCACCCGCTGCGCGTACTTCCGCGACACGGCCACCCCCTGCAACAAGCGCGAGCCCGGCTCGGGCTGCTCCGCGCTCGAGGGCATCAACCGCGGGCACGCGGTGCTGGGCGTGAGTGAGGCCTGCATCGCCACGCACCCCTCGGACATGTGCGTGCCCCTGGCGGCGCTGGGCGCCACCGTGCGCGTCAAGGGCCCCCAGGGCGAGCGCGCCATCCCCTTCGCCGACTTCCACCTGCTGCCGGGCAACACGCCCCACCGGGAGACGGCGCTGGAGCACGGGGCGCTGGTGCTCTCGGTGGATGTGCCGGCCCTGCCGGCCGCGCGCCACTCGCTCTACCTGAAGGCGCGGGACCGCGCCTCCTACGCCTTCGCGCTGGCCTCGGTGGCCGCGGTGCTGGAGCTGGAGGGCGGCCGCATCCGCCAGGCGCGGCTGGCGCTGGGCGGGGTGGGCACCCGGCCCTGGCGCGCCTCGGGGGCCGAGCAGAAGCTGGCGGGGCAGGCCCCCTCGCCCGAGGTGTTCCAGGCCGCCGCGAAGGCGGCGCTCGAGGGCGCCAGTCCGCGCGCCCACAATGGCTTCAAGGTGGAGCTGGCGCAGCGGCTGATCGTCCGCGCCTTGACGAGGCTGGGAGGTCGTTCATGAGCAGCAAGATCATCGGCCGCCCCATGGACCGGGTGGACGGCAAGCTGAAGGTCACCGGGAAGGCGCAGTACGCCGCCGAGTACAACCCGCCCGGCATGGCCTACGCCGTCATCGTCCAGAGCACGGTGCCCCGCGGCACCGTGCTGCGCATGCAGACCTCCGAGGCCGAGCGGGCCCCCGGCGTGCTCGCGGTGCTCACGCCGCGCAACACGCCCAAGCTGCCCGGGGCGGACAAGTTCTCCGCCGTCCCGGTGCTGCCCAGGCTCACCGCCATGCAGGACAGCGAGGTGCTCTACAACGGCCAGCCCATCGCCCTGGTGGTGGCGGACACCTTCGAGCGCGCCACCTACGCCGCCTCGCGGGTGCGCACCACGTACGTGGAGAAGGCCGCGAGCTTGAAGCTGGAGGCGGGCCTGGAGCGCTCGGAGCCGGCCTTGGGGAACTTCGGGATGCCGCCTCCCGGGCACACCCGCGGGGATGCGGCGGCCGCGCTGGCGGCGGCCCCCGTGCGCGTGGAGGCCTCCTACCGCACGCCCACCGAGCACCACAACCCCATGGAGCCTCACGCCTCCATCGCGGTGTGGGACGATCCCGAGCACCTCACCCTGTACGATTCGAACCAGGGCGTCTTCTTCATGCGGCAGTTCCTCTCGCTGCTCTTCGGGCTGCCGCCGGACAACGTCCGCGTCATCTCGCGCTACGTGGGCGGCGGGTTCGGTTGCAAGGCGCTGCCCTGGCCGCACCAGATCATGAGCATCATGGCCGCGAAGGTGGTGGGCCGCCCGGTGAAGCTGGTGCTGACCCGCCAGCAGATGTTCTCGCTGGTGGGCTACCGCCCCCAGACGCTCCAGAAGGTGGAGCTGGGCGCGAGCGCCCAGGGCAAGCTCACCGCCATCCGGCACACGGGCTACTCGGAGACCTCCGAGCTGGACGCCTTCACCGAGCCCTTCGTCAACGTCAGCAACATGCTGTACGCCTGCCCGAATGTGGCCACGTCGCAGCGGGTGGTGCGGCTGAGCGCGAGCACCCCCACCTTCATGCGCGCCCCGGGCGAGGCCCCTGGCACCTTTGCCTTCGAGAGCGCCATGGACGAGCTGGCGCACGCGCTGAAGAGGGATCCGCTGGAGCTGCGGCGCCTCAACCACGCGGACAAGGATCCGGAGCATGGCAAGCCCTGGTCCAGCAAGTCGCTGCTCGAGTGCTACCGGTGGTGCGCCGAGCGCTTCGGCTGGCAGCGCCGCTCCCTGCAGCCCCGCTCGATGCGGGACGGGGACGCGCTCATCGGCTGGGGCATGGCCACCGCCACCTTCCCGGCCTTCCGCATGCAGGCCTCCGCGCTGGCGCGGGTGATGGCGGACGGCACCGCGGTGGTGCAGTGTGGCGCCGCGGACCTGGGCACCGGCGCCTACACCGTCTTCACCCAGCTGGCCGCCGAGACGCTGGGGATGTCCCCGGAGAAGGTGCGCATGGAGATGGGGGATACGGTGCTGCCGCCCGGCGGGCTCGCGGGCGGCTCCTCCACCACCGCCACCGCCTCCCCGGCGATCCGGAGCGCCTCCAACGAGGTGCGCCGCAAGCTGGTGCAGCTCGCCGTGGCGGACAAGGAGTCCCCGCTGCACGGGCTGGCCGAGAAGGACATTGTCGTCGAGGACGGGCGGCTGTCCTCGAGCCAGGACACGGCCCGGGGAGAGACGTTCGCCCAGCTCCTCACGCGGCAGAAGCTGACTCACGTGGAGGGCAAGGGGGACGCGGCGCCGGATCCGGCGGAGCAGAAGTTCTCCTCCCACGCCTTCGGCTCCCACTTCGTCGAGGTGCGCGTGGACGAGGCCCTGGGCACGGTGCGCGTGAGCCGGATCGTCACGGCCATGGGCGCGGGCCGCATCCTCAATCCCAAGACGGCGCGCAGCCAGATCCAGGGCGGCGTCATCTTTGGCCTCGGCATGGCGCTCACGGAGGAGACGCTGCGCGATCCCAGGTTGGGGCGGGTGATGACGGCGGACTTCGCCGAGTACCACGTGCCCGTGCACGCGGACGTGCCTGACATCGACGTGCACTTCGTCGAGGAGCACGATCCGCACGTCAACCCGCTGGGCATCAAGGGCATTGGCGAGATTGGCACCACGGGGATCGCCGCCGCGGTGGCCAACGCCGTCTTCCACGCCACCGGCAAGCGCGTGAGGGAGCTGCCCATCACCCTGGACAAGCTCCTGTAACGGCCGCGGCCCCTGGCCGGTTACCAGCTAGGGGCCGTGGAGCTTCCGCCCGCCAGGCTCAGCAGGGGTAGCAGGCCGCCTGTCGGAGCGCGGTGTCCTCGGGCAGCCCGAGCGCCAGGTTGAGGTTCTGCACGGCCTGGCCGGCCATGCCCTTCACCAGGTTGTCCAGCGCCACCATCACCGCCACCGTGCGTCCCCGCGTGGCCACGGCGATGTCGCAGAAGTTGCTCCCGGCCACCGAGGCCAGCCGGGGCGTCCCCTCGACGATGCGCACCATGGGCGAGCCCTCGTAGTAGCGGCGGTAGAGCTCCGTCAGCGACGCGGTGCTCACCCCGCCCGCGTTCTCCGGCCACTCGAACTGCACCGTGGCGAAGATGCCGCGCACCAGCGGCGCCGAGTGCGGCACGAAGGTGAGCCGGTGGCGCGAGGCCTTGTGCGCCACCAGCATCACGTCGATCTCCGCCTCCTGCGGGTGCTGCAGCGGCTTGTAGGCGCGGAAGTCATGGGCCCGCGTGGGGTGGTGGGTCACCTCGCCCGGCAGCGCGCCGGAGCCCGAGGAGCCCGTCACCGCCGACGCCGCGATCATCCCCAGGCCAGGCATCGAGGCCACGGGCAGCAGCGCGAGCTGCACCGCCGTGGCGAAGCAGCCCGGGTTGGCGATGCGCTTCGCCCCCTTCAGCTTGTCCCGGCGCCACTCGGGCAGCCCGTAGACGAAGCGCTCCAGCAGCTCGGGCGCCGGGTGGGGACGGCCGTGCGTCGCGGCGTAGCGCCCCGGATGGTCCAGCCGGAAGTCCGGCGAGAGATCCATCAGCACCAGCCGCTCGGAGAGCCCCAGCTCCGCCCACTGCTTCTCCAGCGCGGGGAGCTGCGCCGCCAGCTCCTGGTCATCCAGCACGGAGAAGACCACCGGCTGCGGCGAGTCCGTGAGCCAGCGCCAGTCCGGCTCCGAGTCGAAGCGGCCCTCCACCAGCCCGCGCAGGTGCGGGTGCACCTTCCAGAGGGGCAGATCCGCATGCTCCCGAGACACCGCGCGCACGGCGGCCACCGCCGGGTGTCCGGCCAGCAGCCGCAGCAGCTCGCCCTCGCCGAAGCCCCCGTTCCCCAGGATGTAGGCGTGGATCCTCGTCATGCGCTCTTCCTCCCCGCGATCCGCGGCGCGATCTTCTCCAGGATGAAGCCCCCCAGGCCGGCCGCGTCCGCGCGCGCGTTGTGGGCGGGCAGCCCCACCTCGCGCTCCACGAAGCGGATGCCCACCCGGTTGTCCGTGGCGGGCCCGGCCACCACGTCCACCTGGATGCCGTACGTCTCCTTCAGGTGGCGCACGCCGCCGGAGGCGCCCACGGGATCATTGGCGCACAGCACCCACGCGCCGCCCAGCTCCCGCAGCGCCGAGTCCTCCAGGATGGCCTGCACGCCGTACTCGCCCATGATGCCGTCCCCCGTCTCCGCGACGATGACGTCCACCTCGCGGGCGGCCAGCTCGGAGAGGATGATCCGGGACACCTGCGCCGCCGTCTTCGGGCTGGTGCACACGGTGCCCGCGTCGGTGAAGTCCATCACCATGTCCGCGCCCGCATCGCGCATGCTCAGGGTGTCTCGCATGAGCGACACCCCGGTGAGCTTGGCGCCGCCCACGCGGTAGCCCGCCTGGGACAGCCGGCGCACCATGGCGCACGCGGCGTACGTCTTCCCCGCGTTCATGCAGGTGCCCACCACGTACACCACGGGGACGCTCGGCGCCGGCTCCGTGCCCTTCAGCGCTCCGGCGCGGACGTGGGCCGGCTGGCCGGCGCGCGACTGGAACTCGGGGAACACGAGCACCTGGCCGAGCACCTCCGCCTCGAAGGGCGTGCCCACCCCCGGGTTGTGCGAGGTGCACTGGCCGATCACCCCGCCCATGTTGAGCACGTGCAGCCGCTGGCCGGGCACCACCGTGTCCGGCACCACGCCCTCGTAGCCGTGCAGGGCGTTGCGGTGCCCGAGCGCCCCCACGATGATGTCGCCGCCGTGCAGCGTCACCAGCCGGCCGTGCACGTCCTCGAGCTGGTTGTAGACGGACTTCTCCCCGTGGATCCGCGCGGCGATCACCGCGCCCTCCACCGCCTGGATCTCGTCGGCGAGGTGGACCGTGCGGCCCAGCTTCAGGTTGCGGGTGACACTGCCTACCTTGTCCACGTGCACTTTCATGACTTCACCTTGAGCGCCAGCGTCTGCGCCACGCCGTACACCTTGGCGAACCCCGCCGCCTCGGCCCCGGTCCAGAGATGGTTGGCCTCGCCGTAGCTGGCCACCTTCGCGTCCATCAGCGAGTGCGGCGAGCGCACCCCCTCCACCATGATCGCCCGGGGGTGCAGCGTCAGGCGCACCTCACCGGTGACGTGCGCCTGGGAGGACTGGAGGAACGCCTCGAGATCCCGCGCCAGCGGATCGAAGAAGTTCCCCTCGTGCAGCAGCGTCCCGTAGAGGTTGCCCAGCGTCTCCTTCCAGAAGAGCTGCTTGCCGGAGAGCACCAGCTTCTCCAGCTCGCGGTGCGCGGTGATGAGCATCACGGCCGCCGGAGCGTCGAAGCCCACGCGCCCCTTGATGCCGAGGATGGTGTCCCCCAGGTGCACGCCGCGCCCCACGCCGTAGGGCTGGCCCAGCGCGTTCAGCTCGGAGATCAGCGCCACGGGCGAAAGCGCCTTGCCCTCCAGCGCCACCGGCCGCCCCTTCTCGAAGCTCAGCACCAGCGCGCGCGGCTGGAGATCCGAGGGCACCACGCCGGCCGGGTAGGCCGCCTCCGGCAGCGTGCTCCACGAGTCGTGCGTCTCCTTCCCGCCGACGGAGGTGCCCCACATGCCCTCGTTGATGGAGTAGGCGCCCGTCTTCGCCGGCAGGTGGATGCCCCGCTCGGCCAGGAAGGACATCTCCTGGGCGCGGCTGAGGCTCAGATCACGGATCGGGGTGATGAGCTCCAGGTCCGGCGCCAGCGCGCGGAAGGCCACGTCGAAGCGCACCTGATCGTTGCCCGCGCCGGTGGAGCCGTGGGCCAGGGCCTTGGCGCCCACCTGGCGCGCCATGCGCACCACCTCGGTGGCCTGGCAGACGCGCTCGGCGGAGACGCTCAGCGGGTAGGCCTGGCCGCGCAGCACGTTGCCGGCGAGCAGGTGGCGCAGGTAGTCCTCGAAGAGCAGCCCGCGCGCGTCCACCGTGTGGTGGGCCACCGCGCCCAGGCGGGCCGCGTGCTCCGGCATGCGCGCCAGCGCCTCGGGGCTGAAGCCGCCGGTGTCCACGGTGACGGTGGTGACCGCATGGCCCTGCTCGCGCAGGTAGACCACGCAATAGGAGGTGTCCAAGCCGCCGGAGAAGGCCAGCACCACGGGTTTCTTGTTCATTTCTTCGGGGTCCTCACTGCTGCGTGCTGCGTGTGACTGCTGCTGCGTGCTGCGGGTTACCGCTGCTGCGTGCTGCGGGTTACGGCTGCCACACGCGCTCGGCACAGGCGCCGAGCGCGCGGTGGGTGTCGGTGAGCCAGGCGCGCGCGGCGCTCAGCTCGGCGCGGGCCTGCTCCAGGCCCAGGTTGCCGGCGCCGCCCAGGTGGGTGGCCGTCAGCGCGGCCCGATCAGGCCGGAAGGTGCCGTCGCCGAGCTGGCGGGCCACCTCGCGGTAGGCGTCGCGGAAGGGCAGGCCGCGCCCGGCGAGCACATAGGCGTGGTGGGCCGCGTACAGGGTGTCATCACAGGCCCGGGCGGCGGCCTCGGCGCGCAGCTGGAGCGCGGGGACGAGGCGCGTGAGCACCTCCAGCAGCTCGCGCAGCGAGCCCAGGCCGGCGAGGGTGGGGCGCTTGAGCAGCTGGAAGTCCCGGTGGTAGCTGGAGGGCAGTCCGCCGGCCACCTCCTCCACCTGCCGGGCCAGGCCCCGCAGCTCCCGGCAGCGGGCGCGCGCCAGCTCCACCACGTCCGGGTTCTTCTTCTGCGGCATGATGGACGAGCCGGTGGTGTACGCATCCGGCAGCGAGAGGAAGCCGAACTCGTCGGTGCTGAAGAGGGCCACGTCCCACAGCCACTTCTCCAGGCCGCCGGCCACGGAGCACGCCCAGGCGAGCGCCGCCGTCTCATTCCGGCCCCGGCTGTTCTGCACGTCAATGGGGCTGCGCTGCACGCGGGAGAAGCCGAGCAGGGTGGCCACGTACTCGCGATCGATGGGCAGCGGCACGCCGAAGCCCGCCGCCGCGCCCAGGGGGCAGCGATCCAGCCGGGCCCACAGGCCGCGCAGCGCCTCCAGCTCCTCCAGCAGCCCCTCGGCGAAGGCGGCGCCCCACAGCCCGAAGGTGCTGGGCATGGCGCGCCGCAGGTGGGTGTAGCCGGGCATCGGCACGGCCGCGTGGGCCTGCGCGAAGTCCAGGAAGGCCCCGGCCAGCTCCGCCGCGCGCGCGCCGAGCACCAGCACCTGCTCGCGCAGCATCAGCCGCAGGGCCAGCTGCACCTGATCGTTGCGCGAGCGCCCCAGGTGGATGCGTCGGCCCGGCTCGCCCACCCGCTCCACCAGCGCCGCCTCCAGCGCGGTGTGCCCGTCCTCCTGCTCCGGGCGGATGGTGAAGCTGCCCGCCCGCGCCTCGTCATGGAGCGCGCGCAGGGCGGCCACCAGCGCGCGCATGTCCGCCGCGGGCAGCAGCCCCACGTGGGCCAGCATCCGCGCGTGGGCGGCGCTGCCGAGCGCGTCATGCGGCACCAGCGCGAGATCCACCGTGGGATCATCCCCCACGGTGAAGCGGTGGATGGCCGCGTCCAGCGGCAGCCCCTTCGACCAGAGCATGCTGTCAGCCACGGGCCACCTCCTGGAAGTAGCCGAGGATGAGCTGCTGGTAGAAGCTCACCCCTGCCTCCAGCTCCACGAGGGCCAGGTACTCGTCCGGCTTGTGCGAGCGCAGGGTGTCGCCGGGGCCCACCTTCACCGCGGGCACGTTGCCCAGGAAGGCCCAGTCGGACGCGGTGCTGGAGCCCACCGGCGCCACCCCGCCCGAGGCCGCAACCGCCGCCCGGACGATGGGCTCGCTGGAGGAGGTGGACTTCGGCAGGTAGCGCGCCGAGTGCACCGTCACCTCGCTGTGCAGCACCTTGGAGAGGTGGGTGGCCACCGCGGAGTGGTCCATGCCCGGCGTGGTGCGCAGGTCGACGAAGAACTCGCAGCGATCCGGCACCTGGTTGCGCGCCAGCCCGCCCTGGATCTGCGTCACCTGGGCCCGCGCCTCGCCCAGCAGCGCGTGAGAGGGGAAGCGCAGCTCGGCCAGGGTGGAGATGTCCTGCGCCGCCAGGTGGATGGCGTTCTCCGCCCCCGCGGCGTGCGCGTGCGCCACGTGCGCCGAGCGGCCATGGGCCACGCAGCGCAGCAGGAGCATCCCCCGCTGGGCGGTGCACGGCTTGAGCCCGGTCGGCTCACCCACCACGGCCGCGTCCAGGGGCCCGAGCGCGGGCAGCACCGTGCCCAGCCCCGCGCCACCCGTCTCCTCCTCCGCGGTGAAGGCGAAGACGAGCTCGCCCCGTCCCTCCAGGGCCCGGGGGTTCTCCAGCAGGCCTCGGGCCGCCAGGAGCATGGCCGCCACGCAGCCCTTCGCGTCATTGCTGCCCAGCCCGTAGAGCTTCCCCTCGCGCCACGCGGGCGCGTGGGGCTCCAACGTCCACCCGGCGCACGGGGGAACGGTGTCCAGGTGCGAGTTCACCAGCAGGCGCCGCGGCCCGCCGCCCACGGAGAACCACAGGTTGTGGCCCTGGCGCTGGACGCGCGCGCCCCAGCCCTCGACCCAGGTAGCCACCTGATCGGCGAGGCGTCCCTCCTGACCGGAGACGCTCGGCGTGGCCACCAGGGCCTCGAGCAGGGCGGCCGGCGTCATGCCGAGCCCCCAGGGCCCCGGGGAGCCTCCCGCAGCACCATGGTGCCGCTGCCCTCGTTGGTGAAGACCTCCTCCAGGAGCGCGTTCGGCTGCATGCCGCTCACCAGGTGCACGCTGCCCACGCCGCCCACCAGGGCGGAGCGGATGGCGTAGGCCTTGGAGCGCAGGGCCCCGCCCAGCTGCCCTTCCTGCTCCAGGGCCGCCAGCTCCGTGAGGGTGGCCTGGGGGATGAGCGAGGCGGGATCCTCCTGCCGGCGCAGGAGCCCCGGGGTGGGCAGCAGGAAGAAGAGCTTCTCCGCGGCGAGCGCCACCGCGACGGTGGCGGCCACCGTGTCCGCGCTGGCGTTGTACACGGCGCCCGAGGGATCACCCGCGAGCGGGGCCAGCACCGGCACGTAGTCCCCGGAGCGCAGGTGCTGCAGCAGGCGCGTGTCCACGGACTCGATGTCGCCCACGAGGTTGTAGTTCCCCGCCCGTCCCGCCTCCGACTCGGCGCTCGCCTCACCGGAGCGCCGGCGGGCCTTGAGCAGCCCCGCGTCCACGCCGCTCAGGCCCACGCACGGCACGCCCGCGGCCTGCAGATCGGCCAGCAGATCCATGCGGACCTTGGCGGACATCGCGTCGAAGGGGGTGTCCAGCTCCGGGCCGGCGCCGTGCACCACCACGGGCTGGATGGAGAAGGTCCACAGCAGGGCGATCTGCTCGCAGGCCGCGCGGCGCAGCCTGGCATCCCCGATCACGGGGCCATCGAGCAGCACCACGAAGGTCTTCCGGCGGAACTGCCGGACGTAGCGCGCGGCGTTCCTCAGCGCGGCGTAGGGATCGGGAGAGAGGGGCAAGGTAGACCTCGGAAGGAGTCAGGCGGACAGGAGCCAGTGGAGGATGGAGCGCTGGACGTGGAAGCGGTTCTCCGCCTCATCAATCACGCGGCTGGAGGAGTGATCCAGCACCTCGTCAGCGACCTCGACGTTTCGGCGCACCGGCAGGCAGTGCAGGAAGATGGCGTCCTTGGCCGCGCGGGACATGGCGCGCCGGGTGGGCATCCAGCCCGAGTACGCGGCCATGAGCGCGGCCACATCCCCGGGGGCATGTCCAGCGCGGGTGGCCGGGCCCCAGGCCTTGGCGTAGACGGCGCGGCTGCCGGCCAGCGCCTCGTCCTGCTTGTGCGTGTAGGTGACGCTGCCGCCGGAGGCCTTCGCGTAGGCCTCCGCCTCGGCGCGCACCTGGGGAGGCAGCTCGAAGCCGGGCGGGTGCGCCACCCGCACCTCGCAGCCCGCGGCCGCGGCGGTGAGCAGGAACGAGTTGGGCACCGCCTTGGGCAGCGGCTTGATGTGGGGCGCCCACGTGAGCGTCACCGGCAGCTTCTTCGTCGCGCCGAAGTTCTCCCGGAGCGTGAGCGCGTCCGCCAGCCCCTGGCAGGGGTGCTCGCGAGACGACTCCATGCTCACCAGCGGCACGGTGGCGTGGCGGCGGAAGGCGTTGATGACCGGATCCACCTCGTCCTGCTCGTCATTCATGTTCGCGGAGAAGCTGCGCACCCCGAGCATGTCCACGAAGCGCGACAGCACCGGCGCCGCCTCCTTGATGTGCTCGGCCCGATCCTCGTTCATCACGGCGCCGGGGCGATCCTCGAGCTTCCAGACGCCGTTGCCCACGTCCAGGACGATGGCGTGCCCGCCCCCGCGCAGCATCACCGCCTCGAACGAAGTCCTCGTGCGCAGCGACGGGTTGAAGAAGACCATTCCCAGCAGGCGGTTCTGGAGGATGGGGCCGGGGGCCTGGCGCTTCCAGGCCAGCGCCTGCGCGAGGATCGTCTCCACGCCCTCGGGGCCAAGGTCCTGGATGCGGGTGAGATGCCTCATTCTGGGGGCTCCTCGTGATGGGACAGGGGGCCCTGGCGGCGCTTGCATATTCATGCATAAATCCGCATCTCCGCCTGGGGGGTCGGATAATATGCATTTCGACGCGCAGCGCAATACCGAAATTTTGGGGATTTTTCGCGCATACTCGAAAAGGTGCTTGCGTGCATATGCATGCACATGCACTGTGGTGGCGCATGGGCGTGGAGCTGGACGAAGCCATCCTCCGGATATTGGAAACCCACGAGATCACCGATCAGGCGGTCCTCCAGAAGCTGCTGGAGGCCGAGGGGCTCGTCCCGAGCCAGTCCACGCTCTCGCGGCACCTCAAGCGCCTGTCGATCCAGAAGGTGGGTGGGCGCTACCAGCGCGTGGAGCCGGGGGCGACCGAGCCCTCGCGGGTGAACGTGCTGGAGGCGCCGCCGAACCTGTTGGTGCTCAAGACGGCGCCGGGCTACGCGCAGGTGGTGGCGGTGATCCTGGATCGCTCGCCGGACATCGCGGGCGTGGCGGGCACGGTGGCGGGGGACGACACGGTGTTCATCGCGGTGACGGATCCGTCGCTGCTTGGCCAGGTGCGCGAGCAGGTGGAGGAGCTGCTGCGGCTGACCTGAGCCGCCTGATGAGAGGCCCGCGAGTCCTCCGTGCCTGAGAGGCCCTGGAGGAGAGCGCTTACATCACGTCATGCCCAGCCCGGTGGAGGGCCTTGCGGAGCTCGTCCATGGCCTCGGGGTAGTCGGGGTAGCAGTGTGCAGGCCTGCTTCGCAAAGCGCCGCGCCTCGGCCAGCGTGAACTCCATCTGCTGCACTTCTGGGCTTGCCCCGGTTTCGTGGCTCTCCCGCACTTTGCGTGACACGTGGGCTCAGGCGAGGAGCAGCACGCGGCGGCGGAACAGGTCGGAGCTGGCGCGGCCGTACATCTGGCGCTTGAGGAGCTTGACCTTGGCAAGCTGGCCCTCGACCTGAGCGTTACTCCAGGAGGCGGTCAGAGAGGTCCGGACCGCAGCGCCGTCTTGCTTGAGCCCCTTCGCGAATGTCTCCAGAAGAGAGCCCTGTTGAACGGCCCGGGGCAGAACAGGTGAACAACATCTTCGATATCGATTGACCGGGGGAACACAGGTCCCCATAGGATCGCGCCATATGCTCGATCAGAACAACTATGCGAGCAGCAATTTCATGGCTGCCTGTGAGGACTTCAAGTCCGCAGCCGAAGCCGAGCCGACCCATGCATTACTGGAGCGCTCAGCTCTCTGGGCGATCCATGCGATGCTTGGAGATGAGGCCCAAATACCTGAAGAATTCCGCAAAGAAACGCAGTTCTTTGTTGCTAGCTCGCCGCGGTTGTTCTCAAAGGCTGCACTGCACGCGGTTGAGGGGAAACACGATGTTGCACTCGATTTGTTGGTGCAGTGCGTCAGAGATGCTCCTGCCGTCGCTGTGGAGGCGAGACTGCTCCCGCAGTTCCACTCCTTGCGCGAGCATCCTCGGTTCGTCGAGTTGACAAGCCGTACGTTCGATTAAAGCCGGAGTTTCGAGCCCGGAGCCCCATGGAGTTACCCCGAATGACATCGGGGGCACTCCCGGGTGAGTCTCCGGCGCTCTGACGGAGCGGGCCTGGCTCACTGCTTGAAGTCGGGCTTCTTGCTGGAGGCGACGGCTGCCTCGATCTCCGCTCCAACCTCTTGCACGACGTCCGAGCATGCCCTGAGGGCCTTGATCCGCTCCTCGTCATACGTCTTCGGTGCATAGGTGTAGAGGCAGAGCTCCAACTGCCGCAGGCACCAGGCTGGGTTGAGGTCGGGGAAGTGGCGCTGGATGCGGCTCACTCGCATCCACGGGCATTGGTTAAGCACGACTTGTGGAGCGAGTCCCCGAGCGCGGGCTTGGTGGTGGACGTTGGAAATCTCTTCCTTGGCCCAGGCCAGGAATGCGGCTGCCTGCTCGTCATGGGGAGGCCGCGTCTTCGGCTTGGGGGGAGCGAACCGCATCCGTCCCTGCACCTCGGGAATGAAGTCGAGAGGCGGCTCGTCGAAATGCTTCCGGATGCGGTTGATCTCTGAGAGCTCGAGTTCAACCGAGTCGTCACAGCACGCGCGTTCCACCGAGTCCATGTTGGTGTCGGTCCACGCCGGGACGACCTTCCTGTAGCGATCGAGGATGAACGGGTACTGGCGGAGGTATTCGTACTCCGCAGGGTGCCCGAGGGCGGCGGCCTTGTGGCGAACCTCCCGCGCGACCTCCTTGCAGAATGCGTCGAACCTCTCCAGCGTCTCGTCGTCCGTGATCGACAGATCGGCGGACTCCTCATCGGCTGTGCCCACTTTGCTCCCCCTGTCTTCGGTTCCACTCGGAGACGACAGATTCATACACGCTCTGAAACACACCTGACTGCTCCGCTCTGGCGCAGCTCTGCTTCTTGAAGCGGGCTGTCTCTGCCCGCGTGAGTTCCACCCGCTGCACTTCCTCCGGCGTGGCGCGAGCCGCCAGTGCCTCGGCGCAGTACAGGTGGAGCCGCGCGGCGAGGCAGCGCTGCGAATCCACAGGCAGACGGATGAACTGCCCTGCCACGCCGGAGCTGGCCAGAGCCTCATGCATCGAGTCGGCGCAGCGGCGCGCTGGCTCGGTGTCCTCGAGTGGCGCGCCTTCCGGCATGGGTATGGGGACGCCAGCGATCCTGGGGGCCGGAGCACGCGCCGCCCTTGGCGCGTCCCCGCTCCACAGGCCCGGCTCCCGCGAGGGCGGAAGCACCCGCTTGTGTGGCGAGCGTGGCACCTGGGGCTGCTGGTGGCCAGGCTGGCCCACCGCCGGGGCGCCATGGCCGGGGCGGAGTTGGGGTGGAGGTGGAGCAGTCACCGTGCCCTTGTGGAGCTGCCCAGGCGCGCTTGGGCCGACGCAGGCGACGACAAGAAGGAGGGGCAGGAGGCGGCTCATGGCGGGAGTATCGTCAAGCTTGAGGTGGGCTGACGCTGGGGCCTCCTGGCGCGGAGGAACCAGCACCGGCCGTCGTAGAGCATGTGGGGGTGGCGCTCCTCGCGCTTGAGCCGGGCGCACTCGGCCTGGGTGGTGTCGAGCTGAATCCAGCACCACTCGCCCGTGATGAGCATGATCTCTTGGGGAAATCCTTCTGGGGGGCGACACCAGGTATCCCTCTCAGTGGGCTGTCGGGCAGGGGCCTCGCCCGTGAGGACCTCTGCGTCCGGGCCCACGGCGTGCTGCGCGGAGCCGCACCCCAGGAGGAGCGCGGCGGAGATGATCAGCTTGCTCAAGGCTGCTCCGAGGTGGGCTGCTTGGGAGCGTCCACGGACGGCTTGTAGCAGTAGCCCTCGAATTCAAACATCTTGTCCCCACACGGCGGCTTCTCTCGCCCGACCTCTACCCAGCAACCTCCCCTGATCGCCCTTTCCCCACGCTCACACGGCGGCTTGCGCTGCCAGGGGAAGGGCGTGGTGGGCAGGTCCGCCCCCAGTACGTAGGGGGGAAGGACAACCCCCGGCACCTTGTGCACGCTCGCCATGGCCTGCTCAGCCACGCCAGCGTCAGCGGTGAGCTGGGCCACCTCCTCGGGCGTGGCGAGGTACGGGGGCAGGGGCTCCCCGCGCTCCGGCGGAGGGAGGAGGAGCACCATCAGCGCCACGAGCGCGGTGAGCCCCACAGCGGCAGCGGGCGGGACCGCCACACGCAGGAGCCAGCCCACCTTGCCGGGGAACCTGGCGGGCTCCGTGGGGAGCACGGAGCGGCTCGGCCGCAGGGGCTCGTCCAGGCTCTTCCTGGTGGAGGCTGCCGCTGCCTCCAGGGCCTGAGCGAGCTGGCTGGCGGTGCCGCGCGCCTCGCGCTTGGGGGAGAGCATCCGGAGGATGAGGGCCTCCAGCGTGGCGTCCAGGCGGCAGAGGGCGCTGGGAGGGAGGAAGCGCCCGGAGCTGCCCGCCTCCGGTGGGTATTCGCCGGTCGTGAGCCGGTAGGCCGTCACCCCCAGCGAGTAGAGGTCATCCTGGGGGCGGCTCTCGTACCGGGCCTCCTCGTCCCGCCAGAATCTCTCTCGGAAGGCCACGGCCTCGGGGCTGCGGTAGATGGGCGTCCCAGGAGGAAGAGAACCCACGGTGATCGTCGGAGCGTTTGAAATCCAGCATGCTCCGAGATCCAGGAGGACCGGGGTGCCGTCAGCGCGCACGAGGATGTTGTCCCCCTTCACATCCCGGTGCAGGCCGTGCTCGTGGACGGCTTCGAGCCCGCGAGCCAGGCCGGCCAGGAGCTGGAGCACGCGGCGGGAGGTGAGCACTCGCCCGGTGGTGCGGGCCCACTGGTACAGCGGCACGCCCTCCACCAACTCCATGACGATGTAGGGGAAACGCCAGCCGTGGGGGGACACCCACTCTCCGGTGTCCAGGAAGCGCGTGAGGTAGGGGCCGTCGACCAGCGAGTGCAGGACTGCCTCCCTCTCGAAGCGCGGGTCTCCAGGATTGCGTGCCAGCTTCATCGCGGCAGTGCGCGCAGGCTCGCTCGCCAGGGCCACGCGGTAGATGATGCCGAAGGTGCCCGAGTCCATCCGCTCCAGCACGCGCCACGGGCCCACAAGCGAGCCGTGCATGGGGGCATGCGGGTCGGCGGTGGTGAGTTCGCTCTCCGTGCCGCTCATGACTCAGCACCCTTCGGGAGCCTCTCGGGCTCGCCTCTCTTCTTCCTCGCGGCCATGCGCACCCCTCCCTCGCAGGTAGGGTATACCTGCGTCAACCTCAGCCTGGGAAGTGCGTGCGGCCGCTGAAGCGTGACACCTCATTGGAGGCCTGGCGTGGCCGCCACAGGAGGCGGGGCTGGCTCCATGGGAGGCGCACCTGCTGCACTTCGAGCCACCCGCCCCAGCCCTCGCGACAGCAGCTGGGAGAGGATCCAGATGGGCGGGTGCGGGAGCAGGTGGAGGAGCTGTTGCGGCTGACGCCCTGAGCGGCCCCCGCATGAGACACGAGCGCCCAGGCGCGCGGCAGCCACGAGGGCTCCCACGACCTGGGCGCGGTGGCCGCGAGGCGCGGCGGCCTACGCGGACTTGCGGGCCGCCTCCTGCGGCGGCTGGGTGTTGTCCCCCACCCCCTTGGCGAAGGTCAGCCCGTCCTCGGTGGCGTCCGCCTGGATGTGGTCCCCCGGGAGGAAGTCGCCCGCCAGCACCTTGAGAGCCAGCGGATCCATCAGGTACTTCTGGATGGCCCGCTTGAGCGGCCGCGCGCCGTAGGTGGGATCGTACCCGCGCTCCGCCAGGAGGTTGCGCGCCTTGTCCGTCAGCGCCAGCGTGAGCCGCTTCTCGGTGAGCAGCTTCTGGAGCCGCGCCAGCTGCAGGTCGACGATCCGGTGGATCTCGCTGCGCTTGAGCGGCTCGAAGATGACGATCTCGTCCACGCGGTTGAGGAACTCCGGCCGGAAGTGGCCGCGCAGCGCGTCCATCACCTCCGTGCGCGTGGCCTCGCTCAGCGTCTCCTTGCCGGCCATGCCCTCCTGGATGGCCGGCGAGCCGATGTTGGACGTCATGATGAGCACCGTGTTCTTGAAGTCCACCGTGCGCCCCTGGCTGTCCGTCAGCCGGCCCTCGTCCAGGATCTGCAGGAGGATGTTGAACACGTCCAGGTGGGCCTTCTCGATCTCGTCGAACAGGACGACGGAGTAGGGCCGGCGCCGCACGGCCTCGGTGAGCTGCCCGCCCTCCTCGTAGCCGACGTAGCCCGGCGGCGCGCCCACGAGCCGGGCCACGGCGTGCTTCTCCATGTACTCGGACATGTCGATGCGGATCATCGCGCTGTCGTCATCGAAGAGGAACTCGGCCAGCGCCTTGGCCGCCTCCGTCTTCCCCACGCCGGTGGGGCCCAGGAAGATGAACGAGCCGATGGGCCGGTTGGGATCCTGCAGCCCGCTGCGCGCGCGGCGCACGGCGTTGGACACGGCCTGGATGGCGCTGTGCTGGCCGATGACGCGCAGGCCCAGCCGATCCTCCATCTTCACCAGCTTCTGGACCTCGGCCTCCATCAGCCTGGAGACGGGGATGCCCGTCCACTTGGCCACCACCTCGGCGATGTCCTCGGCGTCCACCTCCTCCTTGAGGAACTTCTGGCTCTTCTGCAGCTCGCCCAGCTTCTCGTTCTGCGCCTTCAGCTCCTTCTCCAGCGAGGGCAGCACGCCGAACTTCAGCTCCGCCGCCTTGTTCAGATCGCCCTGGCGCTCGGCCGCCGCCTGGTCGTTCTTCGCCTTCTCCAGCTTCTCCTTCAGCCCGCGGATGTGGGTGATGGCCTCCTTCTCCGCGTCCCAGTGCGCCTTGAGCGAGGTGAAGCGCTCCTTGAGCTCGGCCAGCTCCTTCTCGATCTGGCCCAGGCGCTCCTGCGAGTGCGGATCCGTCTCCTTCTTCAGGCCCTCGCGCTCGATCTCCAGCTGGGTCATCTTCCGCCGCACGTCGTCGATCTCCGTGGGCATCGAGTCGATCTCGATGCGCAGGCGGCTGGAGGCCTCGTCCACCAGATCGATCGCCTTGTCCGGCAGGAACCGGTCGGCGATGTAGCGGTGGGAGAGGGTGGCGGCGGCCACCAGGGCGTTGTCCTGGATGCGCACGCCGTGATGCACCTCGTAGCGCTCCTTCAGGCCACGCAGGATGCTGATGGTGTCGTGCACGCTGGGCTCGCCCACCATCACCGGCTGGAAGCGCCGCTCCAGGGCCGCGTCCTTCTCGATGTGCTTGCGGTACTCGTCCAGCGTGGTGGCGCCGATGCAGTGCAGCTCGCCGCGCGCCAGCGCCGGCTTGAGCATGTTGCCCGCATCCATGGAGCCCTCGGCCTTGCCCGCCCCGACGATGGTGTGCAGCTCGTCGATGAACAGGATCACCTCACCGGCCGAGTCCGCCACCTCCTTGAGGACGGCCTTGAGGCGCTCCTCGAACTCGCCGCGGTACTTGGCGCCGGCCACCATGGAGCCGAGATCCAGGGTGATCAGCCGCTTGTTCTTCAGTCCCTCGGGCACGTCGCCATCGACGATGCGCCGCGCCAGGCCCTCGGCGATGGCCGTCTTGCCCACGCCCGGCTCGCCGATCAGCACCGGGTTGTTCTTCGTGCGCCGGCTGAGCACCTGGACGCAGCGGCGGATCTCCTCGTCGCGGCCGATCACCGGATCCAGCTTGCCGGTGCGGGCCGCCTCCGTCAGATCGCGCCCGTACTTCTCCAGCGCCCGGTAGGTGGCCTCCGCGTCCTGGCTCGTGACTCGCGCCGAGCCGCGCACGTCCTTGATGCCGGACAGCACCCGATCTCTCGTCACCCCGGAGGTCTTGAGGACCTCGCCGACGGCGGCCTTGTCATGGGTGAGCGCCAGCAGCAGGTGCTCGGAGGAGACGAACTCGTCCTTGAGCCCCTTGGCCTCATCCTCCGCCTTGTCGAACGTCTTCATCAGCCGCTGGCTGAGCATGGCGCTCTCGCCGCCCTGCATGCGCGGCAGCTTCTGCAGCGCCTCGCCCAGGCGGGACGCGAAGAGCTTCGGATCCGCGCCAATCTTGCGCAGGATCGGCTCGACGATGCCGTCCTTCTGACCCAGGAGCGCCGCCGCCAGGTGCTCCGGCTCGTAGTTGGGGTTGTCTGCCCGGCGAGCGAGGGATTGACCCTCCTGGATCGCCTCCTGCGCCTTCACCGTGAACTTGTCGAGTCTCATGAAGCCAAACTAAGGCTCGAACCCCCCTTGGCAAGGAACGGGCTATACAAAATCGGCGGAATTCTTCGAGCCGCCAGTAATCTCTGGGTTTTCCGGGATGGGGAGTTGCCAGGAGCGGAGAGCCCGGCTATACGCCGCGCGCCTTCTCGGGGGGAGTCCACTGGAAGCACATGGCGGTTACCTGACGCGGCTCGAATCCTTTTGCGGGCTGGAGCTCGTCCAGTTGGCGCGTGAGGCGCTGGCGCTCGACGGAGTGTCCGGCGTCCTGCCGAGCCTGCATGTCTCGGTGATCCGGCGGCGGAAGGTGATTCGGCTGGCCTTCGTGGGCCCGACGGCCGCCGGGCTGATGGACGCTCACTGGTACGCCGATCATCACGGGCTGCCCCGCCTGCTCTCGCGGGCGGCCAACGCCACCGTGCACGCCTACGTCTATGATCCTCGGGAGTGCGAGCAGGTCATCGCGTACGGCAACGCTCGGCGCGTAGGCGGTGATCGGCTGGAGTACGACAGCGTGGAGCTGTCCGGCGACGAGGAGGAGGACGACGCGGCCTTCACGCGGATGCGCGCGAGCTGGCCGATGGGGCACCTGGCCTACGTGTTCGGCCTCACCCGCGACGAGCTGCTGGGGATGTCGCGCACGGCCTCGAGCGTCGTGCTGGCGCTGGACGCGGCGGACGCGGAGGAGCGGCTGGAGCGGCTGCTGCCGAGCCCTCAGCTGTTTCGCGTGACGCCGGACGCTGCCTGAGCCCTGGAGCGAGCGCGCAGGCCTGCTCGCGGTGGCCTCGCTCCTGGACCTGCCGCTCCAGCTGATCGAGCAGCCGAGGAATGTCAGCTTTCCACGCCACGGCCGCTCTGATGGAGAGGGCGTGCTAGATTCCTGGCGCCGCTCGCGGGACTGCGATGCGACTTCCGAACCGAGCTTCTAGTGCTTGAATAGCGAGTCGTGTCCTCACTCCCCGAGCGGCGCTTGTTTCATTCGGGGTGCCTGTCCAGAGGGAGGTAGCCGTGAAGGACGCGGCGGCGATCGCGCGGGCCGAGCAGGTCGCGCGCGAGGATCTCGTGATGTTCGTCAACGCGTGCTTCTCCTGCACGGGGCAGCGCGAGTTCTACAATGACGCACGCGGTCAGGCCGTCTCCATCGAGTTCCTGCACGAGTACATCCTGGGCAACTACCGCCGGCTCTACACCCGCACGCTGGCGGCCGGCATCAACCACTTCAACCAGGCGCTGATCCTCCTGAACCTCCTGGCCACCGGCCGGCAGACGCCGCCCGGGGATCGGCGGGAGGAGGGGGCGCTGATCGCGGCGGCGCTCCGGGCCTTGCCGCCGCAGCGCGCCTTCCGGGTGCTGGAGCTCTTGCGCTCGCGGCGCATCAACAACCGCCGGGCGCGCGCGATCGCCCGCGAGTACGTGGCAGGGCGGCCGGATCCGGACTTCGACGCGGTCAAGTACCGCTCCAAGTTGCGCTCGGCGGTGGTGCACGCGCACCTGAAGCTGGAGGGCGAGCGGGGCCCCTTCCTGTTCCACGGCTGGCGCAAGCGCGTGTACACCCGCCCGCTGCTGGAGAAGTTCCGCCAGGCCCACTATGCCCAGGAGGCCCTCTTCGAGCTGCCCTTCACCATCGCCGAGGGGCTGGCCCGCAAGCACGGCATCCCGCGCTCCGTGTTCCTCGCGCGCATCGAGCCGCGCCTCACCCAGGCGGAGCGGCTGCGCCTGCAGGGGGCCGCGGAGCGCGCGGACGGGGTGGAGATCTCCCTGGAGCTCGGGCGGGCGCCGCTCACGAAGCTGGCGCTCTACGCGCTCTCGCTGGCACCCCAGGCGCGGCAGGAGCGCCGCGCGGAGCTGCACGCCGCGCTCGAGCAGGCCGTGGCGCGCACGCTCCGCCGGGCCCCGGTGGCGCTGGGGCGGGTGGCCGCGGTGCTGGACAACAGCTTCTCCAGCTCGGGCTCCTCCGAGAAGCGCCGCCGCCCGCTCGGGGTGGCGCTCGCGGCGCACTACCTGCTGTCCGCCGCGGCGCGCGAGTACCGCGCCTTCTGGACCACGCCCATCGAGGATCCGCTCCTCGGCGTGGCGCGGGGGCAGACGGATCTGGCCACGCGGCTGCTGGACGCGCTGGAGTGGGGCGCGGAGCTGGTGATCGTCGTGTCGGATGGCTACGACAACGGGCCGCCCAACGCGCTGGTGGAGCTGACGCGCGTCTTCCGGACGAAGCTGGATCCCGAGCGCCGCACGTCCATCATCCACGCCAACCCCGTGTTCGACTCGGAGCTGTTCGCGCCGCGGGGGCTCGGCGCCGCCGTGCCCACGGTGGGCGTGCGAGACGCGGAGGATCTGCCGACGGTGCTCGGGTTCGCGCGGTTCGCCGAGGGCGCGGCCCCGCTGTCGGAGCTGGAGGACTACCTGGCGGCGCGGGTGCGGCGGATGCTCGAGGAGGAGGCGTGATGGGCCGAGGCAGCTCCGTGAACAAGCGCATCATCCCCAAGGGCCTGCGGCTGGCGCCGTCCCAGGTGTTCGGCAACTTCCGCCTGGTGCCGATCCTGCGGGACACCGTGCGGGGAGATCTGCGCTTCACCCGGCGGGTGTACCAGGACGATCTCTCCATCGTCTCGCTGGGGGGCGGGCTGATGGACTCCGGGCTCAAGTACATCTCGTACATCCCTCACGGGCTGGTGATGTCGTGGGGCAACCAGCAGGCGGAGGCGATCCCCGAGACGAAGCTCTTCAAGTCCGAGGGCAAGGCGATGCAGCTCGGCCCGGTGGGCCTCCGGGTGATGCACCGGATGGTGCGCCGGGAGGAGCGCAACCGGCTGCGGATGCTGCCGCTGCACCTGGCCATGGAGGGCTTCCTGGCCCTGCACTTCAACGCGCCGGAGATCGCGTGGAGCGAGTACTCGCGGGAGGCGCTCTCCTCCGGGCTGAGCCCGCGCATGGAGCAGTCCGTGCCGGGCTGGGCGAGCGCGGCCTTCTCCGAGGCGCTGCGCATGTTCGAGCTCCACGAGCAGCAGGTGGGGGTGCTCATCTTCCGAGCGGAGCTGCTGCTGTCGGCCTGCATCCTTTCGCACCCGGAGGACTACCGCGCGATGCACCGGGCGCTGCTGGAGGACTTCTACGGCGAGCTGCTGCTCCAGTACGGCTTCCTGGAGGAGGTGGCTCCGCTGGGCAGCTCCATGGAGCCGCACAGGGTGGCCTCGCTGGCGGATCTGCGGGGCGAAGTGGAGCGCCTGCGCCGGGAGTGGGCGGACTTCCTCCAGGACGCCATGGTGGGCGGGCTGCTGGGCACGGAGGTGACGGCGGCCCCCGTGTACGAGGCGGGCGAGTTCCAGCTCGAGCGCTTCGTCACCCGCCTGGTCCCCTCGGAGGAGAACCACCTCGGCGAGCTGATCACCCGGGAGGACGGCGAGCTGGAGTACCTGCGGACGTACCGGCTGTCGGCGGCGCAGACGCGGCGGGCCTACCTGCTCAAGCAGCTCGCGGCGGCGGGGTGGGACCTGGACTCCGCGGCGAAGAACCTGCGGACCTCCCGGGATGAGCTGATCGTGCGGATGAAGAACGCCGGCTTCGGCTACCTGCTCAAGGAGCACGTCCTGGACGAGGCCGTGAACCGGCAGCACCGCCGGCGCTGAGGCCGCGAGGCTACTCGGTGGGGCCGTCCTGGGCGGTGACGGCCTGGCGGACGCGCTCGCTGTGGAAGTACTGGCCCAGCAGCACGAAGGCCCCGGCGATGAAGGCCGTCTGCGCCACGGTGGCCGCGCCCAGCACGAAGTGCAGGGTGGTCTTCAGCTGATCGATGGGGATGTCGCGGAACTCGGGCAGCGTGCTCATGGCATCGGCCATGGTGGTGCTCGCGCGCTTGACGACGACCATCCACTGCGCGCCATCGAGCGTGCGCAGGATGGCGGCGGCGATGGCGGCACCGCCCAGCAGCCGCCGCATGCCCTCTCGCGGCAGCCCCGCGGGCCTCAGCATCCGGCCGGCGGCCACGAAGATGAGCGCGCATGCCACCGCCAGGCTCCCCAGGATGAGGGCGCGCGGCTCGCGCATGGGCTCCAGGGCGGACAGCTGCGCCTCGAAGACGCGCTTGAGGACGGCGGGATCTCCGAACACCGTCACCGTGGGGGACTGCTCCCGGAGCTCGGAGAGGTGAGACAGGTTGGCGGCCTCCGTGCAGGAGGACATGCCGGTCAGCCCGGAGAGGATGAGGCACAGCACCGCGGCGATGTTGACGCCACGGGGCAGTCCTGAACCCGAGGGCCGGCCTGCGGGGGCGCTCACCGCTTGTTCGCCTCCACGAAGCGCAGGCGCAGATCCGTGAGGAGGGTGCTGAAGAGCTTCTCCTCGTCCTCGGTGAGGTTGCCGCGCGTCTTCTCGCGCAGCATCGACAGCAGATCGAGGCTCTGGCGGGCCAGCTCCAGGTTTCGCTCGGTGCGGCCCGTCTCCGGGTTGGCCGTGTCTCCCAGGTGGATGAGCGCGGTGGAGGCCAGCCCGATGATGAAGGTGCTGAAGGCGATCGGGCTCTCGCTGGCGGCGGGGCGTGCCTCACCCCGCATCACGAAGGTCTCTCCCCGCTTCTCGTCCATTACGGAGCCTCGCTGTCCTCGGTGCCCTCGTCCGCCCCCTCCTCCTCGAAGTCCTCGTCCTCGAAGTCCTCGTCCTCGTCGTCGAAGTCCTCGTCCTCCATCGCCGTGGCCACCGGGGCGGCCTTGTCGGCCACGTCCGGCAGGCTCTTGAGGTGACGCTCGTACGCCTTCTCGTCGAGCTGGCCACTGCGCAGGTAACGCTCCGCGGTGCGCTTATCCAGGTGCTTCGGGTCCAACGTGTCGGCCATGGTCAAATCCTCGGAATCTCTTGTGAAAAGGGCGCGCCACCTTATAGCAGAGGCGCTGCCTGTCAACGCCGCCCGAGCCGCTCCTGGAGCCGATGAACGCCCCCGACCGTCCCATGCTTCCCCGAGGCCCCTATCTGCTCTGTGACGATACCGTCCGGCCCGAGCTGTCGCTTGGAGAGAAGGCGGCCCGCCTGCTGGCCGGCGGGGCGCGCATCCTCCAGCTTCGGATGAAGCGCACGCCGCCTCGGGAGGCGCTGGCCGCGGCGCGCGAGGTGGTGGCCGCCTGCCGCCGGGTAGGCGCGGTGTGCCTGCTCAACGACAGGGTGGACCTGGCGCTGCTGGCGGGCGCGGACGGGGTGCATGTGGGAGACGAGGATCTTCCGCCAGAGGCGGCGCGCGAGCTGCTCGGCCCCGGGCGCATCGTGGGGGTGACGGTGCGCAACGCGGCGGGGGCTTGGGCGGCGAAGGAGGCTGGGGCGGACTATGTGGGCGTGGGGCCTGTCTTCGGCACCACGACGAAGCAGGTCTCCGCGCCGGTGCTGGGGCTGGAGGGCTTCGCGGCGGTGGTGCGCGACAGCCCGCTGCCAGTGGTGGGGATTGGCGGGGTGGGGCTGGCCAACATCGCGCAGGTGGCGGCCGCGGGGGCACATGGGGCCGCGGTGGTGTCGGATGCCCTGCTCGCCGAGGACATTGCTGGACAGGTCCGTCGCCTGCTTGCCGCGTTTGACACGGGCGGGCAGGGGGCTAGCCTCGCGGGTGCCCCATGACACATTCCCTGAGACATCACGGCCAGCCGCCGCGTCGCCCCAATATTGGCATCTCCCCGGACTGGATCGACGCTGGCCCTGACAGTCCCTTTGCCCGCTACGAGCTGAAGGCCACGTACGCGGAGGCGGTGCTGCGCGCGGGCGGGCTGCCGTTCATGCTGCCGTACTCGGACGATCCGACGTGCCTGGAGGCCTACCTGGATCGCGTCTCCGGGGTGCTCGTCACAGGGGGCGCCTTCGACATTCCCCCCGAGGCCTACGGCGAGACGGCGCGCGAGGGGATGGGGCCGCTGAAGGAGGGGCGGACGGCGTTCGAGACGGCGCTGATGCGCGCGGCGCTCAAGCGCAACATGCCGGTGCTGGGCATCTGCGGGGGCATGCAGCTGCTCAACGTGGTGCTGGGCGGCACGCTGTACCAGGACATCAGCCGCGAGGTGCAGGACGCGCGCGAGCACCAGCAGAGGCACGATCGCACCCAGCCCCAGCACCCGGTGGACGTGCGCGAGGGCTCGCTGCTGGCGGAGGCGGTGGGGAAGGGCCAGCTCATGGTGAACTCCACGCATCACCAGGCGGTGAAGAAGCTGGGCAACCAGGTGGTGTCGAGCGCCACGGCCCCGGACGGCATCGTCGAGGCCATCGAGTCCAGCGCCCATGTCTTCGCGGTGGGCGTGCAGTGGCACCCGGAGTACATGCTGCAGAACCTCCCGGTGCACGGCGGCATCTACAAAGTGTTCATCCACAAGGCGCGCGACCACCGCCGGTGAGCGCTTCTCCTCGCGTCCTGTTGCTCGCGGGCCATGAGCCCACGGGCCGTGCGGGCCTGCTGGCGGACGTGGCCGCGGTGCGGGCCCTGGGAGGGGCTTCCGTGGCCATCCCCACCGCGCAGACGGCGCAGGGCAGCAGCACCTTCCACTGGGAGGCCACGCCGGTGCGGGTGCTGCGCGCCCAGCTGGCCGCGGCGCGAGAGCTGGGGCCTCTGCACGCGGTGAAGCTGGGCATGGTGCCCGACCCGGTGCGCCTGGCGGCGCTTCGCGCGGCCCTGGAAGGTGAGGATGCCTGGTGGGTGGTGGATCCCGTCGTCCGGACCTCGAGGGGGCAGCCCCTGTCCCGGCTCTCCGTGCGGCACTACCTCGCGCTGGCGGGCCCTCGCGTGGTCCTCACGCCCAACCTGGATGAGGCGGCGTGGCTGCTGGGGCTGCCGGCCGTGCGGACGGTGGAGGAGGCGGCGGAAGCGGGGAGGGCGCTGGTGGAGCGCGGCTTCGGGGCGGCGCTGGTGAAGGGCGGCCACCGCGCGCGCGGGGCCGTGGACGTGCTGTGCCTGCCAGGCCGGACGCGGCTCCTCACGGGCAGGCGTGTCCCTCGGCCTCCGGATCGGCGCGGCACGGGCTGTCGGCTGGCCTCGGCGCTCGCGGTGGAGCTGGGCCGAGGGCGCTCGGTGGAGGCCGCCGCGCGGCGAGCCAAGGCTTACGTCGCCCGCTACCTGCGTACAGGCGAGGGCTGAGCTCCGGTCGCCGCTGGACGCCTACTGGAAATCACCCCGGGCGCGGCTCTCGAAGCGCGTGAACTCCGAGAGGAAGACGAGATCGATCGAGCCCACCGGGCCGTTACGCTGCTTGGCGACGATCAGCTCCACGGGGATGACGGTGCGCGAGCGCTCGCCCTCCGCGCCCTCCGCGCCTTCCTCCTGGTCCTCGCGGTGGATGAACATCACCACGTCCGCGTCCTGCTCGATGGAGCCGGACTCGCGCAGGTCGCTCAGCATGGGCTTGCCGCCCTTGCGCTCCTCCACCTTACGGTTGAGCTGGCTGAGCGCGATCACGGGCACCTCCAGCTCCTTGGCCAGCTGCTTGAGGCTGCGGGAGATCTCGCTCACCTCCAGCTGGCGGCTCTCCACCTTGCCCTTCTGGTGCATGAGCTGGAGGTAGTCGATCACGATCAGCGACAGCCGCGGATCCCTCTGCTTGAGCCGCCGCGCCTTGGCGCGCAGATCAAACGGCGACAGGCCGCCCGAGTCGTCGATGTAGATGGGCGCGTTGTAGAGCGCGCCGGCCATCTCCTGGAACTTCTCCTCGTCGTTCGCGGTGAGCCGGCCGCCGCGCAGCTTCTTCATGTCCACGCGCGCGCTGGAGGCAAGCAGGCGCATCAGCAGCTGGTCGGCGGGCATTTCCAGGCTGAAGATCGCCACCGCCTTGTCTTCCTTGAGCGCCGCGTGCATGGCGATGTTCATCGCCAGCGACGTCTTCCCGATGCCGGGCCGCGCCGCCAGGATGATGAGCTCGCCGGCGTGCAGGCCGGTCAGCTGCATGTCCAGATCCACGTAGCCGGTGGACAGGCCCGTCACGCCCGAGGACGAGGCCTTCATCTTGTCGAGCAGATCCAGCGTCTGCTCCATCAGCTCGCTGACGGCCCGGAGATCCCCCTCGCGCCGCTTCTCCGCGAGGTTGAAGAGCTTGCGCTCGGACTCGTCGAGGATGACCTCGACGTCCCCCGTCTCCTGGCTGGCCATCTCCAGGATCTCTCGGCCCACGTTGGCCAGCCGCCGCCGCAGCGCCTGATCCCGGACGATCGTCGCGTACTGGACCGCGTTGTGGGTGAGGGGCACCCCCTGGTCCAGGCTCATCAGGTACGCGGGGCCGCCCACCGCGGCCAGCTGCCCCAGCACCTTCAGCTCCTCGGCCAGCGTCAGGTGATCCACCTGCCGCGCCGAGCCGTCCAGCTTGAGCATCGCGGCGAAGATCGCCGCGTGCTGCGGGCTGGAGAAATCCTCCGAGTGGACCACCTCCGCCACGTTGGCGATGAGGGTGTTGTCCGCCAGCACGGCGCCGAGCACCGCACGCTCCGCGGCAAGATCCTCCAGGATCTTCCGCCCTTCACGACCGTCGAGCACGTTGGACATGGCTACATCCCCAGTCTACAGGCCACTCTGACAAAAGAAGAGGGCCGCCCAGGAAGCCCTGGACGGCCCTCTGAATGCCACAGGTAGGACGATCCGCTACTCGGCGACGACGTCCACCTTGATCTTCGCCACCACGTCGCGGTGCAGGCGCAGCTCCACCTCGTGCTTGCCCACCGTCTTGATGGGCTCGGGCAGGTGGATGCCGCGGCGGTCCACCTGCTGGCCCTGGGCCGCGAGCGCCTCGGCGATATCCAGCGCGGTGACGGAGCCGAACAGCTTGTCCTGCTCGCCCACCTTGCGCTTGATGGTGACCTGGATGGCGCCCACCTTCTTCGCCAGCTCCTCGGCGGCGCCCTTCAGCTTGGCGCTGCGCGCGGAGATGACGGACTTCTCGTGCTCGAGCTGGCGGATGTTCTGCTCGTTGGCGAGCACCGCCTTCTGGCGCGGAAGCAGGTAGTTGCGGCCGAAGCCGTCCTTCACGGTGACGAGCTCCCCGGACTTGCCGAGGCCGTCGATGTCCTCACGAAGAATGACCTTCATCTGTTTTCTCCGAAGTCTCGGACGGGGCGGCTAGCCCACCATCGCGTTGTAGGGGAGGAGCGCCAGGCCGCGAGCGCGCTTGATGGCCACCGCCACCTCGCGCTGGTGCTTGGCGCAGTTGCCGGAGATGCGGCGGGGGATGATCTTGCCGCGCTCCGTGACGAAGTACTTCAGGGTCGCCTGATCCTTGAAGTCCACCTTGGTGTTGCGCTCGGCGCAGAAGCGGCAGACCTTCTTGCGTCCGAAGCCGCGCCCACCGCGCTTGTCATCGTCCATACCGCCGCCGCGATCACCGCGATCGCCACCGCGGTCGCGATCACCGCCGCGGTCACCGCGGTCGCCACCGCCAAAACCGCCGCGGCCACCACCACCAAAGCCGCCGGTGCGAGCGGGGCCTGCGGAAGTCGTCTTGTTATCCGTACCGTTCATGAGCGTTCTCGTTCTCGAAAGGGTCCGTGGAAGACCGGGGGGCGATTAGGCCTCCTCGGTGCCCTCCTCCTCGGTCTCGGAGGCCTCGTCGGCCGACTCGCCACGGAAGGGCGTGTCGCGCTCGGCGGGGGCGCCAGGGCGGGTCTCGTCGACATCGCCCGCCATCTTCACGTCCTCGAGCACCGGCCGGCTCTCGGGGTCCACCTCGTCCGCCAGCTTCACGGACAGGTAGCGCGTCACCTCGTCGAGGTTGCGCAGGTTGCGCTCCACCTCGGCCACCATCTTCGCGCTGCCCAGGTAATGGGTGTGCACGTAGATGGCGCGGGGCTGCTTGGCGATGGGGTACAGCGTCTTCTTCTTGCCCCACACCGTGAAGCGGATGACCTTGCCACCCTCGCGGGTGACGATGCCGCGGACGCGCTCCTTGAGGCGGTCCACGTTGTCGTCGGTCAGCTCGGGCTTGACCAGGAAGATGGTCTCGTACTCACGAAGCCGCGTCGCGGCCTGTGTCTCAGCCATGTTTCTCTCCCCTTGGGGTCGAGTGCCCCCCGGCCAATCCGGGGAGCGGGGAAACGGTCGTCCAGCCTGAGAAGGCCGTCGCCGGGGACGGGAAAACAGCGCGCCCGTCACCATCGCGCTTCGTCCCGTGCGGAACACGGGAAGATGGAAAAGAACATCCCCGCCTACCGGGGGCAGGAGGGAAGGGGCCTTCTACGAGGGGCCTCCCCCCAAGTCAAGGCGAGAGGAGGCTGGGGGGCTCCAGGCCTGGCCGGGGAGGGGGGGGGCAGGCCACCGGTGGGGGGCTGCTGGCTCGCTCAGGCCCGTCACATCCAAGGACTCTGGACTCCAGCCCTGGCTGAAGGGTCCGAGGTCTCCCGCCGGCGAGGTGCTGGGAGGGGACCAGGCCTCGGCGCCTGCTCCATCCACGGCTACATCCCGGAGGTTCATGTCATGCCCGTTTCCAAACAAACCCCTGTCGCCAAGTCCAGGTCCAAGCGTCGCGGCAAGGCTCCCGCTGGCGCAGAGGCCCTCAGCCTGCAGGTCCCCGTCGCCCTCACCCAACAGCTGGCGACGATGCGGCTGAACACGGCCGACTCCGCCCGGGACGAGGTGCGCGCTCTGGGGCTCCAGCGGGCGCAGGTCGCCCCGAGCGTGGCGAACCTCTTCCAGTCCTCTCAGGTACGCGCCCTCAACTTCACCCGAGGGGTGATCGCCAACTGGCGCGACGACGTGGAGGCCGAGCAGGAGTCCGCGCCGCTGGTGCAGTGGGCCCGCCAGTCCGGGACGTCGCAGCGGCAGATGATGACCCGCGCGTTCCGGCTGCAGGGCAAGGGCGCGCTCGTCATCCACAACATTGGAGACATGGCGCCGCAGGATGCCCAGGCCTTCATGAAGGACTACTTCGAGGCCGGCGGCGACATGGATGACGTGGCCGAGTGGTACCAGCGGGCTGGCCAGGCGCTGCGGACCGAGCGCGCGCAGGCACCGGGGGTCGAGTTCTTCGGCAAGGTCGTCGACTGGTTCAAGAAGGCGGTGAAGACCGTGGGCGACGCGCTCAAGGCCGCGGGCAAGTCCCTGGTGGACGCCATTGGCAAGGTGATCAACTGGAGCGCGTCCAAGATCGCCGACTTCGTCGAGGGGCTGATCGCGGCCGGCCGCAAGGTCGCCGAGATCCTCACCGAGGCCGCCAAGAAGGGGGTGTCCGCGGTGCGGAAGTTCGTGCGCGGGGTGCTGGACGCGGGCCGCTCGCTGGTCGAGGTGCTGGCCTGGGCGGGGAAGCAGGTGGCCACCACGCTCAAGGAGGTCGTCGACGAGGTGCTCAAGGCCGGCAGGAAGGTGGCGCAGATCCTCTCCTCGGTGGCCAGCCAGGTCTCCTCCGTCATCCACGCCACGGTGCGCGCGCTCGTCCAGCTCGGCCGACAGGTGCGGGAGATCATCGACAGCGCGATCAACCTGGCCGCGGGCGCCGTGGAGCAGATCATCAAGGGGCTCCAGCTCGCCGGGAGGAAGCTGGCCGAGGTGGCCAAGGAGATCGCCCGCTTCACGGGGCAGACGCTCAAGCGGCTGGTCGTGGGCGCCTACAAGGCCTTCCGCCAGGCCGCCGACATCCTGATCGCCTTCATGAAGGATCAGCTCAGCACCCTCCGCATGGTGCTGGAGGGGCTGCTGGCCGCGGGGCTCCAGCTCGGCCGGGCGGTGGCGGACATCGTCACCCACGTGGCCGAGCAGTTCCGCAAGGGCTTCTTCCAGGGGCTCATCGCCCTGGGCAAGAGCCCCTTCCTCATCATGAAGGCGGCGCTGGAGACCGCGGGCGGCGTGGCGGGCCTGGCGCTCGCCACCCTGCTGGACGTGCTGGGCGGACACCGGGAGATGACGGCGGAGGAGAAGCGGCAGGCCCGCCGCGTCTACGGCACCGCGATCGATCTGGACCGCGTGAAGATCGCCGTCGCCTCCATCCCCGCGGACCTGATCAACCTGGTCAACGGCCAGCGGCCCTTCACGACGATGTACGTCATCAACTTCTCCTCGAAGGCGAAGATCGACATGAAGACGCTCATCCACGAGCTGGCCCACGTCTGGCAGGGCGTGGTGGACGGCCCGGTCTACATGATCCAGGCCATCGAGGCGCAGCTCGGCAAAGAGGGCTACACGGTGACCAACGCCATGCTCCGGGATCGTGGCAATGATCTGAAGAAGTTCAACCGCGAGCAGCAGGCGGTGATCGCCGAGGAGTACTGGTTCGAGGAGTTCGGTCAGCACGAGGCCGCGTACAAGGATCTGTCCAGCCGCGGCCTGGACGGGAACCTGCTGCGGCCCTACGCCCAGAAGTTCAAGACCGGGGCGGTGATCAGCCTCCCCGTGAAGCCCATCCCGACCATCCCAAGGGTGGAGCTGCCGCGCCTGTCCCCCATCCGCGCCCCGTCCCTCGAGGCGGCGCGGACGGTGCGGCGCCCCTCGGCTCGCCGCAAGAGCCATGGCCGCACGGCGCGGCGGAGCGCCCGGTAGCGTCGGTCCAGCCGCCCCAGAGGACACGGGTGCCCCCGCGCGAGCGTGGCGGGGGCACCCCCGCGTCCAGGCCTGGGGCTCAGGCCTTGCGGTTGAAGCGGTT
Source organism: Myxococcaceae bacterium (assembly GCA_016926755.1). Lineage (GTDB taxonomy): Bacteria > Myxococcota > Myxococcia > Myxococcales > Myxococcaceae > Hyalangium. The sequence goes on along the minus strand of JAFGNZ010000007.1, from coordinate 7,410 downwards.
CATCGCCGTGGCCAGCCCCTCGCGCGCCCACGTCTCCGCCATCTCCGAGGCCCGGCCGATGAGCTCCTCGAGCTGGCGCCGCTCCCCGTCATCGAAGTTGGAGAGCACGTAGCCGGCGACGCGCTCCCTGGCGTTGGGGCCCTCCGGCTTGCCGATGCCGAAGCGCAGGCGGATGAAGCCGTCCGCCCCCAGGCACTGCACGGAGCTCTTGAGCCCGTTGTGCCCACCCGTCCCGCCTCCGGCCTTGAGCTGCAGCCGCCCAAAGGGCAGGTCCAGCTCGTCGTGGATGACGAGGATGTCCTCCACCGCCACCTTGTAGAAGCGCGCGGCCTCGGCCAGCGAGCGGCCCGACAGGTTCATGTACGTCTGCGGCTCCAGGAAGAGGATGCGCTCGCCGCCCAGGGTGCCCTGGCCCACGCGCGCCTGGAACTTCTCCTGGTTCAGCTCCGCCCGCGCCCGCGGCAGCAGCGCCTCCAGCACCATGAACCCGATGTTGTGCCGGTGGCGCTCGTACTCGCGCCCGGGGTTGCCCAGCCCGCAGATGAGCTTCATGGGAGGCTCCCAAAGCAAACGGGGCCGGCCCCGAGAGGCCAGCCCCGCTCCGGATGAACCGGGGAGTGGTTACTTCTTCGCCGGGGCCTTGGCCGGGGCGCCCGCCTTGGCCTCACCCGCCTTGGCCTCGCCCGCCTTGGCCTCGCCCGCCTTGGCCGCCGCCGGAGCCGCAGCACCCGCCGCCGGAGCCGCCGCGGCCGCCGCGGCCGCCGGGATCTCCTCGCGCTCGGGCGCGGCGCACACGGCCAGGGTGTAGTTGACGTTCGTCTTCACCGACACGCCCTCGGGCAGCTTGATGTCGTTGATGTGGAGCACCATGGCGATCTTGAGGTGGGTGACGTCCGCCTCGATCTTCTCCGGGATGGCCTGCGGCAGCGCCCAGACCTCCAGCTCGCGGCGGGCCTGGGTGAGCAGACCGCCGTCCGCCACGCCCACGGCCTTGCCCGTGAGCACCAGCGGCACGTTCACCTTCACCTTCTCGTTGTCCGTCACGGCGATGAAGTCGGCGTGGAGGATCTCGCGGGTGACGGGATCCACCTGGAAGTCCTTCAGCAGGACCTGGTGGGCCGCGCCATCGAGCTTCAGCGCGATCAGGGTGTTGAACTTGTGCGGGGTGTTGATGGACTGGCGGACGGCCTTCGGCTCCACCGCGACGTGGACCGGCGCCTTCAGGTGCTTGCCGTAGACGACCGCGGGCACCAGGCCCTGCGCGCGCAGCTTGCGGGCCGCGCCCTTGCCAGCGCCTTCACGGCTCTTCGCCTCGAGAGTGCTCTTGTCGACAGACATGGGAATTCCTCTTCAGGGGACTGCGGGTGTCCACCAGGCCGCCTGGCGCTTTCGGCATCCCGCCCCGATGGCGGGCCCCGAAGACGGCGCCTCTCGAAGGGGCCGGTGGAGTGGACTGGCACATGCCAGCCAGCGGGCGCGGAGTCAAGCTGCCCGCCAACCAGGCGCGCGCCTAGACGAACAGGGAGCTGAGCGAGTCCGCCCGGTGGATGCGGGCGATGGCCTCGCCGAAGAGCCGCTCCGTGGTGAGCACGCGGATCTTCGAGCACGCCTGCGCGGCGGGCGCCAGGGGCACCGTGTCCGTGAACACCACCTCCTCCAGCGCGGACTCCGTGATGCGCTGGATGGCCGGCCCGGAGAGGATGGGGTGGACGGCGTAGGCCACCACCCGGCGCGCCCCCTTCTCCCGCAGGGCGATGGCCGCCTGGGTCAGCGTGCCGGCGGTGTCCACCATGTCGTCCACCAGCACCGCGTCCTTGCCCTTCACGTCGCCGATGAGGTTCATCACCTCCGAGGCGTTGGGGCGCGGGCGCCGCTTGTCGATGATGGCCAGGCCCGTGTTCAGCCGCTTGGAGTAGGCGCGCGCCCGCTCCACGCCGCCCGCGTCCGGCGACACGATCACCAGATCCTGCGTGTCCGGGAAGCGCTTGCGCAGGTCCTCCAGGAACACCGGCGAGCCGTACAGGTGATCCGAGGGGATGTTGAAGAAGCCCTGGATCTGCCCGGCGTGCATGTCCATGGACACCACGCGGCTGGCCCCGGCCACCTCCAGCATGTCCGCGATCAGCTTGGCGGTGATGGGCGTGCGCGGCGCCACCTTCCGGTCCTGCCGCGCGTAGCCGTAGTAGGGCATGACGGCGTTGATCGAGCCCGCGCTCGCCCGCTTGAGCGCGTCGCACATGATCAGCAGCTCCATCAGGTGATCATTGGCCGGCGGGCAGGTGGACTGGATGATGAAGACGTCCTGCCCACGCACGTTCTCCGCGATCTCGACGTGGATCTCCCCGTCAGAGAAGCGCCCGACTGTCGCCTTGCCCAGCGGACGCTTGAGGTAGTCGCAGATCCGATGGGCCAGCCCCGGGTTGGAGCTGCCCGTGAACACCTTGAAGTCCCGCATCATGGGCTGCATGCGGGCGCTACTAACCCGCCAGCGCCCGCAAGGGAAGCGCCTTAGTCGGTCTCGGCTGCTATCAGGGTGTTCTGCAGGGCGTGCCCATTCTGGGTCTGTCGCTCATACTCGGAGAGGATCACCCGCTCCATCTCGCTGCGGGTGTCCGCGTTGAGGGGATGGGCAATGTCCTTGTACGTCCCGTCCTTGCGCTTCTTGGCGGGCATCGCGATGAAGAGCCCGGATGCGCCATGGATGACCTTGAGATCCCGGATGACGAAACAGTGATCCAGGGTGATGGTCACGTAGGCCTTCAGCTTGTCCTCGTCGACCGGAAACACCCTGACATCGGTGATGTTCATCGTTGGCCCCCCACCAGATCCCGAAAGAGCGGTGTTGGCGGGAAGCCTGGGTCAGAGCGACCCAAAAATGCAAGCCCTTCGCTACTCACTACGTCGTACGGCTGTCAGATCAGGTGGTTCCAGTGGCGTAGCAGGTGGGCCAGGAACGCGAGGTGGTAGACGTTGATGACGGCGTAGATGACGGCCCCGGCGCGGATGGCCAGGCGGCTGGCGCGCATGGCGCGGTGCACGCACAGCAGCGACAGGCCCGCGTTGACGATGATCAGCTTGGCCACCATGAACAGCAGAGGGGAGCGCTCATAGGCGAGCCGCATCAGCGGGTTGAGCTCCTCGGCCACCTCCAACTGGAGAAAGGTCAGGGTGAACAGCCCGTCCAGCAGGTTCAGCACCAGCAGCGCCACCGATGCCGGTGAGAGGTAGAAAGCCCCCAGCCCCGTCCAGAACCCCTGCCCCTGCTGTTGTGCCGTCGCCGCCACCCCGTGCCTCCCCCGTCAAGAATCCCGCGGGTAGGCTCCTTCAAGAGTCTTGCCAGCGGTGGCGGCCCTCGGTGGGGGCTGGCGGGCGGGCAGGGCCGGGGGCCCGGGGGGGGAGCCGGGGGCGGTGTTCACGCCTTCACGGAGGCATTGACTCCGTGGGGGGGGTGACCGAGTATCCGCGCGCCCTCCGCCCCCTTCGGAGGGCGCCTCGCTCGTGCACCAATTCCCCAAAGATATCGGGTGGATAGAGGTCATCTGCGGCTCGATGTTCTCCGGCAAGACGGAGGAGCTGATCCGCCGCGTCAAGCGCGCCGTGTATGGCAAGCAGCGCGTCCAGGTCTTCAAGCCGAAGCTGGATGACCGGTACGACGAGGCGCAGGTGGTGAGCCACTCCCAGCACAAGCTGGAGTCCACCCCCATCGAGCGGGCTGAAGAAATTTTCTACCACCTGTCCACTGAGACACAGGTGGTCGGTATCGACGAGGTCCAGTTCTTCGGGCCGGAGGTGGTGCAGGTGTGCGAGGCGCTGGCCACCCGGGGCCTGCGCGTCATCTGCGCCGGACTGGATCAGGACTACCAGGGGCGCCCCTTCGAGCCGATGCCGCACCTGCTGGCGGTGGCCGAGTACGTGACGAAGGAGCTGGCCATCTGTGTGGTGTGCGGCAACCCGGCCAACCGCTCGCAGCGGCTGGTGTCCCGCGGGGAGCGGGTGGTGGTGGGGGCGGCGGGGGCCTACGAGGCGCGCTGCCGAAGGTGCCACGTGGCGGAGCCCGCCGAGGCCACTCCGCCCCAGACGCTCAAGCTGTTCGACTGATCAGGAAGGAAGCGCCCGATGCGCGACACGCTCTACGCGAATGTGCCGTTCCGGCTGAACGAGATAGCCCACCGGTATGGCCCGCAGGTCCACCTGGTGGGAAATCCTTTTCTCCTGTCCCAGCTGGCGACGCTGTGCGCCAAGGGCACGGTGCAGCCGCAGATCAACCGGCTGGTGGAGCTGCTGTACTCGGATCTGGTGAAGGCGGTCATCAACGCGGAGTTCCCGCGGAAGATGGTGGCCATCCCCACGCGGATGGTGGACTCCACGCCGCAGGGCATCTTCCAGGGCGAGGTGATCGATCCGCACACGCGCGTGGTGACGGTGAACATCGCCCGGGCGGGCACGCTGCCGTCCCAGGTGACGTACGATCTGCTCAACGTGACGGTGAATCCTTCGCTGGTGCGGCAGGACCACATCATCATGAGCCGGATGATCGACGCGGAGCACACGGTGGTGGGCTCCAACATCGGCGGGGCGAAGATCGGCGGGGACGTGGACGACGCGTTCGTGCTGTTCCCGGATCCGATGGGGGCCACGGGCGGCAGCCTCTCCACGGCGATCTCGCTCTACAAGACGAAGGTGCCGGGGAAGACGCGGCGGATCATCACGCTCAACCTGATCGTCACGCCGGAGTACCTGCGGCGGATGACGACGGATCACCCGGACGTGACGATCTACGCGCTCCGGCTGGATCGCGGGCTGTCTCCGCCGGAGGTGTTCGGCACGGAGCCGGGGACGCACTGGGACAAGGAGCGGGGGCTGGACGACCGGCAGTACATCGTCCCTGGGGGTGGCGGGTTCGGGGAGATCATGAACAACGCGTACGTGTAGGGGATCCGCGGTGGCTTTCTACGAGAATGAAGTCGGCACGCTCATCGACGAGGCGAAGGTCCAGGCGCGTGTGCGCGACCTGGGCGCGGAGATCACCCGCGACTACCGGGGTAAGGATCTGACGCTGGTGTGCGTGCTGAAGGGGTCCACGGTGTTCGCCATGGATCTGGCGCGCGCCATCGATCTGCCGCTGACGATGGAGTTCCTGGGGGTGTCCTCGTACCAGGGCGGCACGGAGACGACGGGCGAGGTGCGCATCACCACGGACGTGAGCACGCCGATGGCGGGCAAGCACGTGCTGGTGATCGAGGACATCATCGACACGGGGCTGACGATGAGCTTCCTGCTGGAGAACCTGCGGGCGCGGCACCCGGCGAGCGTGAAGGTGGCCTCGCTGCTGGAGAAGCCGTCGCGGGCCCGGGCGAAGGTGGCCATCGACTACAAGGGCTTCGTGATCGACGACGTGTTCGTGGTGGGCTACGGGCTGGACTACGCGGAGAAATACCGGAACCTGCCCTTCATCGGCGTAATGAAGGGGAAGTAGCGCCCGCGTCGTCAGGAGGAGGGCTCGAGGTGGCCCATGCGGCCCTCCTGGTAGTCCAGGAGGGCGCGCTGGAGCTGCTCGGGCGTGTTCATGCAGAACGGCCCATGGAACATGGTGGGCTCTCGGAGCGGGCGGCCGCCGGCGATGACGACGTGCAGGGGGGAGTTCATCGCGCGCACCTGGAGGAGCTGGCCCCTGGGAGAGAACCCCCCGGCCTGCAGCGCGTGGATCGGCACCACGTCATCGAAGGGGCCGAACTCCCCGGCGCCGCTGACGACATAGACGAAGCGGCTCTCCCCTTCGGGGACCTCGGCCTGGAAGAACGCTCCCTGCTCGAGGTGCACGTCCAGCAGCGTCACCGGCGTGGGGGGGAGCAGCGGGGAGGTGAGCCCGCTCCAGCTCCCGACGAGCACCCGCACCCGAGTGCCCTCCTGGTCGAAGAGCGGCACGTCCTTCGTGGCGAGGTGCTGCGAGCGAGGCTCGGTGAACTTGTCGATGGAGGCGAGGTTCACGGAGAGCTGCAGGCCGTTGCAGGGAGTGCCGCGGAGCTTGGGGCCCTCCTCGTGGAGGAGGCCGCGGCCCGCGGTCGTCCAGTGCAGCTCGCCCGGGGCGATCTCGCTGCGATCTCCGAGGCTGTCGCGGTTGATGAGGCCGCCCTCCGAGTCCTCGAACAGGTACGTCACCGCGGAGAACCCGGCGTGCGGGTGCGGCGGGAACGAGGGCTCGCTCATCTGGAAGTGATCGAAGGCGAGGAACGGGTCGAGGTGCTCCGGCAGGTGCTGGCCTTGAAGCTGGACGGTCGACAGCCCCTCGCTGAACCTGCGACGGCTCACCCTGATCACCCGGGTGATGGTCTTGGCTCTCACTGCCAAAGAATCCTGGACAGTCATCCCGGGCTCCCCCTCTTAAGGGGAGTCAGGTAACAGCCGTCCTGAGCTTTCGCAGGCCCCGTGAGGCTGTAAAAAAGGGGGTTAGAATGCGGCGTCGAGCACCACGTCGTTGGCCGCACCCACACCCACCGCCACCTGGTAGGCGCTCACACGGCGCTCGAAGAAGTTGGTGAGCTCCTGCACGTCCTGCAGATCCATGAAGGACAGCGGGTTCTTCACCCGGAACACCGGCGCCATCCCCAGCATCATCAGCCGCTGGTCCGCCACGTACTCCAGGTACTGCCGCATCTCCTGCACCGACAGCCCCGCCACGCCCCCGCTCAGCAGGTCCTGCGCGAAGAGCGTCTCGCACTCCACCGCCTCGCGCAGCATCTCCACCACGTCCGCCTGCATGCGCGCGTCGAAGAGCTCCGGCTCCTCCTGCCGCGCCACCTTGATCGTCTCGAACGCGAACGCCATGTGCGCGCTCTCGTCGCGGAACACCCAGTTCGTCCCCGCCGCCAGCCCGTTCAGCAGCCCCTTGCTGCGCAGGAAGTACACGTACGCGAACGCCGCGAAGAAGAAGAGCCCCTCGATGCAGCCCGCGAAGCAGATCAGGTTCAGCAGGAAGCGCCGCCGGTCCTCCTTCGTCCTCAGCGCCGCCAGATCGTGGATCGAGTCCATCCACTTCAGGCAGAACCGGGCCTTGCGCTGGATGGAGGGGATGTTGTCGATGGCCGCGAACGCCTTGGCCCGGTCCGCCGGATCCGGCACGTACGTGTCCAGCAGCGTCAGGTAGAACTGGACGTGCAGCGCCTCCTCGAAGAGCTGGCGCGACAGGTACATCCGCGCCTCGGGCGCGTTGATGTGCTTGTAGAGGTTGAGCACCAGGTTGTTGCCCACGATCGAGTCGCCCGTCGCGAAGAACGCCACCAGCCGGTGGATCAGGTGCCGCTCCGCGTCCGTCATCTTGCTGCGCAGGTCCACCAGGTCCGTGGAGAAGTCCACCTCCTCCACCGTCCACGTGTTCTTGATCGCGTTCCGGTACATCTCGAAGAAGACCGG
>JAFGNZ010000079.1 GCA_016926755.1 Myxococcaceae bacterium | reverse complement strand
CGGGACGCGAATGAGGACCTCCGAAGCCTCGTCGGCCGGACCGGTTTCGCTTGCCCACTGTTCGGGAATGTCGGGGGTTTTGGGCCCGAAAAGTCCCGACATTCCCGAACAGAGACCTACTATGCTGGCGTGTACTGGCTCGTTCGGCACGAAACTGCCGAGGCTTGCGCACAACGCGCGGAGCGCTTCTTCCTCGGTCTCGGTCGATGCGACCCGGCGTGGACTCGCTGGTACGAGGCAGCAGACTCTTTCGAGGAGGCGCGGAAGCTCCAGGTTCCCACGAACGCCGCGAGCTTCCTGAAGATGTTCGCAGCGGAGGAGCATCGGGTCGGCGATGGCTTCAAGTTCGGGCTGTGGACGGGTGACAACCCCGCGGAGACATCCTCCCTGCGAGCATCCTGCGGTGCGTCCACTCCCTGGCGTCCTTCCAACTGCGTGCTCCAACCTTACGATGAGGACCCCATCGCGGAGCGCGTGTTGAGCGCTCCCGTCATGACAGAGGTGTTGCGGGCCATGGCCATGGCCTGGGAGCCGGAGTGGGGCATTGCGACATCTGATCAGCACCGCGACAGCGTGACGGAGAGCGCTGAGCCGGGCACGTTCCTGGGGTGGGTGACGTATTTCTCGCGGCTGCGAGGCAGCGTGCCCCCGCTGCCGGCCCCTGTGCGCGTCGAGCCCGTGGAGCACCGGGGCACCCTCGTCATCCTCACTCCCGAGAGGTTCACCGCTTCAAATCCGGAGCACGTCGCATTGGCCGCTCGCGTCCACGAGCTGCTGAACCGGGCCGGGCTGCTGCGGCCGTTGCAACCTTGGTCGGCAGGCTGACCTCATGAGGATCGGGTGTTGGGGGCAACTGGAAGGCTCGCCTGTATAAGAACCCATCTCGGTAGGCCCCAGTTCTGGCATCTTGCTCTTCGGGCGAGAAGGTGTTGGGACATCCTTCTGAAACAGGCTCTTTAAGTAGAGGGGCATCACTGCTCGCGAGTCAGCTGGAAACTGAGAGAGGTAACGGTATTGGCTCCTTGCAATACAATCTTGCCAGCTTCGAAATCTGCCTCAGTGAACATGTAGGAGCCGGCGAAGATCTCATCGTCGATAGCCACATCAACATCAATGATCTTGATGCCTATAGGCGATTTCAGCAGGGCATCAGCAACAGTTGCACAGCCTCCTGCTGTCCAGGTTGGCGTCAAACTCTCGACCTCCTGAGTGCGTGATACGACGGGGGCTTCACTTGTAGGACAGGTCAGTTCAATGAGTACATCGGGAGGAGAACCGTCAGCGTCCCAGGAGAGGCCATCGTTAGGATCTTCAGGTACGAGAGAGGCATCGGTGGGCTGAATCTTCCATATTGCTAGTAAATCGAGGGTGCACTCGCCTTGCTGTGTTTCACAACTCTTGATGCCTAGGCATGCATCGCATTTGGTGCCTTCTTTGCCGCAGGTTGCTGCAGATCCGCCACCGTAGCAGACATTGTCTAAGCAGCAACCGGCGCTGCAATTCCGAGGACCGCAGAGGAAGTCAGCATCTCCGCCTGACTCGTCGGTGCCACCACAAGCTTGAGTAAGGAGGAGAAGTCCCAAGATAGGGATGAAGAGGTGCCTTTTCAAAGTGCCGCTCCTTCGATAGTGCTGTGCTGTGCCTTGTGCTGGTTGAGAGGAGAATAAAGATTCTGATGAAGAGCCTCAGGCGGAGTGGGATTGCTCAGGGAGGCTGCGGCGAAATGGCGCGGCCTAGGCTGAGTTCGATGAGTTGCTCTCCACGATGGATTTTGACTTGGGCTTTCTGGATCCTGTCGAAAGGAATGCCAACAAGCGTCCGGCTTTGTCCTGAAGGCCTTGGCGAAAGAACAATGTTGACAGGCTTGCCTGATGCGACGGCTTTCGCTTCGATGTCCCAAACATAGCCCACAAGCTTGAGAAGTTCAGACTCTGTTTTGTGGACTTCAACGGAGTGCATCGAGAGTTCCCGGTGAACGCTGGCTTGTCCAAGAAGCGATACTGAATCTAGCTCAACATGGCCGAACACGCCACGTGGTAATTGGTTGGCCTCTTGGCCATCTTCGGATGATGTTAGAGGCCGAACTCCGTGTCGATCACGAAGTCGCTCAATCGTGAGGGTGTTGTTTTCTTGTTCTTGAAGTGTCCTGTGTGGAACGGAAGAAGTGGTGTTGGGCGAGCGCGTCAAGCCATCGGGAGATGAGAGGGACTGAGGAGGGTTAGGAGTGCTTGGCAGGGCGGTTGGAGGGTTTGTGGTAAGCCTCCTCAATGTGCTTTTCTTGGGGGAAGAGTTGTCGGGAGGGCCGGAAGGAGATTCAGGCAGTAGCGTGTGGCGCAATCTGCTCAAGCCCATGATGCCCAATGCAGCGAGCAAGAGGACGAGCGCAGTTGAGGGAATGATTAAAGAGGCACTTTTTCGAGTTGGGCGGGGGGCTTTCTTGGCAGAGGTGGATTGAGTAGCCGTCGGAATGGAAGATCTATGTGAGTTGTAAGATGGCTGAGCGTGATTGGGCTTCTGAGCAGGCGGGGGAAACTCGTTAGGCAAAGAGGAGGCGTGACCAGCATACGAGGCGCTTCCTGGTACTGGCCCATCATGCAGTAGTCCGATTGCGTACGCAGCGGCAACGTGACAGGCGTACTTTCTCCAGAGTTGCTTAATTTCTTTGTTCTTCTCTGCATTGGCAAGATCCGATACGCCGCGGATCATCAGGAAGCGCGACGAGATGGGACTGTCGTGCAATGCCGCTGCAATGCCGCTACCCTCCATCTCCACGCCGATCAATTTAGGATGCGTGGCTCTGTAGTTGTTGATTATCTGTTCTGAGGCAATGACGTTACCACCCGATGCAATAATGCCTGTTCGGCGCAGCGAACGGCCTGCCTCCGGGCGTGCCTCTTTTACGAAATCAGCCCAGCCGTCAGCAAAGTTGTTTGCGGCATCGAATAAGTTTGCATCTGCATGATATTCTTTCCAGCGTATCTCACGCGGTTCCTGCTCGTGCTCTTTCCCCATCGTGTAGTCTACGATACTTGATGCCACCATCACGTCTCCGAGTTCCACCTCGCCTTTAATGCCCCCAGCAATTCCGACAAGGAGCACGTGATGTGGTGCCCAGCGCTTGATGACATCACTTGCTTTGAGAGCTGCCTTGATTGGGCCCATGCCAGACAGGCAAGTGACAATTATGCGATATGCGGCTTGGTCTTCTCTCTTTGTCTCAACTTGGGCTTCAAAGTAGGTGTGCGCACCGCTGCCATCGCGATCTAGTTTCTGATAGCGCGCAAACTTGCTCAGGACTGCGTCTCGTTCCTCCTCAAGGGCGGTGATGATGCAGAAGTCTGGGCGCTGGTCAGCGTTGCCGATAGAAGGACCTTGCTTGCGAGGTGTGGCCATGCTGGAACTAAACTTTACCCTAAATTCGCTGGTTTGGCGACCCTCCTCGCGGACATTGCTCGCTGCTCGCTACAGTCGGCAGTGCAATCCCCCTGTAGGAGAGGGGTCCACCACCCATATGAGAACGCCACCATTGGTGGGATCACTGCAGTTCCTGGTGGGGAGTCGGTTCGTTCCGTCAATCTACCCGCTGCTTGCGGGACTCTGATCAGAGCGTGAAGTCGAGCGTGCAGGCCGAGGTTCGTGGCTATGCCGTTCACAAGAAGGTCAAGGGCCCTCAAGCGAGGCCTCAAGCGCCATGTGCTGGTGGACATGCTGGGCTTGGTGCTGGTGGCGTGGATGACCACGGCCGATGTGCAGGACCGGGATGCGGCCGCTGCCGTGGTGCTGTTGGCCACCGAGCAGTTCCCCACGCTTCAGAAGGTGTGGGTGGATGCGGCCTACGGGGGCCACGCGCTGAGAGTATTGCTCAGCAGGCCGGAGTCGAAGTGGAGATCGAGAAACGCTCGGACAGCACCCCGGCGTTTGTGGTCCAGGCCAAGAGCCGTTTCGGTAGGGCAATCTGGTCGTTCCTCGCCCGAGAAGCAGTCTGCCAAGTATGAGCCCTACCGAGATGGACTCTTGGGGGCTTATGCTTGCGGCGTCCATGAGAAGACTCTGTTGGTGCTGGATATGGCTGCCGGTGATCGGTGCGCTGCTAGCCTGCGCAGCGACTCAGGCTTCGGTCGAGAGCGAGCGCCCAGGATGCGAAGAGGCTGCCGAAACCGTCTCGCTCGCGGAGGCGTGCGCAGACGAGAGCAGCCTGATCGCGCTGTGCGAAGGGGGCCAGTGCGAACTGTACCGATGCCGGGAGGTCATGGAGTACCTCCCGATGGGGAGTGTCGTGCTCACCAGGGGCGGGGGACTCTCGTTGCCCCGAGCTCAAGGAGCGCAGAGGTTCTGGGGGAGTGCGCAGAAACTGCCGCAGGGCACTCAGCCCGTGTTCATCATCCCGTGGAACCACAAGCCACCGTTGCTGCCCAGCCAGCAGAAGATGCTGGAAGAAGCGGCGAAAGAACGGAACAAGCCACGTGAGAGGCACCACGTCTTCTCGCAGGAGTTCAGGCCTTGGTTCGAGAGGAAGAAAATCAACGTCGATGAGTTCACGATCTTGCTGGAGCAGCTGAAGCACCGGAGCATCCACCGGGGTGAACGCGGGGGTCCTTGGAATGCAGCGTGGCGCAAGTGGATCCTCGCGAACGACAATGCGACGAAGGAAGAGATCTTTCGGTACGCGGGGCAACTCATCTACGAGTTCGAGCTGTTCGGTCCCGTGATGCCGTACTGGAAACAGCCGCCACCTCTACCCCCGGGATATTGAAGCGCCATGCGGTTCTACCTCTTGGAGGACGTCCCGAACCCACGCTCCTCGGGCTATTACACGACCGAGCGCAAATGGGGCCTGCCCGGCGTGGAGTGCCCTGTCTGCGGGGCCGTCTGGTCCACGACCGCGGATGCCTATCCTTCCGTGGATTTGTCCCAGCTTCCCGCTCAGGAACAGGAGAAGTACCTGGCTCGGTGTGAAGAGGACTACGCCGAGTTCGAGCGGCTACGTGAGCAGGTGCGCCCCTGGGTGCCCCCCGGCGTCCACCTCTGGCCGGGGACGGGCTTCGGTCCGATGAATGGCCCGGCTCAGGGAGAGTTCGGTCCCCTGAGCCTGGTCCAGCCGTGGACGCTGCTGATGCAGCGCGAGCCACTGGAGCGCCTGCAGGGCGAGGGGCTCCGAGGCTTGAAGGGGTGTCGCACGGAGCTGCGCTTCCGCAAGAAGCACCCGCCCGAGTTGCTGGAGATGGAGCTGCTACCGCGTGGCCGCGTTCATCCGGACTGCCTGCCTCCCGACCGCCCCGCACCGTGCACGAAGTGTGAGCGCAAGGCGTGGAAGCGCCCGCCAGAGTCAGAGCTCATCCTGGATGCGGTCACCTTGCCGCAGGACCTGGACCTGTTCCGGCTGGAGGACTTCCTGACGACGGTCATCGGTACGGAGCGCTTCGTGGAAGCGGTGAGGCGGCTGGGCTACGAGCAGGACATCGCCTTTCGCGAACTCCCGGCGCGGGAAGCACGAAGCCCCGCCTCCCGGTGAGGGAGCGCGGGGCCTCGGGGGACTTCATCCTGGGGCGGGGCCTAGGCCTTCGCGCCCGGCGTGGGCTGGAACACCTCGTTGAACTCGGTGATGGCCTTGTTCAGCGCCGCCTTGATGTCCGCCGTGAACTCGCGCTTCGTCGCCAGGTCCTTGGAGATCTGCGGGTGCTTGCCCTCCGCGAACTCCATGAACTCGCGCATCCACCGCGTCACGTCCGCCACCGGCACGTTGCGGATCCACCCGCGCTTGTTCGGGTCGTCCTTGTTCGTCGCCGCGTAGATCTGCATCACCTGCTTCTCCACCGGCATCGGCTCGTACTGGCCCTGCTTGAGCAGCTCCACCAGGCGGGCGCCGCGCGCCAGCGTCTCCTGCGTCGCCTTGTCCAGGTCCGAGCCGAACTGCGCGAACGCCGCCAGCTCGCGGTACTGCGCCAGCTCCAGCTTCATCGAGCCCGCCACCTGCTTCATCGCCTTGATCTGCGCCGCCGAGCCCACCCGCGACACCGAGAGGCCCACGTTGATCGCCGGGCGGATACCCGCGAAGAACAGGTCCGTCTCCAGGAAGATCTGCCCGTCCGTGATGGAGATCACGTTCGTGGGGATGTACGCGGACACGTCACCGGCCTGCGTCTCGATGATGGGCAGCGCCGTGAGCGAGCCGTTGCCCTCCGCGTCCGACAGCTTCGCCGCGCGCTCCAGCAGGCGGCTGTGGATGTAGAACACGTCGCCCGGGTACGCCTCGCGCCCCGGCGGCCGGCGCAGCAGCAGCGACAGCTGGCGGTACGCCACGGCCTGCTTGGACAGGTCATCGTAGATGATGAGCGCGTGCATCTTGTTGTCGCGGAAGTACTCGCCGATCGTCACGCCCGTGTACGGCGCGAAGAACTGCATGGGCGCCGGATCCGACGCGTTGGCCGCCACCACCGTGGTGTACTCCATGGCGCCGAACTTGGAGAGCTTGTCCACCACCTGCGCCACCGTGGACTGCTTCTGCCCGATGGCCACGTAGATGCAGTAAACGCCCTGGCCCTTCTGGTTGATGATGGTGTCGATCGCGACGGCCGTCTTGCCCGTCTGCCGGTCACCGATGATCAGCTCGCGCTGGCCGCGGCCAATGGGCACCAGCGCGTCCAGCGCCTTGAGGCCCGTCTGCAGCGGCTCGTGCACGCTCTTGCGCTTGACGATGCCGGGGGCCTTGATCTCCAGGCGGCGCGTCTCCGTGGCCTGGATGGGGCCCTTGCCGTCCAGCGGCTCGCCGAGCGCGTTCACCACGCGGCCCAGCAGGCCCTTGCCCACCGGCACGGAGGCGATCTGCGAGGTGCGCTTGGCGCTGTCACCCTCGCGGATGTCCCGGAACTCGCCCATGATGGCGACGCCGACGTTGTCCTCCTCGAGGTTGAGCACCAGGCCCTTCACCCCGTTCTGGAACTCCACCAGCTCGCCGGCCTGCACGCCCTCCAGCCCGTACACGCGGGCGATACCATCGCCCACGGAGAGCACCGTGCCGGTCTCGGCGACGGTGACCTTCTTCCCGTAGTCCTTGATCTGCTCCCGGATGATTCTGCTGATCTCGTCGGCGCGGATTTCCATGGGCGTCTTGAGTCCTCGAGTGGGGCGGCGCGGAGCCGCCAGGAACCAAAGCGGGGCCCCCCTTACCACGCGATCCCCAGCACCGCAACGCGATCAACCAGGGGGGGCCCTGGAGCGTTATCGGCCCGGTAAGGCCGGGCGCCCCGAGGGAGGCTCCGCCCTCTGTCTACCGCGCCAGGCAGGCGTCGCATTCCCGCCCGGGGGCCTTGAAGGGAGGCGGGGCCCGGCTCAGCGGGGGGCGGGCCCTCGCCGGGGCAGCCAGACCTTGAAGGAGGTGCCGCGCTCGGCGCAGGACTCCACGCTGATGCGCCCGTCGTGGGCCTGGGCGATCTGCCGGGCGATGTAGAGCCCCAGCCCCAGCCCCTCTCCGGCCGGCCGCTTGCCGCGGCGGAAGGGCTCGAAGAGGGCCTCGCGCTCCTCGGGCGGCAGCGGCGGGCCCTTGTTGATGACGGCCAGGGTGACACCGTCCGAGTCGCCCTTCACGCTCAGTCCTATCGAGGTGCCGTGGAGGCTGTGGCGCAGGGCGTTCTGCAGCAGGTTGTCCAGCAGTTGAGCCAGCCGGGCCGCATCCCAGTGGCCCTTCAGCTCTCCCTCCAGCAGGGGGACGATGGGGTGCTCGGGGTAGGCCAGGCGGTACTCCTCCACCACCTGCTCCAGCACCCGCTCCAGGGAGGTGGGGGCGGGCGTCACCGGGATGCCGCCGGCCAGCCGCGCGCGCGTGAAGTCCAGCAGATCGTGGATCATCCGCTCCATCCGCCGGGCGGCGTTGGACATGGGCGTGAGCTTGCGCCCCAGCGGCGTATCCGGAGGGCCCTCCAACTGCAGCGCGGAGATGCCCAGCTGGAGGGTGTTCAGCGGCGTGCGCAGATCATGCCCGACGACGCCCAGGAGCTGCTCTCGTAGGTACTCGGCGCGGGCGGCGGCCTCCTCGGCCGCTCTCTTCCCCGTCTGGTCCCACAGCGCGGCCAGACAGGCCCGCCGTCCGCGGAAGAGGACTTCACGCGCCAGCACCTGGATGGGCAGCCGCTGCTGGGTGGAGCGCAGGGCGATCAGCTCGTACGGCCCCTCCACCTGGTTCTGGAAGGCCCGCTGTGCGCTCAGGCGGGAATCCGGGGTCAGGAGCCGGGCCAGCGGCTGGCCCACCACCTCTTCCTGCAGGTAGCCTAGGAGCGACGCGCAGCCGCGGCTGGCCTCCAGGACGGTGGCTCCGTCGTGGATGAGGTACCCGTCGCAGGAGAGATCCACCAGCGTCCTCATGCGGTGCTCGGCCTCGCGGGCCTCCTCCTCCGCGCGCACCCGCTCCGTCTCATCCTGGGCCATCACGGTGAGCCCGGCCAGCACCCCACCGGACACCGCCGGCAGCAGGCTGAGCCGCAGGTGTCGCTCCCCCTCCTGCGTGCAGAGCGCGAGCACCCCGGACAGCGCCGCCCCCATGATGGGCTCGCCGGCCAGGGCCCGCGCGCACAGGGCCGCCAGCCCCGAGGCCAGCCCGGGCCACAGCTCCGTCAGCGGGCGGCCGAGCTGGGACGAGAGCGGCTGCCCCGCGAGCGCGACCATGGCCTCGTTCGCCCAGCGCAGGCGCAGCTCCCGGTCCAGGAAACCCACCGCCCAACCTGGTGCGTTGAGCAGCGCTTGGAGGAAGGGCCTGGCCTCCTCCGGCATCGCGGCCGGCTGTGTACCAACGGGATTGCGCGGAAGAGCAGTCAGCGCCATGGGCAGGTCGGCCAGGAAACGCGGACTTCGTCCGCGGGACATGGCCCATCATAGCCTGTTGCTGGACCTGCTGGAAATACCGGGCTTGCGGGAAGCGCCAGGGCTGGGAGGACCTGGCGCGTAGGGACACTGGGGCGGGAAATTTCCTCCCAGGTTCCGCTAGCGCTGCTTGAGTTCGCGGCGCAGCTGCTCCAGCTGGGTGCGGACGCTGCCGTCGAAGAGGACGCTGCCCACCTGTGCCGAAACACCGCCCAGCAGGGTCGGATCCACGCGCGGCTCGAGGATGACGTCGCGCTGGGTGATCTGCTGGAGGTTCTTGCGCAGCTGCTCCAGGGCGTCGGGGGCCAGCTGGGCGGCGCTGGTGACGTGGCCGCGGACGCGGCCGGCGCGGGCGTCCGCCATGTCTCGGAAGACGCGGGCGATGTCCGGCAGGAAGATGAGGCGGTTGCGGTCCAGCAGCAGGCGCAGGGTGTTGGCCAGCGCGGGCTCCAGGGTGCCCATCATCTTCATGAGCGCCTCCACCACCTGGCTGCGCTCGCCGCGGGTGTAGGCGGGGTTGAGGAGCACGTCCGCCAGCTCGCGGCTCTGGTCGAGGGCCTTCACGAAGGCGGCGAGCTGATCAGCGACGGCGTCGGTGCGGTTGGCCTCGGCGGCGACGTCGAGGAGCGCACGGGCATAGCGGCGGGCGATGGACACGTTCACCATGGCGGCGGCGCGCTTAGCACGGCCCCGGGCCCTGAGCAATGACTGGGGTGCATGAAGGCAGGGCGGGCCGCAGGTAGGAGTTCTGCGGCACAGCGTCCGGCTGGATGGCCTGCCGGGAAGGGAGGTAGCCTCCGCCGGGCGCTCCCTACGGTTGAGGTCTGGTGTGGAGGGAAGGGAGCTCCGTCGTCGGTGGAATCGCATCCTGGCGCCCATGCAAGAACCCGTCATTGGCATTGATCTGGGGACTACCAACAGCGCCGTGGCCACCGTGGAGGGCGGCCGCGCGCGCATCATCCCCTCGCGCTCGGGCGGGCGGCTGACGCCGTCCGTGGTGGGCCTGGATGGAGATGGCGAGCGCGTGGTGGGGCTGGCGGCGCAGCGGCTGGCGGAGGAGCAGCCCGACAGCGTGGTGTGGGCCACCAAGCGCTTCCTGGGGCGGCGCTGCACGCCGGAGCTGATCGAGGAGGCCCGGGCGCTGGTGCCCTTCCCGCTGATTCCAGGCCCCACCGGGGACGTGCGCGTGCGCATGGCGGGCAAGGTGCTGCCCATCACCCAGGTGGCGGCGATGATCCTGGGCGAGCTGAAGCTGGACGCGGAGGCGCACTTCGGCCGCAGGGTCAACCGCTGCGTCATCACCGTCCCGGCCAACTTCGATGACAACCAGCGCTCGGCCACGCGCGAGGCGGCCTCCATCGCCGGGCTGGAGGTGCTGCGGCTGGTGAACGAGCCCACCGCGGCGGCGCTGGCGTACGGGCTGTCGCGCAGCTTCCAGGGCAACGCGCTGGTGTTCGACCTGGGCGGCGGCACCTTCGACGTGTCCATCCTCGAGGTGAAGGACGGCGTGTTCGAGGTGAAGGCCACCGGAGGAGACTCGTCGCTGGGCGGCGAGGACTTTGATCAGCGCATTGTCCAGTGGCTGGTGGCGCAGGTGGAGGAGCCGCTGCGCGAGGCGGTGGGCAGGGACGTGTCGTCGCTGCGCCGGCTGAAGGTGGCGGCGGAGGCGGCCAAGCGCGAGCTGACGGAGCAGGAGGAGGCCCTCATCTCCGTGGCGGCCCTGGGGGACTACACCGCGGAGGGCAGCCGGCGCCTGACGGGCGTGGAGACGGCGCTCACGCGCTCCTTCTTCGAGGCGCTGTCCGAGCCGCTGTCGCGCCGCTGCCTGGAGGTGTGCCAGACGGTGATGCGCGAGGCGAAGATGGAGCCGCGCGCGGTGGACGTGGTGCTGCTGGTGGGAGGGATGACGCGGGTGCCGCTGGTGCGGCGGCTGGTGGCGGACTTCTTCGGCCGCGCGCCCTCCACGGACGTGCACCCGGACGAGGCCGTGGCGCTGGGGGCGGCCATCCAGGCGGATGAGCTGGTGCGCCAGTCCGGCGCGGCGCTGCTGCTGGACGTGGCCGGCCAGTCGGTGGGCGTGGGCGTGCTGGGCGGGCGCGTCAAGCGCCTCATCGCCAAGAACACGTCGGTGCCGGTGGTGGCGCGGGACGTCTTCCTGCCCAGCCGGGCGGGACAGGCCGAGGTGCGTATCCCCATCTACCAGGGCGAGGGCGACTTCCAGGACGACAACCACAAGCTGGGCGAGGTGGTGCTGCGCAACCTGCAGGGAGGAGCGCGCGCGGAGGCCCAGATCGAGGTGACGTTCGCGCTCTCCAGCGAGGGCATCCTCTCGGTGCGGGCGGTGGACAAGCGCACGGGGCTGGCCGAGCAGGTGCGGCTGGATGCGCGCACCAGCTTGCCGGGGCCCGAGGCGGCGAAGCTCTCGCAGGAGCAGGCCCGGTACGCCAGCGAGCAGGCCCAGGAGGACGCTCGGCAGACGGAGGAGAAGTTCCGCAAGCTGCTGGAGCGCGGCGAGAAGCTGGCGCGCGTGCTCCAGCGCAGCGCGCAGGAGAACCCCAGCCCCGAGGCGGTCGCCGCCGTGGGCACCGTCCGCAGCCTGGTGGACACGGGCCGCGCCGCGCTCCAGGCCGGCGACGCCGAGCAGTGTGCGCTCGTCTCGCGCCAGCTCATCCAGCTGCTCTCCGGCCGCGCGGCCTGAGCGGCTCCCCGCGCGCACTGTCCGGAACCGATCGGCCGCGGCGGCGCCCTGTCACGCCTCGCACGATTGGGGCGTCCGCCCATGCACAGCGCTGAGCCCCTTACATGGCCCTCGGCCTCCTGCCTCGCTACTTCTGGTGCGTCCTGACAGGGGTGCACATGGAGCCGGCTCTCACCCGTGACGAAATCTTCGTCGTCGACGACTCCCAGGCGATCCGGGACAGGGTGTGCCAGCACCTGTCCCGGTTGGGCTGCGAGCCGGTGCCGCTCGAGAGCGGCGAGGCGTGCCTGGCCTGGCTGGAGCAGCGTGTGCCCGCGCTGGTGCTGATGGACCTGCGCATGGAGGGCATGCAGGGGGATGAGGCGTGCCGGCGCGTGAAGGCGCACCCGGCCGCCCAGGGGCTGCCCGTCGTGATGCTCACGGGAGCCAGCGCGCCGCACGAGGTGATGCTCTGCTCGCGCGCGGGGGCGGATGACTTCCTGCCCAAGCCGGTGGAGCTGGAGGCGCTGACGGCCAAGGTGCTGGCGGTGCGCGCCGCCCGGGAGCACGCGCGGCAGGGGCCTCCGCCGGGGCTGGGCGTGCTGCTGGTGGAGGGCAGCCGCTCCATGGGCTCCTTCCTGGGGGGCGCGCTGGAGCACGAGGGCTTCCACGTCCTCTATGCCCGCCACGGCGTGGAGGCGGAGGCGCTGGTCGTGGCGCATGCCTCGCGGCTGGACGGGCTCGTCGTGGACGTGTCCCGCTCCTTCGCCTTCCAGGATGGGCTGGCGCTGGCGCGCCGGTTGCGCCAGCTGCTGCCGCGCAAGCCGCTGGTGCTGGTGGCCGGCGTGGAGGAGCCCACGGACGTGCACACGCGGGCCCGTGAGCTCATCGGCCAGCCCCTGCTGGAGCGCAGGCTGCTGGCGCAGGACGCGCTGGTGGCGCGCGTGCTGGAGCGGCTGGCCCCCGGGAGCGCCACGGTGCGCGCCGCCGAGCGCGTCCCCCTGTTCTCCGTGGTGGAGTTCGCCACGCGCTGTGGGCCCACGCTCACCGGCTTCAGCTCCGACGCCAGCCCCGAGGCCCTCTTCGTCCGTACCCTCACCCCGGCGCGGGCGGGGGCGCGGCTGGCGCTGCGGGTGACGCTGGCGGGCCAGCGGCAGGCCTCCTCCGTGGAGGCGCTGGTGGCCTGGTCCAACCCCCTGCGTAGGGGCTCCTCCTTCCAGGCGCCCGCCGGCATGGGTCTGCGCCTGGAGCGGGTGGACACGGCCCTGGCGGCGCAATTTCAGCGCTTCGTCCCGCGCGCCCTCGGTTTTTCCCTCGCCCTCCCCTCGCGGCTCTCAACTTTCTGAGAGGGTACCGCGCCTCCAACCTCCCGAAATCCCGAGCCCTCCACCGTTGGCACGCGGGTGGCAACGCCGCCGGGCGCGACACGTGGCCTGGGCAGCCTGAGCAGGCGCCTCGGCGGGCCGGAGAATGCGGAGAGTGGTTCATGAAGTGGATGTGCTACGGCGGACTCGGGCTGGTGCTGGCGGCTGTCGGCTGCGGTGGGGACCGGGGCATCCCGGGCAACCAACCGGTGCAGATGCAGGCCCAGCTCAAGAGCTTCGACAAGTGCGAGGAGCTGGAGTCCTACATCGAGGACACCGCGGTCCTCGACATGCGCGCCCAGCTCACCTGGCAGAAGGAGATGATCGGCCGCTGGGGCCGCGGCGGCGGGGTTGTCGTCGCGGAAGATGGCGTGCCCCCCATGGCGGGCGCTCCCTCCCCGGGCGCACCAGAAGGCGACGTGTCCACTCCTGGCTCGTACGCGCCGGATGACTACACGGAGACCAACACGCAGGTGGCGGGGGTGGACGAGGCGGACTTCGTGAAGAACGACGGGACGCGCATCTTCGTCATCACCGGGCGCAAGCTGTACCTGCACCGGTCCTGGCCCGCGGAGTCCCTGGAGGCGGTGAGCAGCCTCCAGCTGGAGGGCTGGCCGCGGGAGATGTTCCTGGCAGACAACCGCCTGGTGATCTTCTCCGAGGTCGCCTTCCAGGAGGAGGGCTCGGCAGGACAGCAGCCAGGCATGGGCGGCGACGTGGCCCCGTGCTCGCCCATGGGCGACTGCGGCTACTACTATGGAATGAACGCCACCAAGGTAACGACGGTGGACGTGACGTACCTGGCCTCGCCACAAGTGCTGGATGAACTCTACATCCCGGGCAGCTACTCCAACGCGCGGCGCGTGGCCAGCTCGGTGCGGCTGCTGCTCAACGACAGCTTCCGGTACCCGCAGGGGCTCCGCTGGTGGCCCGAGTACTCGGAGGGGCTCTGGGAGGACGAGGAGCGGCTGCGCAAGGAGCTGGATGCGCTGATGGTGCAGAACGAGAAGCTCATCCGCGAGCAGCCGCTCGAGAAGTGGCTGCCCACCGGCTGGCGCAAGCTGCCGGATGGGGCGAAGGTGCAGGTGGGCTACGACTGCAGGGACTTCTACCGCAGCAACACGCCGGCGAAGCTGGGCTTCGTCACCGTGGCCTCGCTGAACCTGGAGAACACCGCGGCCGAGTCCACCGTGCGCCGCACCAGCCTGGTGACGGATCCGGGCGAGGTGTACGCCTCCGAGAAGGGCCTCTACCTGGCCAGCCAGCACTGGTGGTGGTGGCCGGAGGACGGGCAGAAGGACTACACGTACCTGCACAAGTTCGACACCAGCCAGCCGGGGGAGACGCGGTACGTGGGCAGCGGCGTGGTGGAGGGCCACCTGCTCAACCAGTTCAGCATGGACGAGCACCAGGGCGTGCTGCGCGTGGCCACCACCATCGCCACGTGGCGGGAGGATGCGCAGAACCCCTGGGGCCGCCAGGAGACCACCAACCGCGTCACCACCTTCCGCGAGAAGGACGGGCGGCTGGTGAAGGCCGGCCAGAGCGAGGAGCTGGCGCAGGGCGAGCGCATCTTCAGCGCGCGCTTCCTGGGCAACAAGGGCTACGTCGTCACCTTCCGGCAGGTGGATCCGCTCTTCACCTTCGACTTGTCGGATCCGGAGCACCCGCGCAAGGTGGGCGAGCTGAAGGTGCCGGGCTTCTCCAGCTACATCCACCCGCTGGGGGAGAACCACCTGCTCACCATCGGCACGCACATCCCGGAGAACCAGACCGACTGGCGCCAGCGCGCGCTGAAGCTCTCGCTCTTCGACGTGACGGACCCGGCGCAGCCCGTGGAGAAGTTCACCCACCTGGTGGGCACCGCGTACGGCTGGAGCGAGGCCGCCTACGAGCACAAGGCCTTCAACTTCTTCGCGGCCAAGGGGCTGCTGGCCATTCCCTTCTCGGACTATGAGCCGCTCGCCGCGGACTACTGGAGCGGCTTCCGCAGCGAGCTGCGCGTCTTCCGCGTGGACGCCACCACGGGCTTCACCCCGGTGGGTGCCATCTCCATGGCGGACATGTATCAGGTCTACAACAACCGCTCCTGGAGCTGGTACTGGACTCCCGTCGTGCGCCGCAGCGTGATAGCGGATGACTACGTCTACGCCATCTCCGACGCGGGTGTCCGCGCAGCGAACGTGAACAGCCTTCAGACGCCGGTGGCCACCTCGTACTTCGCGCCGCAGATCTTCATGCCGTAGTCGTACCCGTAGCACGCCCCTCGAAAGAGGGATGACGGTCGGCTCCCTCGGGGGATGTGAGCCGGCCGTCTTTTTTTGCGGGTCAGCGCCCGCCGGCAGCCTCCGTCCGCATTCAGCAGCGCATTCCGCGTGAGAAGAGGCTATAGGCGGCTCGCCCCATGACTGCCCCCGTGAAGTCCCGCCGCGAGGAGTTCCGCGAGTTGATGCGGCTCGCCATCCCCCTCTCCATTGCCCAGGGGGGGCAGGCGCTCATGAGCCTGGTCGATACCCTGGTCGTCGGCCGTGCCGGCACCTCGGCCCTGGCCGCGGTGGGGTTGTCCACGGCCCTCTTCTTCGGCGTCAGCGGCCTGGGCATGGGGCTGATGTTGGGGTTCGACCCGCTGATGTCCCAGGCCTTCGGGGCGCGCAACGCCTCTCGGGCCCGGGCGCTGCTGTGGCAGGGCGGGTGGATGGCGCTCTTCGCGGGGGTGACGCTGGGCTCGCTGCTGCTGGTGGCACCCGCGCTGCTGCCGCTGGCCGGGGTGGAGCCGGAGGTGGTGGGCCAGACGCGCTCCTACCTGCTCTGGCGTGCGCCGAGCCTGGTGACGATGCTCGCCTTCCTCACGGTGCGCAGCTACCTGCAGTCCAGCGGCATCACCCGACCCATGGTCGTGGCCACGGTGGTGGCCAACCTCTTCAACCTGGCCGCGGACATCCTCCTCGTCTTCGGCGGGGGCGTGCTGCCCGAGGCGTTCGGGCCGCTGCGGCTCATCCCCGCAATGGGCGTGGCGGGCGCGGCGCTGGCCACCTTGCTGTGCACCCTGCTCCAGCTCGCCATCATCCTGCCCGCCGTGCGGGGCCGCCCAGCCTCCGGCCCGCCTCCCGTGCGCCGGCCGGTGTGGGAGGACCTGGCCCAGGCGACGCGGGTGGGATTGCCCATCGGGCTGCACTTCGCGGCGGAGATCGGCGTCTTCGCGCTGGCGGGCGTGCTGGCCGCCAGCCTGAGCTCGGCCAACGTGGGGGCGCACCAGATCGCCATCTCCTTCGCGAGCGTCTCCTTCACCATCTCAGTGGGCATTGGCAACGCGGGCAGCGTCCGCGTGGGCTGGGCGGTGGGCGCGCGCAACACGCCCCAGGCGCGGATGAGCGGCTTCATGGCCCTGGCGAGCGCGGCGGGCTTCATGGGCCTGTCCGCGCTGGTGTTCGCCTTGTTCCCGGAGGCCATGGCTCGGCTGGCCGGGGCGCCGCCCGAGGTGTTTCCGCTGGTGGTGCCGCTGTTCATGGTGAGCGCCGTCTTCCAGGTGTTCGACGGGCTGCAGGGCGTGGGCGCCGGCGTGCTGCGCGGGGCGGGGGAGACGCGCTTCACCTTCCTGGCCAACATGGTGGGGCACTACGCCATCGGCCTGCCGCTGTCGCTGGCGCTGGGCTATGGGGTGAAGCTGGGCATCGTCGGCATCTGGTGGGGCCTGTGCGCGGGGCTCATCGCCGTGGCCATCGCCCTGGTGTGGCGCTTCCACAGGATGAGCGCCGGCACGCTGCGCCCGCTGGAGGCCTGAGAGGTAGGGCACCGCTGTCACGGAGATCCGGCGGGGAGGGCCGGCGTGTCGGGGCCCCGGCGCGGGTTCTCAAGGGGAGCCGCGGCGCTACGGCCCCGGCGCAGCGTGTTCCCGGGCACCTGAGAGGTGGCACCCGGTTTGCAAAACCGGATCGGCATGAGCCTCCTGGGAATTCCACTGTTCTGCTTCACCGCGGTGCTCCTGCTGGCCCTGGTCGTGCGCGAGGCGCGCTGAGGGGAGCGGGACGCAGTCAACGCGGCGCGGCATCGCCTGGGGCAACTACCAGGGCAGGTACTGCTGGATCATCGCCCGCCACGTGGGCCAGTCGTGGATGCCGCCCTGCCAGATGGACAGGTGGTTGCCGATGTCCTTCTGCCAGAGCACCTTGGAGAGGTGCTCGTTGGAGCCCCGGCAGAAGTCGTGCTCGCCCACGGCCAGCACCATCTCCACCCGCTGCAGCGCCGAAATTTGCGCGGGATCCGACACATTCGGCAACCATTGCAGGCACGAGTGAAAGTACACGGTGTCGTCGTGGTAGCCGTCGAGGAAGGGCTCCGTCTGGAACTTGCCGCCCATGGAGATGAGCCGCCGGAAGATGTGCGGGTGGCGCAGGCCCACGTTGTAGGTGTGGAAGCCACCGAAGCTGCACCCCGCCAGCGTCAGCCGCCCGCCCGTGCTGCGGCTCCTCAGCAGCGGCACCGCCTCGTTGAGCAGGTAGGACTCCCACGCCGCGTGCCGCGCCACGCGATCATGCGGGTGGATGTGCCGGTTGAGCCAGCTCTCCTCATCCACCGCGTCCACGCACATCACCAGGTAGCGGCCCGCCTGGATGCGATCCGCGATGGCCCCCACCAGCCCGAAGTCCTCGTTCTGGTAGAAGCGGCCCCGGCTCGTGGGCAGCAGCAGGACGGGCTCGCCCGAGTGCCCGAAGAGCAGCAGCTCCATGTCCCGGCCCAGGCGCTCGCTGTACCAGCGGTGATATTCGCGGTTCATAGAGGGCCACCTTAGCCCCCGCGCGCGCGTGCGATGAAGTCAGAAGCGCAGCGTGGGCCCTACGAGGATGGTGTTGATGGGCTTGGCGCACTCCTGCACGGCCTCCTTCTCGTACCGCACGTCGCACCACTGCCAGGAGGTGGCCGCCGAGAGGCCCCAGTTCATGCCCATCCACACGTCGAAGCCGAAGCGCACCGCGGCGCTCAAGTCCTTGAACTCCTGGCGGACGAGCTGGCCGAGCTCGTTCGGCGTCTGCGGCCGGGAGCGGCTCTGGGCCAGCCGGACCGCGAGCCAGGGCGAGATCATCCGCTCCCGGAGCACCCGGAACCGCACCTCCAGGCCGTACTGCTGGTAGTCGAGCTGCACCCGGCTCAACCCGCCCTGCTGCACGTCCTCGAACTTCTGGCCCCACGTCTCCACGGCCTCGCCGTAGACACCCAGGGACAGGCCCATCGGCACCTCCACGCCCAGGTAGGCGTTGATGGCGGCGCCCTTCGCGTTCCACTCGCTGAGGCGGTCCAGCGCCATCCCCGCGCCCAGGGAGAGGTAGGCGCGCCACTCGCCGGCCTGGGCCGTCCCGGCCCACAGGATCAGCCCCACCATCGCCCCGAGTTTGATTGCGCGTCTCATCACGCCTGGAGACTAGCCTAGGGGGCAGGGGGCAGGTCTATTGCCCCTCGGGCGCTCCTGGGCGTTCCGTATCGAGCGTCTCGCCTCGTACACTGCGCCCCCATGTCCCTGAACTTCGAAGCCGCCGCCGCCACGCTCCGGGATGCGCTCGCCGATGCGGGCCGGGGCCTGGTGGAGCGGGAGGCCATGGTGGAGCTGGTGGCGCTGTCCGCGGTGGCCGGTGAGCACCTGCTCGTGATTGGCCCGCCGGGCACCGCCAAGAGCGAGGCCGTGCGCCGCACCGCGCGCGCCCTGGGCGGGAGCTACTTCGAGTATCTGCTCGGGCGCTTCACCGAGCCCTCGGAGATCTTCGGGCCGGTGGATCTGCGCAAGCTGCGCGAGGGGCTGGTGGAGACGGAGACGACGGGCATGCTGCCCGAGGCGGAGGTGGCCTTCCTGGACGAGGTGTTCCTCGGCTCCACGGCCATCCTCAACACGCTGCTCGGTGTGCTCAACGAGCGCACCTTCCGCCGCGGCCACACTCGGATGAAGGTGCCCCTGCGGGTATGTGTGGGCGCCTCCAACGCGCTGCCCGAGGAGGAGCTGCTGGCGGCCTTCGCGGATCGCTTCCTGGCGCGCATCTTCGTCGAGCCCGTGCCGGATCCCCGGCTGGAGGAGCTGCTGGCGGGCGGCGCCTCGCTGTGGCGCGAGGCGGAGGCGCGGGTGGCCTCGCTGGAGGCGCTGGACGTGCTGGCGAGGGCGGCCCAGGAGGCGGACCTGGGGCCGGTGCGCCCCCACCTGGCCCACGCGCTGCGCACGCTGCGGGCCGCGGGCATCGGGCTGTCGGACAGGCGCGCGGTGAAGGTGCAGCGGCTCATCGCGGCGGCGGCGGCGCTGGCCGGGAGGCGGACGCCGGGCGTGGCGGATCTGTGGCCGCTGATCTACGCGGTGCCCACCAAGGAGGGACAGGCGCTGGCGCGCGAGGTGCTCCGAGAGCTGCTGGCCTCCACGGAGAACCCGGCGCTGGCCGCGGCGGCGCTGGAGGCCAGCGCGGGGCCCCTGGCGCGGGCGCAGCGCATCGCCCGGGCGGGGCGCGAGGTGATGGCCGGGCGGCCCGCGGAGGCCGCCTCCGAGGAGCTCTCCGCGTGGCGGCTCAAGCTGGAGGGCGTGGTGCGCGAGATGGACGCGGGGTTTGCCCCGGAGACACTCCCTGGCGAGCTCCAGGCGCTGCGCGAGGAGATCCGCGGGGCGCTGGAGGGCTCGGCCGGGCCCGTGGCCCAGGCGTGAGAAGGAAGTGCCACCCTTGGTCCAGGCTCCGAGCACCTTGAGCGTCCCCTCTCCTTCGCACGCCCCCTCGCGGCTGCCGGTGACGTGGGGCCCCCGGCGGGAGCCGCTGGCGGCCCTGGCCGTCGCGGGCGTCGGCCCCGTGGCGCTCGCGCTCGCGCGCAGGGCGCTGGCCGCCGAGGACACGCAGCTCGGCGCCTGGAGCGGGGTGGCGGGCCCGGGCGTGCTCGTCCTCCTGGGAGAGACCGAGTCGCTCCCGTGGGTGGATGGCGCCGTGTACCTCGGGAGGGACTCTGGCGCTCCCTCGCTGCTGCTGCCGTGCGCGCTCGCCCCCGAGGTGGCGCCCGCCCTGCTCGAGCGCGCCCTCGTGGCCCGGGCCGGCGTCGGGACGCCGCTCGCGGTGCTCCCGCGCTCCGGGCTGCTCGTCCCCGTGGGCGCCGCCCGGCCCGTGGCGCGGGAGACGCTCGCGTCGTGGTTGAAGGCGGCGGAGGGCGCACCGTGAGCAACCTGCCCCCCGCCCTGCGCCCCTGGGCGCCGCAGCTGGCGATCTTCCCGGAGGAGCTCGCGCTCAGCCTGGGGCCGCACGTGGCTCGGCTCGCGTCCGCCGTCGGCTCGCTCCGGCCCCGCGGCGAGACGGAGGGCGGCGAGCCCCAGGGCTATGATGGCCTGGCTCGCCGCGGCACCTACGAGCGGCTGCTGCTCACCGAGTGGCTCTACGCCCTGGAGTCCCCCGACGAGTTCATCCGCCGCGCGGCCTTCGGCGAGCACGCCTTCCTCAAGCCCGCCTTCAAGCAGCCGCAGGGCTCGCGGCGCACCGTGGCGCTGCTGGACGCGGGCCCGGATCAGCTCGGCGCTCCGCGCATCGCCCACCTCGCGCTCCTCGTCGTGCTGCAGCGGCGCGCGGAGGCGGCCGGCGCCCAGTTCGCCTGGGGCGTGCTCCAGAGCTCGCCTGACCGTGGCCCCTTCTCCGCCGTCACCCCCTCCGCCGTCCAGTCATGGCTCTCCGCCCGGAGCGTGGTGCCCGCCTCGGGAGGGCACGTGGCCGCGTGGCGCGCGGCGCTCTCGCTCGGTAGTGCCCCGGAGGATGGCTGGCTCATCGGCGGCGCCCGGCTCGCCCGGCTCCCGGAGGCCGCGGGCCTGTCTCACGTGGAGGTGGAGGAGGTGCTGGCGCCGGGCCTCCGCCGGCTCTCGGTCGCCGTGCGGCGCGTGGCGCGCGCGCCCGCCTCCGTGGCGCTGGAGCTGCCGGCCCCGGACACGTGCATCCGCCTCCTGAGGGATCCCTTCACCTCCCGCACGCCGGGGCCGGTGCGCCTGTCCAACGCCTCCCGCGTCCAGGCGTTCTTCTTCTCCGCGGATGGCACGCGGCTCATCTTCGTCCGGGCGGATGGGAGCGTGGCCGTGCAGCCCGTCCCTCACTCCCCGCGCGCCACCGTCCCCAAGCCGCGCCGCTTCCAGCCCCCGCCGGGCCAGCAGCTGGTGGCCGTCGGCTGGCGCCGCAATGGCGGGCTGCTCGCGCTCACCCGAGACGAGAAGGTCCTCTGGCTCCATGGCGGCCTGAAGGGCGCCTTCGGAGGCTCGAGGCCTCGGGGCATCCCCTACCTGGGCTATGAGGGGCTGCTGCCAGACGCGCCGCCGCCGGGCCTGCCACCGGGGCTCGCCACGGCCTTCAGCGAGGAGGGGCAGGAGCGCGTGCTGGTGCGAGACAGCGAGGGGCGCCTCTTCCTCGTCCGCCAGCAGGGGCCCGCGCTGCTGGCCAGCCAGGTGAGCGCCCTCACCGAGGTGAAGCGCAGGCCCACCTTCGTGATGGCCTCCGCCGAGGGCTCCCCCACGCAGGGGATGTGGCTGGGGCTCCTGGAGGGCCACCACCAGCGCCACCTGCCGCTCGGGCCAGGGGATGGCAAGGCGTTCTTCGGCCATGCCTATGTCCTCGGCCACCCGGAGGCGGGGCTGCTCGCGCAGCGTCAAAGCCCTGGCATCTGGAAGGTGCTGCTCGCCGAAGGGGAGGTGCAGCTCCATGTCCCCGAGGGCTCGCGGGTGGTGGGGGTGGCCGTCAGCTTCCCCGACGCGCAGGAGGCAGGGCTCATGCTGCTCGGGCGCGATCGGCGGGACTTCCAGCTCCTGTGCGCCTCTGGAAGGCAACGGGTGGCGCGGGCGGAGGACGAGGTGGCGCACGTGGCGGTGAGCCACGGCCTGTCCGTGCTCGCGTGGCTGACGGTGAAGGGGGAGCTCGTGGTGTGGAGCCTGGAGCGGCAGGCCGTCCTCTACCGCGCCGCGCCGGAGGAGGGAGCATGAGCCCGCGCCCCGTGAGGCCCTGGCTGCACCTTCACCGTGGCACCGTGGTGGCGGCGGCCCTCTGGTTCAATCCCACGCTGCTGGGCGAGCGCGAGGCCCGCAGGCGCGTGCTCGCCGCGTGGACGCCGGGCACCAGCGTCTTCGCGCTCGCCGGTGGCTTCCTCCTCAGGCCGCCGCGGGCCACTCCGGTGGACTGCGCCACCACGCCGGGGCTGCCCCTCACGCTCGAGGACGGCGTGCTCCTCTCCGCGCCGCTCTCCGCCGCCGAGCGCGTGCACCTCGCGCCTCCCCCGGGCTCCACGGTGCTGGTGCGCGCGGGGCACGCGGAGGTGTTTCCGGGAGAGCCTTCTCGAAGGGTGGACGTGGCGGCGTGGCTCGACGTGTCCGAGTGGAGCACCGTCACCGTGCAGGGGCTCGGGGCCCCTCCGCCCCCCGTCTCCGTCCTGGAGCCTGTCGCGGCGCCGAGGCGCAGCCTCTTCGGCGGAGTTCCCGCGCCCGCGCCCGAGGCCGAGGCCATGCGGGCGCGCATGGAGGGGCGCCTGGCTGATGCCGAGGCGCTCGAGGCCGCGCGCGCCGAGACGGAGGACGCCTCACCCTCCTGGTGGGCCCGGCTGCGCGGCTGGCTGCGAGGAGAGCGCACCGCACGAGCGCGGCTCCAGCAGGGGGCCAGGAAGCTCACCTCCGCGGAGCAGTCCACCTCCGCCGCCACCACGACGGACACCGCTCCCTCGGCCCTGAGGCGCTTCGTGTCCTGGCTCCAGCGCGCGCTGGGCCCGCGTGGGTCGGCCGCTCCGGCCCGGCCCGCGCTTGCCTCGGGCACGGCCGCGAAGGCTCGGGCTGGCGAAGAGGCGCGGACGGCCCCGCCCTCCCTGCTGGCGCGAATGCTCGCGCGGCTGCGTCAGGCGCTCTTCCAGCCCGAGCCCTCCTCCAGCCGACCGGCGCCCGAGCCGCCCTCCACACCGCCCCCACCCCAAGGGCCCGGGGTGTTCTCGCGGCTCTCCGAGTGGCTGTTGCGGAGCACGCCGCTCGGCGCGCTGCTGGGGCAGCGCAAGGCGGAGTACGTGCGGCGCCTGTTCGACATGTTCGAGCAGGGCGATCTCAACGAGGCGCTGCGCTACGCCATCCCCCTGGGCAACGAGCTGACGGAGCAGGCGCGCCTCTCCCTGGGGCTGCCCGGCCCGCGCGAGAGCCTCGCCATCCAGACGAACCGGCGCAGGGGAGCAACGTCCATCTTCGGCGGAGGCGAGGAGATCTACACGGCGCTCAGGGAGCGCTACCGCGCGGCCTTCCGGCGGCTGGAGCGCGAGGGCCGCATCGACGAGGCGGCCTTCGTCCTCACCGAGCTGCTCGGCGCGCACGAGGAGGCCGTGTCCTTCCTGGAGAAGCACGGGCGCCTGCGGCTCGCGGCCGAGCTGGCCGAGGGGCGCGGCATGGCGCCGGGGCTGGTGGTGCGCCAGTGGCTGCTGGCGAAGGAGCTCCGGCGAGCGGTGGAGATCGCCCGGCGCAGCGGAGCCTTCTCGGACGCCGTGCTGCGGCTGGAGCGCACCCACCCGGCCGAGGCGCGCACCCTGCGCCTGCTCTGGGCGGAGGCGCTGGCGGAGGCGGGGGACTACACGCGCGCGGTGGACGTCGTCTGGCGCCTGGAGGATGCCCGCCCCCTGGCACGCGCGTGGCTGGAGCACGGCGCCGCGGTGGGGGGGGTAGGCGGCGCGCGGGCGCTCGCGCGGCTGGCGGTGGCCTTCCCGGAGGCCTTCGACGAAGTCCGCGCTCCGGTGCTCGGGCTGCTGGAGGATGAGGGCCAGGCCCGCGCGGCCGAGCGGCTCGCCTTCGCCGAGGTCCTCGCCGCCGAGCAGCGCTCAGAGGCGCGGACGCCGCTGGTGGGCCCCGCGGTGCGCGCGCTGCTGAGAGACAGGGCCGCGGGCCACACGCGGGTGGACTCGGGCTTCCTCACGCGGCTGCTGCGAGACGGGGAGGACGGCCCCCTGCGCGCGGATCTCCCCCCGGTGCCGGAGCTCCGCCGCCGTCACTGGGCCGAGGAGACGGGGGCGGCGCTGCTGAAGGAGGCGCTCGCGGCGACCGAGGCGGGCCCCTATCCCATCCATGACGCGGTGGCGCTGTCGAGCCAGCGCGTGCTGCTGGCGCTGGGAGAGGCAGGCGCGCGGCTGGTGCGCGCGGACGGCACCTGCGTGGCGCACTTCGACGTGCCCGCCTTCTCGCTGGTGCCCTCGGTGCACGAGGATCGGGTGCTGGCGCTGGCGCCGCGCGGGGAGCTCCAGCGCATCTCCCGCATCGAGCCCGGCGCGCGGCGCGCCGCGCACTGGTGCGACGCGAAGGTGGACGCCTTCGCGCCGAGCTACGACGGCAACCTGTGGTTCATCGCCGAGGCGGACACGGTGATGGCGGTGGACGCGCTGGCGAAGGACGGCCTGCGCGCGCTCTGGCGGGTGTCCCAGGTGGGCGGCGTGGTGATGGCGCTCGAGGCGGACGCGGAGCGCCTGCGGTTCACCACCTGGTGCGGCGATCCGCAGCTGTGGACGTACGCGCTCAACGCAGGCCCCACGCTGCGCTCGCGCACCGCGCGCCGGGCAGGGGACGGCATGCCGCTGGTGGTGGTGGACGAGGAGACGGGCAGGCTGGTGCAGGTGGATCACCTGCTGTTCTCCTCGCCGTGGATCCTGACCCGCCTGGAGACGAACTCGGGCCACGAGCTGAAGCTCTCCGGGAAGGGGGATGCGCTCCGGGCGCACTTCCTCTTCGAGGGCGAGGCGCGGGTGCGGGCCCGCTTCTCGGGCGGCGAGCTGCTCCTCTTCGACAGCGCGGGCAGGCTGCTGCGGGTGGAGCTCTCGGCGGGCACGGCCCGGCGCGTCCCCGTCCAATAGGGAGCGCAGGCTCACAGGGCCCGAGTCGCCACGCTGGGGTGCGAGCAACCGTCGGCTTCCGGACAGCCGAGGTGGCCTCCCGCGGCCCGTGCCCTCCGGGCCGACCGCTCCGCACAGTCCTCGACGGTCGTCGTCGGCCCTCCCGAGCGTGAGGCCACGGCCGCTTGCTCTCACTCGGCGGGATGGCCAGCTTGAGGGGTGCGATGGCTTTCCGACTCCAGCTCATGCCTCAGACGGTGAAAATGCTCTCCTGCTGCCAGGCGGCGGTGCGCGAGCGCGTCCTGCACGAGCTCGGCGCGATCTTCTCGGGCCCCATGCTCGGGGCGGAGAGCCATGGCGGAGCCGAGAGCTTCGCTGCATGTCGGCTCCCCTCTGGCTTCCACGTGCGCTACGCCGTGGATCATGAGCACGGGCTGGCGCACCTGCTGGAGCTCCGAGGCCCGGAGGAGGAGCTGCCGGCTGGGGCGCTCTGAGCGCTCGAACCCCGGCGCGCTGCTGACCGTCGGGCACCCGGCTCCGCGAACCTTGCCGCACCCCACTGTGTCGCCTCGATGTGGAGGGACTTCGCAGGTCTGCTCCCGTCCTCACCTCTCGAATTCCTCCCGTGCCCCTCCGACTGGCAGAGTTCCTCCGCAGCCACCGCAACGCCATCCTCGAAGCGTGGGAGGAGGAGGTTCGCCAGCTCCCCGCGGCCCGCGGCCTCTCGCAGGCGGTGCTGAGGGACCACCTGCCCCTGCTGCTGGACCGCATCGCGGAGATGAGCTCACGGCCTCGGGAGGAGGGCGCCTCCACCAGGCCGGGCTCCGCCCCGGACTCGCACGCCCTGGAGCGGCTGGGCGAGGGCTTTGATCTGCGGCAGGTGGTGATGGAGTACCAGCTGCTGCGCCGGTGCGTGCTGCGGCTGTGGGCGGCGCAGGGCGCCACGGACTCGCTGGAGGGGGAGGCCGTGTTCCACGAGGCCGTGGACGAGGCGGTGGCGGCCTCGGTCACCCGCTACATGCTCGCCCGGGAGCGCACCTTCCAGGCGCTGGACCGCATCTCCGCCGCGGCCATCGGCAGCCCGGACCTCTCCACCTTCCTGCCTCGGCTGCTCCAGGTGCTCCAGGAGACGGTCCCGGTGGTGGACGCGGTGATCGTCCTGCTGCGCGAGGGGGACTTCCTCCGGCTGGAGAGCGCGGTGGGCCTCACGCTCGAGGAGGGCTTCCGCGTGCGCCTGGGAGAGGGCTTCACCGGCGGGGTGGCCACCACCCTCCAGCCCGCCACCCTGCGCGACGCGGCGACGGATCCGCGGGTGATCAGCCAGGCGCTCCGGGAGAGCGGCCTGCGCGCCCTCTACGCGGTGCCGCTGCAGCTGATGGAGGAGGTGCTCGGCGTGGTGGTGATGGGCAGCCGCAGCAGCCACGAGTTCTCCGACGAGGATCTGCTGCTGTTCCGCACCATGGCGGCGCGCACCACCTCCTTGGTCGCCCGGGCCCAGGCCCACGCCCGCGAGCAGAGAGCCCGGGCCCAGGCCGAGCAGTCCCTCGCCCTGTTGCGCGCCAGCGAGGCGCAGCGCGAGCGCTGGGAGGAGATCTTCGCCCACCTGGGCGTGGGGGTGGCGCTCACGCGCACCGAGGACAACGTGCTGCAGGACGTGAACCCGGCCTTCGCGAGGATGCACGGCTACGAGCGCGAGGAGCTCATCGGCCAGCCGCTGGCGACGCTCTTCGCTCCGGAGTCTCGCGGGGTGCTGGCGCGGCACGTGGCCGTCGCGCACTCCAAGCTCCACCACGAGTACGAGGCCATGCACCTGCGCAAGGACGGCAGCCGCCTGCCCGTCTTCACGCACATGACGGCCCTCCGGGACGCGTCCGGCAAGGCGGCCCAGCTGGCGGGCACCTTCCTGGACATCACCCAGCGGCGCGCCGCGGAGACCGAGCGCCAGCGGCTGCTGGTGGACATCGAGGCCGAGCGCGCCCGGCTGGCCGCGGTGCTGGATCAGCTGCCCGCCGGCGTCATCCTCGCCGAGGCGCCCAGCGGCCGGGTGGTGCTGGGCAACCGGCGGGTGGAGGCCATCATGGGGATGCCCTTCATTCAGGTGGAGCACGTCGGCGAGTACTCCGTCTACCCGGGCTACCACCCGGATGGCCGGCCCTACGCTCCCGAGGAGTGGCCGCTCGCGCGCTCGCTGCGCTCCGGTGAGGTGGTGCAGGGCGAGGAGGTCGAGCTGCGGCGGGGAGATGGCCAGTGCAGCAGCGTCCTGCTCTCCAGCGCCCCCATCCGGGACCGTGCGGGGCAGATCGTCGCGGCCGTGGTGACGCTCGTCGACGTGACGGAGCTGCGCCGCGCCGAGGCCGCCGCGCGCCTGGCCGCCGAGTTCGGCGAGAAGCTCATCGCCATCGTCAGCCATGATCTGCGCAACCCGTTGAACGCCATCTTCCTGTCCATCAACCCGCTGCTGCACAGCGAGACGCTGACGCCACGGGATCAGCGCGCCGCGGCCCGCGTGGCCAAGGCGGCGGACCGGATGAAGCGGATGATCGCCGACCTGCTGGACTTCACCCGCGGGCGCCTGGGCGGCGGCATCCCCATCCAGCGCGTGCAGGGGGATCTTCGCCCCGTGGTGCGGCAGGGCGTGGAGGAGCTGGAGGCGGCGTGGCCCGAGCGCTCCGTGCGCCTGCGCCTGGAGCCCGGGCGCTACGAGGGCTCCTGGGACGCGGACCGCCTGGTGCAGGTGGTGACCAACCTGGGGGGCAACGCGCTCCAGTACAGCCCGCCCGACACCCCCGTCACCTTCCGGCTCGCCGACAGGGGAGAGCAGGTGGTGCTGGAGGTGCACAACGAGGGCGAGCCCATCCAGCCCAAGGCCCTGCCATACCTGTTTGATCCGTTCCACCGCGCCTCTTCGGGTGGAGGGGGGTTGGGGCTGGGCCTCTACATCGTCGAGCAGGTGGTGACGGGGCACGGCGGCTCCATCGAGGTGAGCTCCACCGTGGAGGCGGGCACCACCTTCCGGGTGACGCTGCCGCGCCTGCTGGCCGCCGCGCCCACCTCCTCACGGTGAGCTGCCCGGATCAGCTGCTGGCGACCGCGGCGCTGCCGCCCTGGCCCACGCTCAGGCGCGCGAGCGTGTCCATCAGCACGCCGAGATCCAACGGCTTGGGGATGGAGGCCATCACTCCGCGCGGGGCGGGCCGCGTCGAGCCCGCGCCGGAGACGACGATCACCGGCAGCCCCCACAGCGCGGGCTCCTGCTCCAACCGGGCCATCAAGTCCCACCCCGTCATCACCGGCATCATCAGATCCAGCAGCACCACGTCCGGTCGGGGCGTGCGCAGCAGCCGCTCCAGGGCCTGGAGGCCGTTCACGGCGCTCTCCACCGTGAAGCCCTCCTCCGTGAGGAACTCCTCCAGCATCTCCCTGCTGTCGGCATGGTCCTCAACGATGAGGATGCGCATGTGCTCCAGCATGCCTTCTGCCCCCTTGCCGTGCGGCGCGCCGGTCCACCCCGCAGCCTCATACGAGACCGAACACGAGGGAAGGCTCTGGATTCACCGGATGTTGCCTATCCAATGATCAGCGGCGACGCGGTGCGCCACGGAAGCGCGCGGCGCGGTGGCCGGCCATGGCGCGGGGCGCGGAGCGGGGCCCGGGGGTGGACAGGGGCCGCTCGAGCACCGCGGTGTCGGGGGCCTCGCCCAGCTCCACGCGCCCGGCGACGTAGCGCAGCGTGAGCAGCTCCAGCAGCGCCTCCTGCCGCCCGCAGGGCTGCTCGGTGTCGCTCAGGTGCTGGCGCAGCGCCGCGGCGAAGGCGGCGCAGGAGGGGAGGCGCTCCTGCCGCTCGGGCGCGAGCGCCTGGTGCACGAGTGGGCGCAGCGCCGCCGGCACCGCGCGCGTGGCCGGCTCCAGCTCCGCCACCGAATAGCGGCGGATGCGCTCGGCCAGCTCCCGGGCAGTCTCTTGCGTGGCCTGCCTGTCCGGGGCGTGGCCGCGGCGCTGGCTCGCGTCGAAGCGCTCGGCTCCCGCGAAGAGGTGCCGGCCGGTGAGCAGCTGGAGCAGGACGATGCCCAGGGAGAACAGGTCCGCGCGCCCATCCAGCCCCTGGCGGTGGACGAGCTCGGGCGCCGCGTAGGCGAGGCTGCCCTGCACGGCCCCGCCTTCCGTCATCACGCGCCCCGAGAGCCGAGACCAGGCCGCCCCGAACTCCAGCAGCTTCACCTCCCCCTGCAGGCCCAGGAGGATGTTGTGCGGCGTCACATCCCGGTGGACGATGCCCAGCTCCCGGCCATGCTCATCCACCAGCGTGTGGGCGTGGTGCAGGGCCTCCGCCACCTCGGCCACCACGTAGCAGGCGAGCGCCTCGGACAGCGGCTGGCGCGCCTTCTCCGCCGCCTCCAGCAGCGCCTCCAGCCGGTACCCCGGCACGTGCTCCAGCACCAGGTGGGGCAGCTCCGCCGGCCCCGCCAGCTGCA
The DNA here is from genome assembly GCA_016926755.1 of Myxococcaceae bacterium. GTDB lineage: Bacteria > Myxococcota > Myxococcia > Myxococcales > Myxococcaceae > Hyalangium. The sequence continues at coordinate 31,074 of JAFGNZ010000079.1, read as the reverse complement.
CGGCGACGGGGAGGTTGGGGTGGTGCAGCTGCGAGGTGACGCGCGCCTCCTCGATGAGCCGGCGCCGTGCCTCCTCGGAGCCGCGGGGCGACGGGCGCTTGATGATGCTCCAGCCGCCGAAGCTCTCCTGGAAGCGGCGGCGGGCCAGCACCAGCTCGCCGTTGCGGGCCGGCCCCAGCCAGCGGACGAACTCGTAGGTGGTGAGCCCGCACCGCAGCAGCACCTCGGCGACGGGAGGCTCTGAGGGCAGGGATGGCATCACGGCGCTCCTGCGGCGGAGAGGACCTGGAGAGTATGGTCCTCTCCGAGGCCGCCGTCACCTGTTGGGTGGCGTGGGACGACCTGGGAGTGCCTCAGGCTGCCTGGGGAGCTTCCTACCTGATAGGGCGTGACTGACGCGGCTCGTCAAGATGGCCCGGCCTAAACGGAAAATCCAGGGCTTAGGGGGCGGGAGGGGCCTGGAACCCAACCCATCAAATAGGGCACGACCTGGCAAATAGGGGTAGGTGCTCCCGACGTGGCAGGTTATATAGGGCGTGTCTGGAGGCGGGTGTCCGAGTGGGGCCGCGCTTCCAGCGGGCAACGTACGCAAGGTTCGTGTGGTGAGAGCCAACCTGAAAGGTTCTGCGATCTCGTTCTCCTCCCAACGCCGGGCGCCGCGGCGCAGGAGTCCCGCGCTGCCGGTGTCCGTGAAGCGGATGGAGAAGAAGCTGGCCACGACGGTCGGCGAGTCCGCGCGGCTGGCGCGAATGCGGGCGGGGCTGACGCAGGCGGATGTGGCCGAGCGCATCGGCGTGGCCACGGAGGTGTATGGGCGGATGGAGCGGGGGAAGATGCTGCCCAGCGTCCCCACGCTGCTGCGGCTGTGCGTGGCGCTGCGCAGCGGCCCGGACGAGCTGATGGGGATGGCGCCGCGCAACGGCTCGGCGAGGGAGTCTCCCTGGGCCGAGGAGGTGCCTGCCGGGTTGGATGACACGCCGGAGATGCGCCGGCTGTTGCGCAGCCTGCGCCGGCTGAGGCGGCCCCAGCTCAAGCTGATGCACCTGGTGGCCACCGCGATCATCCTGCGCCACTGAGCGCCGCGCCGGCTACCCTACCGCTCAGAGGCTACACCTGTTGCGGGGTAGGAGGTGCGCACCAGCCAGCCTTGCTGGGGGAGCGGAGCGTCATGAAGCGCCCGAAGGCCCTGGGCGAGTGCTTGAGGCCATGTGCTCCATCTGCTTCGTCAGGAGATGAAGTCTGGAGCCACCAGTTCGGACTCTTTCCCCTCACCGGCCGTTCGCTCTCCGTCATCGCAACAAGGTCGTGCGCCACCAGCTGCGGACCCAAGGGGTTGCCGCGAACGACCGGCTAGATCAACTCCCACTGAGCATCGTTCAAATCCGAAGGGTGGCGCTTTCGGGCAGGTACCTGTGGAGTAGGGCTCAAGGGTGTTGAGCCAAGGGAGGCAGGCACAGGAAGTCGTGTTTCCTCAACCCCAGTGCCAGACCCAAGTTCCTCACGGCGAGGAGGCGCAGCGAGGAAGGCGGAACTGGTGGAGAGTTCACCACCCCAGGTCCCTTGCGTGCCGGCGGCGCTGCGGCTTGGCAAGACCAGGAAGCCGAGCTTGCCGGGACCAGCTGCCGGGAGCATCCTGCGTCAGCCTGTCTGCTTGTCAGACAGGTTCATTCCAAGTGCCTTCGCCCGCTGGCTCCACCACCCACCTCTCTGCTTTTGTCAGACAGGTTCACTCCGGCCCCCACTGCATGAGGCTCCCTCATGAAAGCAAATGCTGTTCCGCTGCTGACGTTGTTCGAGAAGAAGATGCGGCTGGAAGTGCCGCTTTTCCAGCGCCAGTACGTCTGGAACCGCGCGGAACAGTGGGAGCCCCTCTGGGAAGACATCGAGCGGAAGTTCATCGAATACTTGAACGGCCGCAAGGACGCACCGGTCCACTTCCTCGGGGCCATGGTGCTCGACCAGAAGCAGACCCCGTCCACGCATGTCGAGAAGCGGCAGGTGATCGATGGCCAGCAGCGGCTGACGACGCTCCAGATCTTTCTCGCGGCCTTGCGAGACTTCTGCCGCGAGCAGAAGTGCGAAGAGCTCGCGAGGGAGCTTGAGAGCTTCACCCTCAACAAGGGAATCCTGGCCAACCCGGAGGTTGACAAGTTCAAGGTCTGGCCGACGCAGCTCGACCGAGCTCAGTTCTGCGACGTCGTCGGCTCGCTCTCTCGTGCAGCTGTGGAGGCGAAACATCCCCCGAAGCGGCGGAAGTACGCACGCAAAGACGATCCGCGCCCCAGAATGGTGGAAGCGTACCTGTTCTTCAGCGATTCGATTCAGGAATTTTTCCTCGGGACCGGCCAGGAAGAGCCACTCGCCGCCGACCAGCCATTGGCGGCGAGGATCGACGAGGCGTTCCAGGCCCTCAAGAACGCCCTGCAGGTCGTCGCGATCGACCTCGAGAAGGAGGACGATGCGCAGGTGATCTTCGAGACGCTGAATGCGCGGGGGGAGCCCCTGCTTCCCGCCGATCTGCTGCGAAACCACATCTTCCTGCGAGCCGCGAGACAGGGCGAGCCACAGGAGGAACTCTACGAGACGCATTGGCGGGGCTTCGACGACGGCTTCTGGCGCGAGGAGGTCCGCCAGGGCCGCTTGGTCCGTCCCCGCAGCGACCTGTTCATGCAGCATTTCTTGTCGAGCCGGCAGTTCGCCGACATCCCCATCAAGCACCTGTTCGTCGAGTATAAGTTCTGGATCGAGAAGGCGCGGCCCTTCGAGAACGTGACGCAGGAGTTGGCGACCCTGGCGAGGCAGCGGGACCACTTCCGGCGAATCGTCGCGCCCGAGTCGGGCGACGTCGTCTTCGAACTCGCGACCTTCCTCGACCGATTCGACATCCGGACGGCCTACCCGCTAATGCTCTTCCTTCTCGATTCGAATCTGCCGGAGGAGGAGTGGAAGGCCATCTCGGTGGTCCTCGAGTCGTACCTCCTGCGCCGGGCGGTTCTCGGCTGGACGACGAAGGCGTACAACCGAATCTTTCTGAACCTCACGAAGTCGCTGAAGGAGGCCGGCCCGTCGGCCAAGACCCTCGAAGCCGCGCTTGCAGCGCTCTCGGGGGAGTCGTCTGGGTGGCCGGCCGACGCGGAGTTCTCCGAGACCTGGCTCACGGCGAATGCCTACGAGCAGCTCAACAATGCCAAACTGGGGCACGTCCTTCGGCGGATTAGCAACGAGCACCTCACGAAGCTCAGCGAGCGCATCACGATCGACAGCCCGCTCACAATCGAGCACCTCCTGCCGCAGAGCTGGGTCGAGCACTGGCCTCTGCTCAGCGGCGAGAAGGGGCTCTCGCCCGACGAACTGTTGGACGCCGATTCGGATGATGCGCGGGTGGTCGCGTCGCGTCGCCGGAATGCGCTCCTCCAGACGTTGGGGAACCTCACGATCGTCACGCAAGAGCTGAACTCGTTCGTCTCCAACTCAGCCTGGGCCGTGAAAAAGCCCGAGTTGCTCAAGGAGTCCCTCCTGCCGATCAATCAGCAACTCCACCAGTACGGAACGTGGGATGAGGTGGCGATCGAAAATCGCGGCAAGGCTCTGCTCGAGAAGGCGCTGAAGATCTGGCCCCGCCCGGCCTCGCAGCCGGCATAGAGCGATTTGACTTGGGACGAGCGCTCCCACAATCAGGGGCGTGGCCGGAAGAGGCGAGCCCGCCTCGTCAATTGGGGGCGAAGTCGGGGTCGAAGAGGCAAGCCCACCGTCTTTGGCAGCGACGGTAGAGGTACGCCCGCACGTTGCAGCGGTACTTCTCCGTGCACCCCTTGCTCCGGAGATATTCCAGAGACCGGCCTATGGTCGCAGGGGCAATGCACTCCGCTGCGTCCTGGCGGGTCCTCTCGATCTGGGAGCAGGCTGGGAGGCACCCAGGTCGGCAGAGAAACGTTGTGTTTCCCCTGGATCATCTTGCGGAGGCCCTACACCGTGCGCCCATTGTGGGTCTGGTATGTTCGCCCGCCCTTCCACTTGCCCGTTCAGGACGGCATGCGCCACGCTCCTTCATGCCGCACACCAGTTTGGTACCTGCTGGGTACTGGGGGAGCACGGCTCGTCGCGCATGGTCATGGCGGGTCCAAGGCCCAGGTGCCCTCCTCCCAGCGCTTCAAGGCCTGCTGCGCTCCGAAGGGGATCATTCCTTCTCCCTTTGCAGCCTCCTCCAAGACTGCCTTGGCCTCCACCGTCCGATGGCGGAGGAGATGCGCGGCGGCCATCACGCGCACGTCCATGCGTGGGTGCTTGAGGAGCACGGCGAGGGCATCGCGCCCTGCATCGCCATGGGCCCGGAGCTTGTCGAACGCGGCGCCGTAGCGCCTGGCGTGCCTGTTCCCGGTCTTGGCGTCTCCTCGCCAGATGGCGTCTGTCTGGGCGGCAACGCTCTCAGCGAACTGCTCGACAAGATCCGCCAACTTCATCACCAGCTCCCCTGACGGATGTTCTGGATGGCCAGTAATCCGAACTCGCGCTGGGCCTCATAGGATTGAGTGCCGAGCCACTGTCGTATGGTCAACGACGAGCCCGTAATATCGCGTCGGATCGACGAATAGAACGCGCTCACTCGAGTGTGCAGCCCTTCTTCGAGCGGTATGACGTTCTCGGTGTTGTGAAGCGCATGGGGACCGAACCTCTCGTGGTTGCCCGGCGTTTGCTCCACGACGTGGTGCCACTGCTTGCCCTTTCCCGCAGAGCCCAAGGCACTCTTGAGGCCGCTGAACGAGCCCCAGGATCTGAAGCCGACCGGACTGACTCCGGCCGCGGCTCCTCCCATGCCCTGGGCCACCACAGCGACCGCCGTGGCAGGCAGGGAGATGACGATGGTGCTTCCCATGACAGCCACCGCGCTCACCTGCCCCACGTTCGCCAGGTTGATGCCTATCCCCGAGGCCCCCGCCGCTGCTGCCTCCGAGAAGCTGGGCAGCATCGACAGCCGCGAGGACATCAACGCAGCGCCCCCAGTCATTCCATGGCTCACCACCACCGTGACCGCGAGGACGAAGACGCGCGCCACCTCCGGCCCCACCCGGTTCGCGAAGCGCTGGCTGGCGTGCTCCAACTCCTTCCAAGTCGTGGCCCGGTCGGTGCCCCACTTCAACTCCCGGCTCGCGTCCACCACCTCCAGGAACGTCTTCACTCCCAGGTAGATCAATAGCAGTGCTGTGATGATGGCCGCCGCCTTGGTGAACACGGGCTCGGGGTTGGCCGCCAAGACGGCCCAGGTGACGAGGCCCGTGGCTATCAGGGTGTAGAAGAGCTGGGGGGCCAGGGTCTTCTCCACTGCCTTGGCGATGCTCTCCTTGAGGGGATCGATCGATAGGCCCAGAGCTACCCCAAGCTTGTCCCACTCACTCAGGCCCATCATGTCGTCGAGCAGGGAGAGGCAGTTTTCCCTGCGCTGGCCTGGTTCGCAGAGGCCGCCGAAGCTCTTGCTCATCAGGCGTTTCCATCGAGTGTCAGTGTCGTCGCCGGGATAGGAGACGCGCACCAGCCAGCCTTGCTGGGGAGATCGGAGCGTCAGGGGCAAGTTCAGCACCCACCGCGTCAGCGCTTCCTCGAACGCTTCCGTGTCCACCTTCACCAACTTGTTCGAAGCGGGCGGGCGATACTCCAGGGGCTCCCCTTGACCCGTGTCGAGGCGCACACGCGGGGTGGCGCACGCATTGAGCAGGGCCAAGAGCAGCACCGCAACGGTCAGACGGGTTGCCATGAGGCACCTCCAGATCGCGGAGGGGTCCACCCTACAGGAACGTTACTCCGGAGACGATGAGGCTTCGGGTCCCATCCGCGTCCCCCATCTTGAGAGTGAACGACTGCGCGCCGCCGGTCGTAACGCCTCGCTGCCCCCTGGGCATGCAAGGGAGCGCACGAAGCCAGCCACGCGCCCACGCCTGGGACTTGTCATCCCCTCGGAAACCCTGGCCTCATGGCCCCCATGCACAGCCGTGGATGGGACATGGCGACTCAGCGAACCGGGCCGGCGCGGAGCCCCCCGAGGGGCCATGGCCTCCGGTGGGGACTGGCGCTCGGCCTTGCGCTGTTCGCGCTCCAGGCGTGGGGTGCCGGGCCCGGGGCCATGGACGCGGGCACGCCGGATGCGGGCACGCTCACCGAGGTGGGGGTGCGCCGCACGGATGCGGGCTTCGCGCTGGAGGCGAGCACCCCCACGGACGCGGGGACGGAGCCCGCCTTCCAGGCACCCACGCTGCTGGCGGACGCTCCGGCCCCGTACCCGCAGGCGCTCGTCGCGGAGCGGGTGACGGGCGTGGTGCGGCTGGAGCTGCTGGTGGACGAGGCGGGCGAGGTGGAGACCGTCACCCTGGTGGAGGGGGCACACCCGCTGCTGAACGAGGCCGCTCTGCACGCCGCGCCCGGGCTGCGCTTCGCCCCGGCCACGCTGAACGGCCAGCCGGTGCCGGTGCGCATCGGCTTCGAGTACCGCTTCGAGGCGCCCACCGCCGTGGCCGAGGGCATGGATGGGGGCACGGCGCCGCCGCTCGCGCCCGTCACGCTCAGGGGCCTGGTGCGCGCCAAGGGCAACCGCCGGCCGCTGCCCGGAGCGGTGCTGGTGTCGGACGCCGCGCCGGACGCGCCCGTGGAGACGGACGCCGAGGGGCGCTTCGAGGCGCGCTGGCCCTCGGGGGGCATGCGGGTGCGGGTGACGATGCCGGGGCACAAGCCCGGCGCCTTCCTCGAGAACGTGCGGCAGGGCGAGGCGCTGGAGGTGGTGTACGGCCTGGAGCCGCTGGTGCTCAACCCCTACGAGACGGTGGTGCGCGGGGACCGGGAGCGCACGGAGGTGTCCCGCGTCACCCTGCACGACGCGGAGCTGCGCGAGGTGCCCGGCACCATGGGGGATCCATTCCGCGTGGTGATGCTGCTGCCGGGCGTGGGCAGCATGGTGTCCGGCGTGGCCTACCCGGTGGTGCGCGGCAGCCAGCCCTCCTCCACGGGCTACTACCTGGACGGCATCCGCGTCCCCATCCTCTTCCACCTCTTCCTGGGGCCGGCGGTGGTCCACCCGGACTTCATCGACGCCATCGACTTCTACCCGGGCACGCCGCCGCCGCAGTACGGGCGGCTGATGGGCGGCGCCATCGACGGCCGGCTGAGCCGCCCGAGAGATGATCGCGTCCACGGCAGCGCGTACGCGGACCTGATCAACGCGGGCGTCTTCGTCGAGTACCCGTTCAAGGAGACGGGCACCAACATCTCCATCGCCGGGCGCTACTCGTACACGCCGTGGATCATCGCCCTGGCGGCCAACGCGTTCCAGGAGCCGCCGCCGCCGGGCCGGAAGAACGACAAGGTCGTCCTGGACTTCTGGGACTACCAGGCCCGCGTGGAGCAGGAGCTGGGGGACGGGAAGCTGCGCCTGTTCGCCTTCGGCTCCTCGGACACGTTCGGCACCCGGGCGGGGGACGCGCTGGGCACCACGGCGCTGCAGACCATCCTCTTCCACCGGCTGGATCTCCGGGATCGCCGCCCGCTGGGGCCCGGCGAGCTGGAGACGGGCGTGACGTGGGGCCTGGATCGGCTGGCGGTGGTCAGTCGGGGCCCGAACGATCAGGCCGAGTTCCGCATCGATCAGGGGACGCTGTCGTTGCGCGCGGGCTATTCGGCCAGGCTCGCCGAGCGGCTGGCGGTGCGCGGCGGCGCGGACGTGGATCGCAAGCTCGCGGAGGTGTCCATCATCTCCGAGAACCCGTTCGACGATGTCGACGAGGTGAACCTGGACATGCCGGTGGCGGTGGGGTTCTTCACCGGGGCGTGGGGCGAGCTGCTGTGGGAGCCGGATGAGAAGTGGACGGTGGTGCCCGGGCTGCGCCTGGACAACTACCACCTGTCGGGCGGCCACAACCACTTCGCGATCGAGCCTCGGCTCACCGCGCGCTACAAGCTGCGCGAGGACCTGACGCTCAAGGGTGGCGCGGGGCTCTTCCACCAGGCACCCACCACGCTGATCAGCGTCCCGGTGGTGGACATCGCCGGGCTCGACCAGGGCTTGCAGCAGGCGCTTCAGTTCACGGTGGGCGCCGAGTGGAAGGGGCTGAAGTTCGTCGACGTGGGCGTGGACTTCTACGTCAACCCCATGCTGCGCACGGTGGAGCTGACGCCCTTCGCGGACGAGACGCTCCTGGATGACGGCGGTGGCGGGGACGTCATCGAGCCCATGCCACCGGGGGACAGCCCCAAGCAGCGGGCCAGGCAGGACGTGAACACGCCGCAGCTGCCGAACCTGGCCAGCCACGGACTGGCGTACGGGATGGAGGTGCTGGTGCGCCGCCCGCTGGGGGGCAACTGGTTCGGCTGGCTCTCGTACACGCTGCAGCGCAGCACGCGCAACACGCGCTTCATCCGCCACGACGCGGATCGCAACGCGGTGGGGGTAGAGAGGAAGGACCTGCCCTTCGTGTTCGACCAGACGCACATCCTCAACCTGGTGGTCAGCTACAAGTTCGCCAACAACGTGACGCTGGGCGGAGTGCTGCACTTCAACACGGGGCGCCCGGAGGCCGGGGCGCTGGGGACGGGGACGAGGCGCGTGGGCGAGCAGCTGCAGGAGTTCCCGGATGGGAGCACGCGGAGGGTGCCCGCGTGGGTCCCCGTGGACCGGGATCAGGTGGATCGGCTGCCGGCCTTCTTCCGGTTCGACGTGCGGCTGGCGAAGGCGTGGGCCTACGAGACGTTCACGCTCGAGGCGTACCTGGACATGCTGAACGTCAGCATCAGCAAGGAGGTGGTGGGCTTCGACTACAACGGCGGCGGCTCAGGGCCTTTGGGGAGTCCGCTGGTGAAGCAGTCGATCGGCATCCCCGTCGTGCTGCCCATCCTGGGCGTGAAGGGGCGCTACTGATCAGCGGGCCACGGTGGCAGTGTCCACCGCTGATCAGCTGGAGCGAAAACCCAGACCTGAGGGTGATCCCAGCGCGGCCGAAATATGGCAGGCTGTCTCCATCGCGCCGCCCCTCCTCCTGTGTACGATCTCCTGGCTTGATCGCGGTGCGCCGGGGGGTCGTTTTTCATGCACACGTCTTCTGTCCAGGGGTCCACCCTGGTGGGCAGGCTCTACACCGAGAGCTTGACGCCCTGTCTCGTCTTCGAGGCGGCGCGAGATCCCGAAGGAAATCTCCTCACGTTCCACTGCGTGGCCTGGAACGCGGCCGCGGAGGCCCGGGCCCGGCTGGAGGAGCCGGACGGGGGCCTCTCGCAGTGGGTGGAGGCGCTGGAGGGGCTGCTGGGGATGGCGGACTGCGCGCGGGTGGTGAACACCGGCGAGCCGTTCACCGCCGAGCTTCACCTGCGCACGCATGAGCGGGAGGTGTGGTGGCAGGCCACGGCGGTGCGGCAGGGTGATGGCTTCGCGCTCTGGCTGAGGGACGTGACGAGCACGCGCGGCGAGGAGTGCCAGGCCCGCGAGGCGCTGGAGCGCGCCCGGGCCCGCGAGGAGCGCATGGAGGAGGAGGCGGAGTTCCGCGAGCGCTTCATCGGCATGCTGGCCCATGATCTGCGCAACCCGCTGAACGCCATCACGCTCTCGGCGCAGACGCTGAGCCGCTACGGTCCGCTCACCGCCATGCAGCGGGGGCTGGGCCAGCGCATCGAGACGAGCGCGGAGCGCATGCGGAGGATGATCGTCGACCTGCTGGATCTCACGCGGGTGCGGCGCTCTGGCGGCATCCCCCTCAGCCCCTCACGCACGAGCCTGTCCGCCGTGTGCCACCAGGTGGTGGAGGAGCTCAAGACGGCGTACCCGAACCGGATCCTCGTCCACGAGGAGGAGGGCTATACGGACGGGGTGTGGGACGCCGAGCGGCTGGCGCAGGTGGTGGACAACCTGGTGTCCAACGCGCTGGAGCACGGCGGGGCGGAGGCGCCGGTCTTCCTGCGCAGCCAGTCGCGCGGGGAGCTGCGGATCCTCGAGGTCCACAACCCGGGCCCCCCCATCCCGGCCCACCGGCTGGCCACGCTCTTCGAGCCCTTCCAGGGAGCGAGCTCCCCCCGCGGGCCCAGGCGGCGCAACGGCCTGGGGCTGGGGCTCTACATCGTGAGGGAGATCGTCCACGCGCATGGGGGGAGGGTGACGGTGCGCTCCGTCGAGGGCGAGGGCACCACCTTCACCGTGATGCTGCCGCGGGACGCGCACCCGACGGGCGCCGGGCCGTCGGGCCCGGAGGCGCCACGGCCTCCCGAGCCCTGAGCGCGCCTACTCCACGGCCTGGACGGCGGGGGCGGCGCGCAGGGTGAAGAAGGCCACCTCCGGCTCGGTGCCGCGCCGCAGGTACGGCCCGCCGAAGCCGAAGCCCAACCCCTGGTTCACGTAGAGCTGGTTGCCGCGCACGTGGTAGTGCCCGCGGATGTAGGGCTGGCCGGCGCGGCGGAAGAGGGCCTCGGTCAGCCCGCGCACCACGAACTGGCCGCCGTGCGTGTGCCCGGAGAACTGGACCAGCCCCGCGTACGCCGGCAGCTTCTCCACCGTGGGCGGGGTGTGCGCCAGCACCAGGCGCGTGCCGGAGGTGGGGGCGCCGTGGAAGGTGGCCTTCACGTCATCCCTCCCGGTGCGCCCGTCGTCGATGCCCAGCACCGCCGCCGGGGCGCCGCGCACGTGCACCACCCGGTGCTCGTTCTGCAGCACGGTGTAGCCCAGCCGCTCGAAGCCCTCGCGCAGGTAGGGCGCGTTCACCCAGTGATCATGGTTGCCCAGCACCGCGAAGACGGGGCCGCAGAGCCCCGCGAGCAGCTCGCGCACGCGCGGCAGGGGCTTGGGGCTGTGCGTCACATAGTCTCCCGTGAGGAAGATCAGGTCCGGCGCCGAGGCGTTCACCGCCATCACCGCGCGGCGGATGCGCACGTCCGAGGTGGCCTGCCCCACGTGGATGTCCGAGAGCTGCGCCACGCGCAGCCCATCATGGGACGGGTGCAGCCCGGGGACGCGCAGCTCGTACTCGTTGAGGGCGAAGTGATCGCGCCAGCGCAGGCGCAGCTCGGAGCGCAGCGGATCCTCACTGCTCCTCGCCACCACCTCGTTCCTGGCCACGGCCATGCGATGGGGCCTCATGGAGGAGGCCGTGCTCGCGGCGCGGAGGGCAAAGCGGCGGGAGAGTCTCAGGCGCATTCAGTTCCTTCCATGGGCGGCGAGGTGAGCTGGGGATTCTAGAGAAGAGCTCCCACGAGAATGAAGGTGGGGGAATAGGCCTGCTTGCCCCACGAGCATCCGTGAAAGTGGCCAGGGAATAAGCATGAAGCACCACGGGAAATTCCCTGCCCCGGGGCTGAGCGCTCGCCAGGGAGACGGGGTGGGGTGCTTTCCACCCTCACCCCGCCTCGAGCTTCGGAGCAGCGCCAGGCTCAGTAGCCGCGCAGCACCGTGAGCCCCGAGTCCGTGAGGACGTAGAGCATTCCCGGCGTCACCGTCGGATCATAGAACAGCTCTCGCACGGTGCTGCCCGCCACGCGGTCCACCCGGGACAGCTGCTTCTGCGCATTCAGGCGCCACAGGCCCGCGCCCGCCGTGCCGATGAAGAGCGAGCCATCATCCGTGGCCGCCAGCGCCGTCAGCGAGTCCGTGGGCAGCCCGGCGACCTGGGTGGACTGCTCCTCCGAGCGGCGGAGGATCCGCAGGTGCCACAGCCCGAGACTCTCGCTGGCCAGGTAGTAGCTGCCATCCTTCGTCTGCTGGAAGCCGCGCCAGAAGTCCATCTCCGGCAGGCTGTTCACCGCGCGCACGTGGCTGTTGAGCTTCTCCGGGTTGTAGTGCTGCTCCGTCCGGTCCCAGTCCACCAGGTCCGTGGAGGGCACCACCACGCCCACGTTCCATTCGTTGCCGATGAGCACCGCGCCGTCCTGACCGATGCCCAGCGCGTACGTGTAGCCGGCCATCTGCGTCTTGCTCACGCTGCCGTCCTCGTTCCGCGTCTCCTGGAACCACACCGGGTGCCGGTGGCTGTTGTAGTGCAGCCCCTTGATGCGCGTCACCCCGTGGTTGGTGCCGATGTACACCTCCCCCTTGTGCGGGCCGCGCATCACCTTGGCGCAGCTGAGCACCGCGCGATCCTCGTCGAAGTGATGATCATTGGTGTTGCGGATGCCGATGGTCTGCGGGCCGTTGGAGCGCGCCGACCGCTGCAGGTGCTCCTCCAGCTCGATGCGGCCGTCCGCGGTGAGCCGCACCACGTCCAGGTCGCCCTTCTGGTACTCCTGGTAGCGCACCGGATCGAACCGGCTCGGCTCCGGATCATCATAGCGGGGGAACGTGCTGCCATCCGGGCTGTAGATGAACGCCGAGTCGAGCTCGGCGGCGTAGTAGCCCACGTAGGCGCGGCCCGCGCTGCCGCCGCAGATGACGGTGGAGTCCAGCGCCAGCTTGTCCGGCCCGAAGCCTGTCCGCGCCTGGCCGATCCCGCGCTCCCACCGCGGCTCGCTGTCCCCCGGCCGCAGCACGCCGATGCGATCGCCGTCCAGCAGCCAGATGTTGTACGCGTCATCCACGCTCACCGAGCGCACGCGCCCCAGCTTGAAGCGCTGCGTGTAGTTGAGCACCTCCACGTTCGGCCACGGGCCCGGCCCGCCTTGAGGCGGCGGCGGGGTGCCCGCATCCGGCGGAGTGCCCGCATCCGGCGGAGTGCCCGAGTCCGAGTCCGGCTCCGTGCCCGAGTCCGGCTCCGTGCCTGCATCCGGCGGATCCTCCGGCTGCCCGGAGTCCTCGATCATCGCCCCTGGGGGCCTGGGCTCCTCCGAAGTCTCGCAGGCCCATGCCACCCCCATCGCCACTACCGCGCATGCCCCCAGCAGTCTGCGTCTCACCGTGTGTTGCCTCCTCGACCGGTGGATCCACAGCAAACGGCGTACCGGACTGGGGGCTGGGGCGCTGGCCCTGGAGGGGTGCTCGCGGCGCCAGGGAGGGAAGGGCTTTTCCCAGAAACAGCCGGGCCCGCTCCCCGGGAGGGAAGCAGGCCCGGCTGCGTGGCGAGAGGCGCCCCTACTTGCTCTTGGGGCTCGTCGCGCGCAGCTCCACCGCGACGATGTCATCGCCCTCGAGCTGGAACTTCGCGCGCACCTGGGCCCCCTCGGGCAGGGCGTCCACCTTCACCTTCCTCCCGTCCAGCCACACCGCCGTCTTGTCGCGCACGTCGAGCTCCGCGGCCGGCAGGCCCCGGCGCTCCAGCGTCACACCCTCGCCGCTCTTGTCCTTGAGCGTGCCCCTCAGGGAGAAGGCCTGGGCGGTCTTGAAGGTGCCCTCGCTCTCGGCCTGGGCGCCGGTGACGTCCCTGGCCGCCTTGCCGAGCTTCGGGCCCACCTCGGTGGCGTCGATGCCCTCCTCCGCTTCACGCTGGGACTCCTTGATGGAGTCGCCGGGCTGCTGCGTGAACCTCTTGCTGGCGTCCTGCTCCTCCTGGGGCGCCTCCTGCGCGAGAGCCGCGGTCCCCAGGCAGATGGCCAGCGCCGCAATCAGCTTCTTCATTCCGAAATCCCCTTGAACTGGATGAATTGAGCTTCGGCAGGAAGGTTGGGCAGCGTGACTCCCCGCGCCAACCAAGGCTCCACTCACCCGCCAACCCTTGTCCGGAGAGCAGCCAGGCGGCGCAGGCGGCCAGTCAGGCGCTGCCTGGCTCACCAGACGCGCAGCAGGCGGGGACGGCAGACGAACTTCGGGTTGCGCAGATCAATCACGTACACCTCGCCGGTCGTCTCCTCGAAGCGGCCGGAGAGCACGCCCAGGCCGAGCGCGCTCGCGACGTACCAGGCGTCCTGGCCCTCCAGCTCCGAGAGCTTCCGGAGATAGACGACGCGGCCCTCCACGGCCCACAGGGTGCGGATGCCCTCGGGGCGCACGCCCAGGGCCTTGTCCGGGGGAGGCGTGAGCCGGGCCAGCGCGGGAGGCACCGCCTCAAGCACGTACGTGTCGAAGGCCTTGTTGCCGCTGGGCTCCACCACCTTCACCGACTGGAGCTGGCCGTCCGGGGCCTGCTGCAGCTCCAGGACGATGAGGAGCTCCGGCGCGGGCTCGGCCAGCTGCTGCATGGCCTCGCCTGCCTGGAGGAAGGCCCGCATCCTGTCGTGGGTCGGGTTGCCCTTGGGGAGGGATTCGAGCCTCTCGGAGGCCGTGGGCGGCGAGCGATCTCCGCGGCGCTTCGCCTCGAAGGTGCCCGTGGCGCCATAGCGCTCGGCGCGCTCCAGCCAGGCCTGGGCGAGCCGCTTGCCGTTGCCCTTCACGTCGAAGAGCGGGGCGTTCTCCAGCTGCTCCTCCAGCGAGGCGCGCACCTCGCTGAAGTACGGGTGCACCAGGCCGTTCTCGACGCGCAACCTCGCGAGCTGGTCCTCGGCGAAGCTCTGCACCCGGGCCGTCACGCGGGCCTGCTCCTCGGCGCGGAGCACCTCGGGCGAGAGGCTGGGATCTCCCGGGCGGAGAGTGCGGCCTCGAGGCGCCCCCGCGGTGTCCGGCACGCTCCAGCCCTCCGAGGGAGTAGGGGGCAGGAGCGAGGGCGCCTTCGGTGGCTCCGCCGCGAGCGGCGCGTCCGCGGGCTCCGCGGGCCCGGCGGGCGGCTCGGCGGAGGGTGTCTCGCTGCCCTCTGGGGTGGAGGGCGGAGGAGGCGGGGCAGGGAGGCGCGAGGGCGGGGGCGGCGCGGGCCGGGCCCGTGGGCGCGGGGGAGGGGGCGGCGCGGGCGTCGGAGGCGCGGGGGGCTCGGGAGGCGAGGGGAGGATCTCCACCATGAGGGGTGGAGGCTCCGGCGGCGGCACGCTCACAGGGCGCACGGGCTCCTGCTCCCAGAGGAGGGCCAGGAGCGCCGCATGGAGGAGGACCGAGACGAGCCCGGCCCATCCGAGGCGTGAGCGCCGCATGGCTGAACGCTCCCAGAAAGGGGGCCTTTGCTCAACTCCACCCCGTCACCGGGTGGACACCCGCGCCCGCGCCGTCAGCCGGGAGACTCAGGCGCAGCGATCACAGAGGCCGCGCAGGTGTACCTCCACCTCGCGGGCGGCGATCGCCCTGGGCGCACCCTTGGCGGAGGTGATGCGGACGGACTCCTGGGGGAGGCAGGAGACCGTCCCGCAGTCCGTGCAGGTGAAGTGGGGGTGGCTGCCCGGGTGCTCCCGGCCCGCGCGCCTCAGCTCGAAGCGCCACACGTGATCTCCGAGATCCGCGCGCATCACCAGCCCGGCCTCCGTCAGGTCCGTGAGGTTCCGGTAGATGGTGACGCGGTCGTACCCTTCGTCGCCCAGCGCATCCACCAGGTCCGCGTGGCTCAGGGGCGCGGTGGCTGACTCCAGCGCTCGCAGCACGGCCACCCGAGGCGCGGTGCTGCGCAGGCCCGCTGCGCGGATCCTGTCCTGGAAGTCGGAGAGCTTCGGCTGGGAGGAGCTCTTCTTTGCGCCCATGGCCGCTCGCATAGCCGATCTCCCCGGCGCTTTCACGCGCCCTGCCGGGGAGTCGCGCTGGACCCTCGCGGTTCCGGACGGACGGGAGGGGGGCTTTGGGACTCTGTAGCTTGGTTTCATCTGAACTCAGGGTGCGTTAGCCGGGCTGGGAGTTCGTGTCCAGGCTCCCTCCTCAAGATGTGTCCTGTTCATCACGGCGCTCGCCTCGTCCGGTCCCCTCCCTGGTCCAACAAGAAAAAGGGCCGCCCCCTCCCCATGAGCTGGGAGAGCAGCGGCCCTCATCACCTCACCTCCGCACCACGCTTTTGCGGGGTGCGGCGAGCGGCCTAGAAGAGGCTCCAGAGGTACTGGTTGGTGACCTCATGGTGGAACTGGATCTCCGAGGACTTCACGCGGGTGCCCAGCTGCTTGGGGCAGCGCTCGGCCGAGGCCAGCTTCAGCTCGGCGTACTTGCCCTGGACGTTCTCACCCAGCGCCTGGGCGATGAACTGGCTGCCCTTGAAGAGGCGCACCGCGTCGAAGATGTTGTCCGGCAGGAAGCGGGTGCGGCTGCGCTTGGTCTCCGCGTCCTCCTGGGGCTGCGGGCCCTCCAGGCCGGTGCGCACCAGCGAGTAGAGCACCATGTACGGGTTGGCGTCCGGCGCCACCGAGCGGACCTCGATGCGGGCGCTGCGCTCGTTGCCGAAGGGGATGCGCACCATGGCCCCGCGGTTGTTGGGGCTGGCCTTGATCTGGTTGGGCGCCTCGAAGTGCGGATCCAGCCGGCGGTACGAGTTCACGCTCGAGTTGAGCACCAGGCAGATGTCGTTGGCGTTGTTGAGGATGCGGTCGATGAAGTCCCAGCCCATCTGGCTGAGGCCGTCCTGGCCGTTCTTGTCGTGGAACAGGTTCTTGCCGCCCTTGGACAGCGACATGTTCATGTGCATGCCGTTGCCGTTCACGCCGGCGACGGGCTTGGGCAGGAAGCTGGCCGTCAGGTCCAGCTGCGCGGCCACCTGGCGGCACAACAGCTTGTAGAGCTGGATCTGGTCGGCGGCGATGAGCGCCTCGCTGTACGAGAAGTTCATCTCGAACTGGCTGGGCGCCACCTCCGGGTGATCCTTCTCGTTCTGGAAGCCCATGGCGCGCTGGGCCTCGGCGGCCTTGTCGATGAAGTTGCGCAGCGCATCGCCCGGCAGCGAGTGGTAGTAGCCGCCGGTGGAGATGAACTCGAACTTGCCCGTGTCGTGGTAGTGGCGCTCGGCGTCGCGGCCCTTGAAGAGGAAGCCCTCGATCTCCGGGGCGGCGTGGAGCACGGTGCCGTCCTTGGCGTACAGCTGATCGGTGATGCGCTTGAGCAGGCCGCGCATGTCCGAGTGGTACGGCGAGCCGTCGCGCTCGAGCACCTCGCTGAACACCAGCACCTTGCCGGGGCCGAAGATGTCGGAGGGCAGCCAGTAGAAGGAGCTCCAGTCGATGTTCAGCCGCAGATCGCTCTCGGCCTGCGCGGAGAAGCCGCGGATGGAGGAGCCGTCGAAGGTGAGGTTGTCGGCGCTCTTGAGGAGGAACTTCTTGTCGTAGTCCAGCATGTGCAGCCGACCCTCGAGATCGGTGAAGCACACGGTGACCGCCTTGATGCGCTTCTCGTCGGTCAGGTACTTGATGCGCTCCTCGCGCAGCTTGTCCGGAGACTCCCGCCGCAGGCGCTGCTCCTTCACGCGGAGGTTCATCGTCTCCAGCTCGTCGTACGGAATCTCCAGGAAGTCCCTGAGCCCCTTCGTCTCCATATGTGTGCCTCCAGGCGACCCCCCCGCTGTGGTTTCAGTCGAGGGGGCGAAAATCTCCGGGCGCATGTATTTGCACTTCCATCCCGGTAATCAAGCCTAAACTTCCGTCAGGTTATTATAAATCCCTGGTCGGTTGGTCTTGTGGGTGAATATGCTACCCAGGTCGCTCGCCTGGGCTACGCCCCTGCAACCCCGCACCTGTGAAGCTGAGCGAGGCGGGAGGAGCCCGATGACGAGCCCCTCCCGCGCTCCCGCTACTGGCAGATGTCGTAGTTGCTCAGCGGCTTGATGTACCCCTCGGCATTGCCCGTCAACGACTTCGCGTAGAGGCCACCATCCCAGCTTCCCTGGGAGAAGGTGACATCGGCGTATGGGGCCAGCACCGTGCCCGAGAAGGTGTAGGCCTCGGCGTGGAGGCTCGTGGCCTCCACGAAGTTGTAGAGGATGCCGTGCTCGTCGATGCCGCCGGAGAAGAGATGGCCGAAGGCGCTGAACGAGGCCGAGGTTCCATGGATGTTGACCACCACCAGGGAGCCGGCCGGCGCCTCGACGACCAGCAGGTTGGCGCCCGTGAAGATGCTGGAATCCATGTCGAAGACGTTCACGGTCGCACTCGTGCCGGTCAGGATGACACCCCCCCAGGACTCGCGGGTGGTGGTGCCGTTGACCAGCAGGTTGTCCAGCTGGGTGGATAGGTCGCGCAGCCCCTCGAACCGGCTGGCGAAGCCGATCGGCGTGCCCTGCGTCACGGTGCCTCGGGGATAGGACACGCTCGTGTCGCCGCTGTAGCTGCCTCCGTAGACGGCGTCACCCCCGACGACGCCGCGAAGGAGGCTCAGGGCGCCGCCAGCCACCAGGGAATTGGAGAGCTCCGTCTCCAGCAGCCCCGAGCCCACCGAGAAGTCGGTCATGGTGATGTTGCCGCCCGCGGCCACCTTGCCTGCCACATTGCGGCCCCCGCTGTAGTTCTCGAGGAGGAACAGGTTGTAGTCGTTCAGGCGAACCTCGATGCAGCTGGAGCATGTCAGGCTCACCGAGGCCGAGGAGCCGTTGTTGTCCTCGAGGCACTCCAGCTCGAGGCCCTGGCCGGTGCCGTCGTCATCCGCTACGGCCCACACCTCGTGCGGCGCGCCTGGAACCGAGGCGTGCTGCAAGGTGACCCAGGTAAAGGAATGCGCGGGGACCTCGTCATACGCATAGGCGACGCCCAGCAGCGAGCCGCCCGAGGCCGGGTTGCCGAGATAGAAGGCGACAGGCAGCCCCGCGGGGACGTCCACGTCGCCCAGGTTGTCCACCCGGGCCGAGACGAACGCGTCCGAGGAAGCGCTGTCGCACCAGGCCCCTACATTCGAGGCCACCAGATCCGCTGCCGCCCGGGTGGTGGGGCTGCCGCCCTGGCTGTTGGAGCGGAAGGAGTTCAGGCCCGGCGTCAGCCAGTGTGTCGCCGGGTGCGCCGGGATCGTTCCGTCATCGTTCACGTGGGTGACGAAGTACGCGTGCTGGTTCCAGAGCCGGCGGGTGTTCACCCAGCCATCCATCTTGTCCCGGAAGACGCGGATGCCCGCCTCGCCCGGGAAGGCGAAGTTGTTGGAGGCGATGATGATCTCCGCGCTGTTGTCGCCGTCCACGTCCGCGATGACGGGGTTCTCGTAGGAGGTGCCCGAGCTGTGCGCCACCTCGAAGCGGATCTGCCCGCTGGCCCCGGCATAGATGCGCAGCCGGGTCTCGTCGGCATAGGCCACCTCGGTGGTGCCGTCCCCCTCGAAGTCGAAGGTGGAGGAGCCGGTGCGGCTGGACGAATCCTGCGTGGGGCTGGACCAGAGCACCGCGCCGTTCGTGTCCAGCACCGAGTACGCGGAGGAGCCCGCCACGCCGATCTCGGGCTGCCCATCGTTGTCGAAGTCGGCGATGGTGGGAGGCCCCCCATCCCCGCCCCCTGGGAGCGCCGTCGTCCACAAGGTCTGGCAGTTGTCGTCCATCAGCGTCACATTTCCTGCCCACACCACGACGACCTCGCCTCTCGCGTCGCCGTCGAAGTTCCCCACGCCCGCCAGGCCATGGCCGATGGTGGTGTTGACACACAGGAGGGTGCCGTCGGCCTTGTAGATCGCCCGATCGTTGACCAGCTCCAGCTGCACGCTCTGCGAGTCCTGATCGATGTCCACCGCGAAGGCGAGCGGACCGGACCCCTGGGGGCCGCCGGCCCCGTCTTCTCCCCTCCACTTCAGCTCGCCGATGTTGGAGTAGACGGTGTTGCCGTCGATGATCTCCACCGTGCCGTCGCCGTCCAGATCCGCGAGCGAGGGGCCACCCCAGTTGCTGGCCGAGGAGGACGTCGAGCGTAACTTGAGACTCCCATCGTGGTTGAAGCAGATGACGCCGATGCCCGTCTCAGGCACGGTGCACAGCTCCACCTCGCCGTCTCCGTCGATGTCTCCGGCCGCGATGCTCGCGGCGCCACGCACCTCGTACGACGTGCTCGTCACCGTCCACAGCTCGTGCCCATCGTCGCCGCTGATGGCCCGCATCACGCCATTATCGATGTAGTTGTTGCCCGAGAAGGAGTTGAACACCACGTCCGGGATGCCGTCGCCGTTCAGCTCCACCACGACCGGCGTCATCATCACCTGCTTGTGGTTGGTCAGGATCTGGCTGCCCGTCCACTGCCACTGCAGCTCTGGCTCGAAGTTGGGGGTAAAGGGAGGCGTCACCTCACAGGCCGCGAGGGCCGAGCGCCGCTGAGCCGGTGCCGCGTCCTCCACCGCGGTCCCGCACGACGCCAGCACGACGAGGGAGAGAGCCCTCAGCCGGTGCCCTGTTTTGAAGATGGGTGCATGTTTGTTTTTCATTATGGGAATCCCCCTGCAAGGCGGTGCCAGCCGCCGCGGTTGCTCAAGCGCAATTGCTGTGCGGCTGGCCGTTTGCTGCAAACCTTGACAGAGTGCAGGTGTAAATCATGGAGAACCCGTATAAGCCTCTGTCTGACATAAATCGGTAATGCCAGACTGAAGGAGCATTGATGGGCGGAGTCCAGCGCTTTCCGTCCGGCGCCCGTCTCCAGCCAGGATTCTCATGGCCATCGTGCTGGGGATGGTCTGGCTTTTCTCTTCCTCCGCGTGCTCGACGCGGTGTGGGGAGCGCGCCGCGGCGAGGATAGGCTGCCCCGACGATGCCGAGCCCCACCGCCACTCTGCCTTCCCCGCGTCGCTTCCTCGGCGAGCCGCTGATCGCCGTGCTCCGCCACCTGCGTGAGGCGCTCGAGGTGGGCACCGCGTGCACCATCGAGGTTCCGGACCCGGATCTCGGACGGGGCCACTACCCGGGCGAGCGCGTGGGACCAGAAGGCCGCCTGGTGCACCGGCCGCTGCGGAGCTGGTGCGACCTGGCCGAGGGGCTCTCCTGCCGCCTGCTGACGCCGCGCGCGGTGGACGGCACGCACGTGGCGCTCACCTTCGAGCGACTCGGCCCCGAGGCCCCCTGGCACGCGGGGGGAGACGAAGCCGACACGCCCGCGCGGGAGCGCTATGGGACGGAGTCCGCGTTCGCGCGCGTGCACAAGCTGGAGGATGCAGGCTTTCTCCTGCCGTGGCTGGAGGCGCTCGGACGGGTGCGCCTGCCGCCGGGCGCGCGCGTGCTCGACCTGGGCGTCAACCGCGGCGACGAGCTGGCCGCCTTCGCGTGGCTCGACACGGCGCCGGACGCCACCTTCGTCGGGGTGGACCACAGCGCCAGCGCCCTGGCCGAGGCTCGCGCGCGCTTCCCCGATGCGCGCCACACCTTCCTGACCGCGGACCTCAACGCCCTGCCGCCGGAGCTGGGACGCTTCAGCCTCATCCTCTCGGTGGGCACGCTGCAGAGCCGCGGCGTGGACGACCACGCCCTCCTGCGCCGGCTCGTGCAGGAGCACCTGGAGCCGCGGGCGTCGCTCGTGCTCGGCTTCCCCAACTCACGCTTTCGCGATGGGGAGGTCGTCCATGGCGCCCGGGTGCGCAACCTGAGCGAGCCGGACCTCTCCCTGTTGGTGAAGGACCTGTCCTTCTACCGCCGCTACCTGCACCAGCACGGCTTCCGCACCTACCTTCAGGGCAAGTATGATCTGCTGCTCACCGCCACCCGAGGCGAGACCTGAGCCCATGGCCGCGCCGAGCAGAGCTCCGCCGGGCTGCCTGAGTACGTGCGAAAGTCGTGATCGGTCGCCTAGAATGGCGCGCTCATCACCTGAAGCAGGGGGAGTCCATGCAACGCGGCCATGAGGTGCTCCACTCCGGGAGACGGCTCTTTCGAGAGCGGCTCCCCCTCCTTACCAGGCGCTGGGGGCTCGCATGCGTGGGGCTCTGCCTCGTCGCCACGAAGGCATGGGGGGAGACTGTCGGGAGCCACCCCGGGGTCAAGAAGCTCGTTGAAGAGGCGCATGCGCGCTTCGCGGAATGGGACCGTGCGGCGCAGCTCACGCTCTACCTGGTGATCGTGATCGGCAGCCTCGGCGTCCTGACCAGCGTCATCCAGGCGCTCAAGCACAAGTGGGTCAAGGCCATCTTGATCCTATGCGGCGCGGCGGTCGGCATCCTGACTGTTGTGCAGACCGCGGCGTTCCAAGGTGACCACCGCGCCTACAAGCGACTGGTCAATCGCGCCCGCCAGCCTCTGCGGGACATTGACTTCTTTGCCTCAGCGGAGGTGGCGACCCCAGCCGAGCGCGAGCAGATGGTCGACCATATCAAGAAGGCTCTCATCGAGTTGGACCAGCTCGAGAACAAGTTCCTGGCAGACCCGCCCCCTACCGGGGATGCCAACCAGGCCGGGCTCCTCTCCCTCCTGGTGAGCGAGGCCCACGCCGCCGCGCCCCCCAGGCCCGCGTGGCTCACCACTCCCCCCTCCTCGGACGAGCGCCACTTCTACTTCGTCGGCGTCAGCACCAGCGACTCGCTGGAGACGGCCAAGGCCGACGCCTGGGGGAATGCCATTGAGCGGGCGTCTCAAGCGCTCGCCCTCCAACTTCCAAGCAGCCGCTTCGACACCCCCGCGCTCGCCCGCTACCTCGCCGAGAGCGCGGAGAAGGTCGAGAGCTTCGTCGAGAGCGACAAGGGGACCGGCCTCTACACGTACTCAGTGCTCGGGGTCCTCAACAAGCGCTCCTTCGAGCGGGACGCGATCCTCTTCGCGGTGCGGGAGAACGTGACTCTCCCCCAAGAGGTGACACAGGCCGCGACCTCGCTCCGCCCCCAGGAGGCCGCCACCTACTTCCAGCGCCGGGAGGACCGCTACGTCGACCTGCTCAGCAGCTCCCGCGCGGCGGTGTCGGCGGATGTGTATCGCCTCTTTGAAGAGGGGCGCCAGGAGCGGCGGGCCGGAAAGGCCGAGCCTGCTGTGCGCATCCTTGAGGAGGTCGTCGCCAAGGCTCCAGACTTCTTCATGGCCTGGTACAATCTGGGGCTCGCCTACGAGGCGCTGAAGAAACCGAAGGAGGCTGCCGAAGCCTACCAGAAGGCCATCGCCCTCGAGCCTCAGCAGAAGCCGCGGGATGCGTCCGTCTACAACACCTATGGTTGGTTGCTTTACCGGCAGGATCAGTACATGGAGGCAGAGAAACTCTTCCGGCAGGCACTGAGCCTGGATCCAGAGCACCCCCTGGCGAAGAAGAACCTCAAGGCGACGAGCCAACTCATGAACGCCGCCCCTCACTGAGGGCGTTGCGAGCGGCACGCAGTACGGCGCCCTCGCGCGGGATCAACCCGGCACCTGACACGTCCTCCGAGAAGTTGTCCGGCTGTCAGACAGCCTTGAGCCGTGCGCAGCCTTGCATGGGTGGCTCCAGCTCAACCCCGCTAGAGACTGTCAAAAAGAAGATAAAACCGGCAGCCGGCGCATACTCCAGGTGAAACCAACCGGGAGGCGTAGTGCGGAACTGGTACAGGCAGAATGCCCCGAGCGACCCGAAGCGCGGAGCGCGCGCGTGGGCCATGGCGATGTGGCTGTGTGGAGCCGCCGCGGCCTGTGGTCCGGCACCCGAGGCGCCGACAGAGCCGGCGCTGGCGGAGCAAATCGCGGCGCTGGATGGGGGCACGGGGGGAGTGGTGCTCGAGCCCAACACCATCCGCGGCCAGGTGCGCTTCACCAACCAGAACCCGGAGATCCTCCAGCTGCTGGACACCGACAAGAACCGGCACGGGCTGGTGACGGCCACCAGCACCCTGCCCGGCCCCACCGGGTTCACGGCTCGCGCGGAGATTCCTGCCCAACCCAACCTGCGCGGCTTCAGCTTCGAGATGTCAGTGGAGGCGGGGGCCGGTGGCCCTGGAGGCGTCACCTACGAGGTCCTCCCTCGGTGGGTGTGGAACACGCATTATGACTACCGCGTCTATTCCTTCACGACGGCGCAGGGCGTCCTGGTGCGGCCTCGGAGCGAGCAGCCGCTGCCCACCGAGCTGGACTTCCCGGAGTGCATCGGCGCCATCGAGTTCCGGTTCGGCACGGACGAGACCTGCACCACTCCCGTGCCCGTGGGGCAGGTCAACTTCGTGGGGCCGCAAGTGCGCCGGCACCCGAACGGCTCCTACGTCTTTTACGCGCGAGGAGGTTCGAGTGGGACGGACTCCCCTCTCGTCTATCGGCTGGGAACGAGCATCTACTCGGATTGGCGCTCCTATCGCCAGACAAGGAGTTGGAGCCTCGGCTGCGATGAACTCGTCCGGGTGTGCGTGCCGGATCCGGGGCCCTCTCAGATAGGCGCCTTCACCGGCCCCTGGGACATCCTGGGTGAATCCTCGCTGACGTACCGGGTTATTGAGCTCTTGGACGGGCCTGACGACAACCTGCGCGCTCACCACTTGCGCCCCCCTCAGGACGCGCGAGCCCCTATCTCGGAGCCGAGCCGCTGGTGGACGCTGCCGAACATGGTGCCAGGCAACTACGACAGGCTGCACGGAGATGGCTTTGTGCGCCGCGGACGTGAGTTCACGTTCTTCCGGACACGCAACGTGGGGCCCACCCCTGTGATGGCAGGGCCGGCCGTGCCGCTGACCCGGGAGATCAACGGCGAGGCCCGCTACCCGTTCGTCATGCGCCCGGCCTACTTCCACGGCTCCCTTCGGCTGGCAGACCCCTACGTCACCGCGCATCCCGGCGCCTACAGCTCGCTCCAGGCTCTCTTCTTCGAGGCGGACCATGACTCCAACGGGGATGGGATTCCCAACAACACCGACTTCTACGCCTTTACTCGGTACAGCACGCAGCTCCAGACCGTTGGCTCTTTGGGCGCCCGCTCCGCGACAGCATTCCCAGGGGCCTTCGCGCCAACGACGGGCGAGCTGTCCTCCGGCTACGAGCAACTCCTGCCCTACCTTTACGATGAGCCTCATCTTTGGAGGCAGGATCTGCTGAGGCTCGGCTTCTGGACGCAGGGCTACAACTTCGTCACCCGCCCCGGGGAGTACGATCCGGCGCGCTTCCGCTACGGGTACCTCGACCTGAAGCAGAAGCAGAGCACTCCGCCCGCGCCACTCCAGCCGGGACAGCGCTTCCGCGTGGACCACGAGTACTGCTTCAACGAGGTGCAGATCGAGTTCTCCACGGAGGACACGCCCTTCTTCAACCCGACGGCCTCCATCTCGGGCAGCTTCAAGGGCACCGACTGGCGCCAGCTCGCTGCTGACTACATTGTCACGGGCCTGGCCTCGGGCATCCCCGCGGCCGTGGGCATTCCGACACCCGAGGCCATCACCTACGCGCAGAATCGCGGCTCTGTGAGCTTCACCCTGCCCCAGGGCAGCTACACGCTCACGCCCGGCGCCACGCTCGTCAACAGCAACGGCAGCACCAACCAGGCCACCTTCCAGCCGATGCAGTTCACCCTCGGCTGCGGCCAGCGCTTGAAGCTGGTGCCTCCCCTGGCGGTGGCCATCGCTCCCCAGCCGACGTGCGCCTCGGGCCCCTCTCAAACCGTGACGGGCGTGGTGAAGAGCCACCCCGCCGAGGTGGACCGCATCTGGTACCAGCTCAACGGTGGACCGGAGGTGACGCTGTGTGAGTCCTGCGGCATCGACCCGGCCTTCTCCATCCCCGTGGCGCTGCAGGCCTGCGGCAACACCATCCAGGTGTTCGCCTTCACCGCGGGGCTGCCCGAGCCCGCCAGCGGCTTCCAGAACCTTGTCTGGGATGACCCGGTGGACGGCCCCGACTGCGATGAGGCGGCCTGCGTCAACCGCCCGCCCGATGCCAAGTGCAGCAACCGGGTGCTGACGGCGGACGCCGCGTGCGCGGCGTGTGCCTCGGTGGATGACGGCTCGAATGATCCGGACGGAGACGAAATCACCTGCGTGCAGACTCCGGACTGCTCCTATGGCCTGGGCATCAACCGGGTGACGCTGACGTGCACGGACTCCCTGGGAGAGAGCGACTCGTGCGACGCCACGGTGACAGTGCTCGACGAGACGCCTCCGGCGCTCACGTGCGGGCAGGTGCCGACGCTGGAGTGCAGCGCGGGCGGGGCCACGGCCAGTTATTCCCCGAGCGCCACGGACAACTGCGGCGCGGCTCCCAGCATCACCTGCGCCCCCGCCTCCGGCAGTCACTTCTCTCACGGGACGACGGCGGTGACGTGCACGGCGAAGGACTCGGCGGGCAACCAGTCCAACTGCTCCTTCCCCGTGTCCGTGGTGGACACCCAGGCGCCGAGCCTCACCTGTCCGGCCGCGGTGACGGCCGAGTGCTCGGGCCAGGGCGCCGCGATTGTCTCCCTGCCCCAAGCGGCGGCCACGGATAGCTGCCAGCTGGCCAGCGTCTCCGGTGGCGGAGAGGCCAGCTATCCGCTGGGTACGACGGCGGTGACGTACTCGGCCAACGACGTGGGCGGCAACACCACCGCCTGCACCACCCAGGTGTCGGTGGTGGACACCCAGGCCCCAACCCTCACGCTGGTGGGAGAGGATCCGCTGGTGGTGGGCTGTGGCCACTCGGCCACCGTGGGCGTGGTGGCCACGGACGTGTGCCAGGGAGAGCTCAGCGCCAGCGTGGAGGTGGTGGGCCTGGACCCGAGCACTCCTGGCACCTACTCCGTCAGCTACCGCGTGAGCGACGCCGCGGGCAATGTGACGCAGGGAGCCCCGCGCACGGTGACGGTGTTGGAGGACGCCGGCGCACCCTCGCTGGTGCTCAACGGTGACAGCCAGATGACGCTCGAGTGCGGGCTGGACGTGTACATCGACCTCGGCGCGGTGGCCACCGACGGCTGCGGAGCCCCGCTGGAGGTGCACCGCTACAACTCAGGCCAGGACCCCTACGGGCCCGGGCCGGACACCAGCGCCGAGGGCACCTACTCCGTCCAGTACCTCGCGTGGGATGCACGGGGACTCACCGTGGGAGCCATCCGCACCGTGCACGTGGAGGACCGCACTCCTGCCTTGCTCACCCTCCGAGGCGCCTCGCACATGGTGCACACCTGCGGCAGCGCCTGGGTGGAGCCGGGAGTGGAGGCGATGGACGCCTGCTACGGGGACGTGAGCCCCACCGTCTCGCGCACCGGCGAGGTGAACGGCTGGGTCGAGGGCCTCTACACCCTGCGCTACGCGGTGACGGACAGTGGTGGCAACAGCTCCGTGCCGCTCACCCGCACCGTGGAAGTCATCGACTGTCCCTGGTAGCCCCGCGGCCTCTCCGGCAGCCCCTGCGTCTCAGAGCGGGGGCTGCCGCGATGCGCCGTGTGGGTGGCGCAGGGCCTCGCGCCGGAGTGCGTGCCGAGGCCCGCCTCCCGGAAGCTGTCCGGTTGTCCGACAGCTTTCTGCCATGCGCCGCCGGCCTGCTTGCGTGCCTCGGTTCACCCCCACTCAGGGGACGGCGGTGCCCTCGAAGAAGCTCCGGGCCCGCTCGACAGCGGCCAGCCCCGCGCGCTGCCCAAGCCGGCGGCCCACGAAGTCGTCCGGCTCCACGTGGATGCCACCCCACAGCCGTGACTGACCGGCCTGGTCCGCCGCGTCGTAGTACGTGGCCCACTGCAGCCGCACGTCCGTGGACGGGCCCTCCTCGAAGGTGAGGTAGCTGTCGCGGGCCGCGACGAACTCGCCCAGGCCGCCGGGGAAGTACGCGCTGCCGGTGATGGCCGTGAGCACCTCGGCCGAGGCCCGGCTGAAGGTGCTGTGTCCGGAGATGAAGCCCGGGAAGGCCGGCGTCACGAAGGTGCGCAGCTGGTACGGCATCCAGTCCACGGCGCGCACCCACCCGGAGCCGCCCACCTCGCGCAGGCGATCGCCCGGCTCTCCCCGCCACCCGTGCACCGCCACCTGCCCCTGGAAGCGGGCCAGGTGCGCGTGCCGGCCGCCCGGCGCGGCGCTCTCGGCGGTGATGAGCTCGATGAGCCCCGGCACCAGCGGTAGCCCCGAGGCGTGGTACGCGGGGCCGCTCGGATCCGAGGACTGCCCGAGCCCGCCCATGTAGCGGATCAGCGTGATGGGGCGGGCGGTGGCGAAGGCGCGCTTCACCTCCCAGGCGGTGATGGCCGCGTCATGCACGGCGCCGTTGAGCGCCAGGTACACCTTCACGTCCCACTCGAGCGCGTCCACCGGCTCGCCCGCGCCGAACAGGCGCCGGGAGAAGCCCGCGGAGTCCGCCACTTGGTTGGCGAGGACGTTCCAGTGCCCGGGCGGCGTCTCGGACTTCGGGCCATCCGCCCAGAACTCCGCCAGCACCCGCCCGAAGTCCCCGCGCTTCACCACGTTGGGGATATAGGGCTGACCGGTGGCGGGGTTGACCGGGTGGCCCGTTCCATCGTTCGCGCCCAGGCTGTTGTTGCCCATCGCGCCGGGGGAGAGATCGATCGGCTCGTCGCCGCCCAGCCAGCTCGACTTCTGCAGCACCTCCACCGCGTGCGCGCGCAGCGCGGCGCCGAACACGGGCACCGGGCCCGGATCCAGGTACAGCCCGCCACCGCCGGGGCGGACGAGCGCGAACGGCGCCACCTGCCCCCAGTGCGCGCCGATGTAGCCCTGTACGCCGGCCGTGGTGTCGATGCCATTCTGCGTGACGGCCACCGCGAGGTTGAGCGGCTGCCAGGCCGAGGGGTCCGTCACCGTCGCGCCCGGGTCCTCCACGATCAGGGGCGGGTTCACCACCGTGTAGCCCGTGGTGTCCTTGAAGTCGTTCTGCTCGTTGGCCCCGTCGTCCGCGCCGAAGCCGATGATGAGCTGGCCGATGCGGTTGCCCAGCGCGCGCGGGCTGTCGCCGTCCGTGCCCGTCGCGTCCGGCTCGTACCCCAGCTTCAGCATGAAGGCGCGGAAGCACGACTTGGAGGTGGCTCCGCCGATGGCCGAGGAGTAGCGGTGGGTGAGCACGCGGAACGCGGCGTAGCTGATCGCCTCCGCGCGCGCGGCCGCCACATCCGCGGCGGTGTGCTTCTCGCGCAGGAAGGTGCCGTCCGCCGTCGCGTCATACGCGGCCCACGCGTCCCACATGCCGGCGGACACGTGGTAGAGGTTGCGCGCGTGCACCGTCGGCCGGGGAATGTCCCGGCGGATGGCGCCCAGGAGCTGCTCGTTCCAGCGGCGCGCGATGGAGGCGGTGGGCTGCGGATCCACCTCGTGCGCCGGGCAGCTCGCGGCGGGGGGCTCGGGGATGAACGGTGCGGGCACCTGGGGCACCTCGGGGCCCTGGTGCAGGAGCGCTCCATTATTGAGGCCGCTCGACAGCACGTTGCCGCCCACCGCCCACACGCCGCCCTGCGGATCCACCCAGCTGGCGTGCAGCGACTGCACGTCCAGCTGCAGCCCGTGGCTCACGCGCTCCCACGTCCCTGCCTTGCGCTGGTACACCTCGCCGCGGGCGCCGGTGGCCCAGCCGCTGCCGTCCGCGGAGAGCGCCACGCCTTGCAGCAGCGGGCACCCCTCGGGCGTCCGGGCCTCGAACTGCCCGGAGGCGTTCAGCTCGAGGATCTCTCCCTGGCCCTCGCCGCCGACGATCACCACGCTGTCCCCCGCGCCATGCACGGTGAAGAGGCGGCTCGTGGTGCCCGTGGGGAGCCGCTCGAAGGCCCCACCCGCGCGCGAGCGCAGCGCTACGCCCAGGGCGCCCACCACGTACACGTCCCCCTGGCCCGTGCCCCACACCTTGAAGAGGCCGGGCACGTCTCCGTCCGAAGTGCGCGGCATCTCCGCGTAGGGCAGCGCCACCTCCTGCCAGGCCCTCCCGTCGTAGTGCCAGATGAAGCCGCCGCGGCCGGACACGCCGCCCACCGCGTACACGTCATCCGGCCGGGAGCCCCACAGGCCATACACCGTGTGCCGCGCCAGCCCGGGCGTGCTCATCCGCGTGAACTGGCCGTCCTCGTAGCGCAGGATGGTGGCGCTGGCGCCCGCCAGCAGCACCGGGCCCTGCTCGAAGGCGTGCGCCCACCACAGATCGCCGCGGTGGCCGGTGGCCAGCTCCTGCCAGGCCGTGCCGTCGTAGTGCAGCACCAGGGGGCCTCGCCCGCGGTCCGCGCCCACGGCCCAGACGTCCGAGCTCGAGGTGCCGGTGATGGACAGCAGCGCCTCACGGCGGGACTGCGCGACGGCGGCCCACGGCTGGGGCTCGGGCTCCGGGGGAGGCTCGGGCCCGTCGCAGCCGCTCAGCAAGGCTCCCACCAGCGCGGCCAGCAACCAGCCGCGCGCACCTGGTACGCGTGAAGGGAATGAGCACTCCTGCATGGCGGATCTCCTTGGGACTGTGGCTTCTCCGGCGCGGCCGCCCGGCCACGACTCCGCTGCCGGAAGCTGACCGGGCCACGTTACCAGCACCCAGAGTGCGTGGCGCAGCATGGCCACCGAAGGGTGTCTCGAGCCACGAGCGGGCGAGGCGCCGCTCCAGCAGCCGGCCCCCAGATGTTATGTGCTGCAACTTTCAACATCTGGCTGAAGGTCAACCTTGACTCGGCAGGTGCGATGCCGAGACTGCGAGCCTCCTCCAGCCGCTGGGGGAAGGCTTCATCTGCCGCTCGCTCCCCCCGCCTGTCCGCCGTGATGAACCCTCTCATCCTGCTCATCTCTGGCTCCGGTCCTCTCCGGGCCCTCCGGACGCTTTCGCTGGAGAGCCAGGGCTGGCGGGTGCTCGAGGCGGAGTCCGTCGCGGCCCTCACCGCTCGGGCGGGTTGCCCTGCGCTTCGAGGCTCGAACGGTGATATAGCGTCCCCGCTGAAACCTTCGAGAAGGGGAGTCTGACGATGAGAGGCTTGGTGGGGACACTCAGTCTGGTGGTGGGCCTGTTGGCATTTGCTCCGGGGGAGGCGCTGGCGAGTGAGGAGTCCGAGGAGAGCGCCGCGACAGCGCCTCAAGGCGCAGCGGGGGGGCTCTACGATACGGGGCCGCAAGAGCGCAGCCCGATGCTGTCCTTCTTTGGCATCGTCCCCTGGTGGTATGGCTTTGGGATTGGCGCGGGCGCTCGGTACGAGATGCCCATCGTCCCCGAGGGCTTCATCCCAACGCTCAATGACTCCTTCGAGTTGGAGCTCGGAGGAGACGTCTGGTACGCCGACTGGGGGTACCTGGGAACGGGCTACAGCTACACGGGATTGGCTATTCCCGTGGAGGGGCGCTGGACCTTTCACTTCACTCCCAAGCTCGCGGCCTACGGCAAGCTGGGGTTGGGCTGGCACTTCATCTTCTGGGGGGACAGCGTGACGGGCTCCTCCTTCTCCGGAGGAGGCCTCTACTGGAACTCGGCGACGGGCGTGCTCTACAAGCTCGGCGACTCGTTCTGGCTGCGGGGTGAGCTGGGCTACACCGGCCTCAAGCTCGGTGCGGGCTTCAAGTTCTGAGCCTTGAACGGGCGGCGCCTATGAGTTCCTAGGAGCTTGTCGGCGAATGAGGCAGAGCGAAGAGGGCGCATAGGAGGCACCCCATAGGCTCCAGGCGGACGGCTCAAGAGTGCT